>JAUWNW010000179.1 GCA_030612445.1 Candidatus Aminicenantota bacterium
CTCCACTTTGGCCATTTTGGCACTTTCCTGCTCCATGGAAAATCAAGGAGTTAGCTTAGGTGATTTGCAATTATAACAAATCACCTCCATTTATATTGGGGGTACAAATGATACCATTCCAGACTATATTTAATTATTTCAATAACTTAAGCGAAAGAGTTTTGTTTAAAAATGGCCAAAGTCGAGTATTAACGCTCTGTCGCCTTATTTTCTGCTAAATACCTGAATATCCGTTACTTTCATTTATGAAGGTCTGGTGGGGGATTTTGAAATGGCCATAAGTGGGGGATTTTGGGTGGCCATCCGGGACAAGGAAATGATTATATAAAAAGCCATAGAAACGGCAACCTTAGCGAATGCTATTTTAAGAATTTAGTGCTGAGCCTTTTCCATAATAATGGTTCTCTTCCTGAAGGTTCCCTATTTCATCAGTTGCGCTTTGAAGTAGAGAATGTGTTTTCAGAAAAAAAGATACTATTTATAGGATTATCAAATATAAAATTTATGATTTTTATCATAATTTTTATGTTTCCCATACTTTCTTAAATTTCAACATAATTACCTCATATCAAAGAGTTGTGACTCCATATATTTTTCTATTCTTAATATAATTCAAAAAAGAAAAATAAGTTAATTTATAATTTTTCAATGACTTAAAAGATGCTTAAAATTTATGACAAAGGCATTAATCTTGCTTTTTGATAACAGAATATTACAGAGCTTATAACTATATAACTATCAGTCTATAAAAAAGCAATTTCCATAATTTCAACAGGGGTAAGTGATGCAGGATATTGGAGAAAACAGTACTATTGAAAAAATTCTCACAGCAGATAAAAATGCCTGCAAGGTTTTAGAGGAAGCCAAGGAAAGAGGCAATCAAATCATTCAGCAAAGCAGGATGGAGGCAAACATTCTCATTGCAGAGACTAAAGAGGATTTACAAAAAAAGAGAGTTGCTATTGAGAAAGAATATATTGCTGAGGGAGAAAAAGAAGTAGCCGGAATCATGGCAGAGAAAGAGGAAAGAAAAGAAAAATTAAAAATGAGGGCCCTGCTGCAACAAAAACAATTAATGAATATTTTAAGAAAAATCATATTTGATGATCTCGTAAAAAGTGAAGGTAAGTGAAAAGGCCATATGCAGAATGGGTTAACAATAAATCATCCACTATATTGACTTTTCATTTTTGACTTTTTCGTTTTGCACTTTTCATTTTTAGTATGAATGTATCATATGTCGGGAAATATTAAATGTTAAAAGCCGCTTTTCAATATTCTTATATTAATGCTAAAGTGCGTTCTTTAAAAAGCGCACTTCTAAAAGCACAAGACTATGAAAACCTGGCCAAAGTGTCGGGTGCAAAAGGCATAGCCGGATATCTCAAAAAAACTTCTTTTGGAAAAAAATTTTCCTCTATCCCTACCTCTTTTGATGGGCTCATTCACCTCTATTATAAGGACCTTTTTACTATATACGAGAAACTGATTAAGATGCTATCCGGAAAAAGAAAGAGATTGGTTCAGCATTTATATCAGAAATATGAAATGGAAAACCTTAAACTTATTCTACGAATAATCTGCAGGGAAAAATCCAGACTTGGTAAAAATTGGGATTATCTCCTTCTCCCGGTCAATGGGTTTAAGAATTTTCAGGCCAATGAGTTACTTCAAGCAAAAGACCTTGAAGAAATTATTGATAAGGTCCGCGGGACCTGGTATTACGAGCATTTAGAAAATTCGAAATATCGCTTTGATGAGGAAAGAGAAACCTTTCCCCTGGAGATGGCCCTTGATCTGGGGTATTACAGTAATTTATGGCAGATCGTCTCCTCTCTGAGCCGGACAGATCGAATTATCGCCAGACAATTACTGGGTATACAGTATGATGCCTTAAATATAATTTGGATGTTTCGCTTTAAAGATATCTATAATTTTTCACCTGAGGAAATTCTTAATTATAGTCTATTGCACGGTTTTTATCTCTCTTCCGAGGTCAGGTTAAAATTAGCCTATGCGATTGATTGTAAGGATATGGTGGATAATTTAAAGGGAACACCCTATAAGGACTTGTTACAAGATATAAAGGACCCTGAAAAATGCTATGTTAAGCTTTTAAGTTTTGAGCTTAATGAGGCCAGGAAAAATTGGAAAAAATTTCCTTTCCAATTGGGTACCCTACTGGATTATCTATTGTTTAAGGAAATAGAAGTAAAAAATTTAATCAGTCTTACAGAGGCAAAAAAGTTAAACCTCTCCCAAGAGGAATTAAAGGATTACTTTTGCAGTTTTTCTTTCAAACAATCGAGTGTAAATATTTGACTGACACCTTAAGATTGCATTGCCTCTAAAAGAGATAAATAAAAAATTCCCAGCCATAATAGGGGAAAATTTCCCCCTATTATATCCCCGGTATTAGGCAGCATTGTGGAATTTTTTTAAAAAAAAAATTAATTTTATACATTTTAGGGTTGAGGAGAGATTTGTCATGTTTACACCAGCCAAAATGGCCAAAATAGATTTTCAGGTATCGCAGGAATATGTGGCCAAAACCACTTCTATTCTTGCTGATTTAAAAAAACTTCACTTAATGAATATTCGAAAAAACCGCCTTGGGCAAATTGATGCAGGATTGCATACTGAGAATAATCTACAGCCCAAATTCTATGAAATGAAAACTCGATTAGAAAAGCTCTTTAAAGTATTAGGGGTTGATCATGAAGAAGAAATAACTCCGGATACTGAAGCTGAAAAGATGGTCCCTCAAAAAGATATTTTTGAAATAGATCAACAGATACAGCAATTAGAAGAACAGATTTTCTCTTTGATAAAAGCTATAGAGGCCCCTGTGAAAGAGAAGGAGGAAAAACAAAAATCACTAAAACAGGCGGAGATTTTTTCTAAAGTGGGGCTTGATCTTGATAGTTTTCAAAAATGTAGATATCTGTATCCGGCGATTGGGCTTATCCCCGGGGGAAACCTGGAGAGATTGCAGTTAAGCTTGTCGAATATTTACCATGTTCTCATTCCCTCTATTTCAATAGATAAAAGGCGTTTAGCCTTTATTTTTGGATCACGCAAGGACCGGGAAAAAATAGACAAAGCCTTAAGAAGCGCTTATTTTGAAAAATTGGAAATGCCGCAAAAAGTGAATCTTCAGCAGCTCGATTAATCATCGCTATCATGATTTTAGGAAAGGTATAAGCAAGAATGGAGTTTTTCTTGATTGCAGATAAAGAAACAGCTCTCGGGTTTTCTCTGGTTGGTGTGGAGAGTGTTATTGCGGATTCAGAAAAAGAGATATTGAATACCTTTAGAAAAGTAAAGGATCGATCGGATATCGGGATATTTCTTATTACTGAAAGATTAGCCCAAAAGGCACGACCCTTTTTAAATAAAATACTGCATGAAAAAGGAGGGCCTTTAATTCTGGAGATTCCTGATCGGCATGGTTTTCTCTCAGAAAAGGGCCCTGTTGAGTCACTGGTAGTATCAGCCCTGGGCATTAAAGTATAGGAAAGATGGTGGTATTGAGCAATGTCAAATAATGCGGAAATTTTAATTAGTGTCATTATGGAAGAGGCTTTTCAGGAGGCAGAGTCGGTTTTAAGAAAAGCGGAAAAAGAGGCTGCCTGTATTCGAGAAAGTTCTCAACAAGAAAAAGCTAACCTGTTAAAGCAAAAAACAACTTGTCGTAATCAGGCAGAACCCTTTTTTCTAAAAGCCAAGATGGTCTCTCAAGCCGAATTGCAGGCACGAATGGAAATTATTCATCAAAAAGAAGCTATTTTCCAAAAAAATTTTGAAACTCTTCAAAAAGAATTTTTCTCTTTGCATCTTCATCAGGATTATCCTTTCCTCATGAAAAAACTCATCCTGCAAAGTCTTAACTCCTTGGAGGGATCAAAATTTATTCTACAAGTGAATGAACGGGATTATTATCTTTTATCCACTTCGTTTATTGAAGAAATAGTCAAAGAAACAGGAAAGGAAATTTACCCGGATCAACAGTATAGAGATATTCGAGGAGGAGTCATTACTGTGAGATGCGATGGGAAAGTTTTATATGATAATAGTTTGGAAGCCATCTTTCAGCGGCAAGAGGAAGCAATACGCTCCCTAGTTTCACAACACCTGTTTTTCGATTTTTAAGCATCTCTCCCAGCGGTGAAAGAGGGTGACTATGTTGGGCCGGGAAACATTCTTGGCCTTGTTCGGGAAACCCCGATTTTTGAGCATAGAATCCTCCTGCCGCCTCATCTTGCGGGACAAATTGAATACATCCAAAAAGAGGGTCTTTATGACTTAAAGGACTCTATTGCTCATATAGAAACTACTTTAGGGCTTATAGAAATAAGCATGCTACAACGCTGGCCTGTGCGTCAGGCCAGGCCCTATCTTCGACGTTTGATTCCTGACACCCCCCTGATTACCGGTCAAAGGGTAATTGATACGTTTTTCCCTATGGCCAAAGGGGGGGCTGCGGGAATCCCCGGCGGTTTCGGAACAGGGAAAACCGTCACCCAGCACCAGTTGGCCAAATGGTGTGATGCAGATGTGATTGTCTATATTGGCTGTGGTGAACGGGGAAATGAAATGACCGGGGTACTCATGGAATTTTCCAAACTCATGGACTTGAAAAGGGACCGCCCCTTGATGGAGCGGACCATTCTTATTGCCAATACCTCTGATATGCCCCTGGCTGCCCGTGAAGCCAGTATTTATACAGAAATTACCATAGCCGAGTATTACCGGGACATGGGGTATGATGTTGCCCTGATGGCTGATTCCACTTCCCGTTGGGCTGAGGCCCTGCGGGAGATTTCAGGAAGATTGGAGGAAATGCCTGCTGAAGA
>JAUWNW010000048.1 GCA_030612445.1 Candidatus Aminicenantota bacterium
AATCTGTCTACATCTTGAGTGATAAGAGAAAAATATTGTTTCATCTTCTCTGAATCCTTAACTTTACCCTCCTGCAATCTATCAGTTAAGGCCTTTATCGATGTGAGGGGACTTTTAAATTCATGGGACACAGAGGAGACGAAATCAGATTTAAGCTTGAGAACCACCATCTCATGAGCAATGGTCCTGGAGATAAGAACACCTCCAAAAATGAGAACCACAACCAGAGTGATGATGGTCCAAAAATAAAAACTGCGCTTAATGTCCAATCCACCCAAAGCTTCTCCTCCGCTTTGGAAAATCTCTATTCTCCAGGGAGGAAAATTATCTTCGAAAAATTCATTAACTGTTTCAAGCTCAGCTGAGTGATTTTTCTGCCCAAACAAAATTCTTCCCTGAAGATTAGAAACGGCAACATCAGACTCGACACTGAATTGGAAATCCCTTATCGTATCAGGCAGCACATTATTTAGTAAGTATTGGTCACTGACTTTAACACCCAGCATGCCGACAGGATGTTCCTCAGGTGAATCTGGAATCTGGACAGCAGATATCAAAAAAGTCCTGTCTTTTATGGTCTTGGAATATTGGAGAGGATTTGTCTGGTACACGGATGGGTCTTCCATCTTTCGAAGCTCGGGAATGATCTCCTGTTTAATATCTTTGATAACCAACCATTGCTCGAGTCTCTTTTGATGCAGGCTTTTCAATCGATCAAATTCTTTTTTATAATCTTCAAGAGGCAAGTCTTGTTGATTCTTTGAAAAAAGATCACTGATGATATCCCCTACAAGAGAAGCATAGGTCTTAAACTGGGCCTCACTCAGGTGCCAGTGCATGCTAAGGATGTCCTTGTACAGGTCCAAGTAACTTTGCAGCGCGCTTTGATATTCTCCCAATTTCCGAAGACAGCTTGCCGCTTGTAGTCTGCTGACAAGGGCTAAAGGCAGTCCGGTGGATGTAATGCTTTCAGGATAATCCTCACAGATCCTCCGATAGTTCTGGATGGCTCCGGTATAGTCTTCGGCCTTCATCAAACATCGGGAAATGTTGGCCAACATCTGAGCCTTGAAGTTTTTATCTTGAGACTGATCAGCAAGCCTCCTATACAGAGAGATAGCGCTTCTGTAATTTCTTGCTTTGAATTCATAGGCCTCAGCTCTTTTCAGTCTCACCTGTAAGACTTCTTTTAAAGCCTGCCCGGAAAAAGAGGGAATTCTCTGAGATGCAGGCTGGAATAATGGAAATAACGTTTCTTCATTGCCAAATACGACAAATACCTGCTCTACCATAGGATGTTCGGCGAGTTGAGTATGAAGCAGATTTTTTATGCCGGCCCCGTCACTTTGCAAAAAAGCGCGCGACCGGACCAGATTCTGAAGGATGGACCCGAGTTCTTCGAATTGAGAACCTATCTGGGATTTCAATAATTCAGCCGCTCTTTTGTGCTCATTCTCAATCTGCTTGGCCAGCCGGAATTGCTCGTTTCGTATGGCCCTGATGCCAAAGATGCTGAGTGAGATGGAGGGGATAAAAATGGTCAGGCAGAAAATAATGATCAGTCTTTTCTGTTTTCTGACGGCAAGCTTTAAATTCTCAAGCATATTTTATTGAATAAAGATAGAACATTCCCTTTATAACATACCACAACGCCTTTACCTAAACGTTAAGGAAGTGTGAAGATTCTGTCAAGTTATTGTGGAGGGATATGAAACAGCGTGGGAAATAACCTTGACAATCCTAATTCTAACAATTAACTTAAAAATGGAACCAAACAAAGGAAGGGACAATGCGAAAGCTTGCTCAAAAAGAAAAAAGGGGACGGTTCTATTTTTATTTTAAAAAAAATAGAACCGTCCCCTTATTGCACTGAATATGTGGGGAATTTGCACATTTCCTTAACACATAACACGCCGAGAATCTCTATATTAGAAGAAATGAAGGAAATATCCAGAATAAATGGAAGAGGGTGATGACAAAGACAAAAGATTCATCCGAAAAAAGGCAATTTCAAATCGAATAATAAGGAAAAGGAGGTTAAATTGAAAAAAGTCCGAAAATTGAGGTTTTTAGGAATTTTGGGTGTCGTAATTGCTGTTTTGTTTTTAATCGGAATGAGCCTTACCCAAGCTCAGGTTCAAATCCAAGGGAAACCTGTTAAACCACCACCAACACCAGAAGCCACCTGGGCGGTTGAACTTCCGATTGAAGAAGACGGTACAATGTTATACGGTGACGGCACTACGTACAGCAACAATGATAGTGATGTTAGAATAAAAGTGGAAAAAGGTCAATCGATGGTGTTCGTGGATAGAAAACGTCGAATAGTATTTTATTATTATTTCTCTTTCAAGCTGGTCAATCCTACTGATCGTTATGCGGGCTTTCAAGGTGTTGATCTTGATTATGTAAGCACTCCAGATGTAGGGCTAAGCGGCATCTTTCCCGGAGACTGCGAAAGCATCGATTCAACAAAATGCATGGAAAACTTTTTAAATCAAGACCAGCCGCATTCCGAATACGAATATTTTAATCTGAAATTTCAGGTTGACGAATTTTCATTTGAAGATTCTTTAGTTTTTAGTGAAGGTATTGAAGATATGCCACTAGATACACCAGTTAAATTCACAAGTCATTCTGACTGGATTAAGGTCCGTGTTCAGAATGAAGAAGATTTTCTTGATCCTTACCACAACGTAGATTGCGATGAGAGAAATTACGATGATGGTGTTTACAATAATATGAACATCTGGTTTGTGAGGCTGGAGGAAAACAGATGGAGAATATATGTTGGATACAACCCCTATTCAGGATATAGCCCAGGCGCAGACCTCTTGCTTCAAGAACAATATACAGATCGCGTATTAGGAAAAAATAAAAAATTTACGATGGTGACCGTCGTTCCGCTTGAAGCAACAGGCAATTTCATTTTCTATATCGACTTTATCAAAATCACTAGCCAATAAAGAACAAGTCTTATAGGAAGAGGAGCGAATCGCCGTTCCAGCCCAAGAAAATCAAGGGACACGTTATTGATTTCAGAAAATTGGTACATGTCCCTGATTTCCGCCCGCGATGACATAAGGCTATTAAAGTGATGTGACACTTGTCATTTAAATATTTCCTTACCTTTTTCCAGGAGCAGTAAATTTTCCATCACCCAGAGTTCTACTTCAATATAACCAGCACTAAAGGCAATTCGCTTCCCATCCGGATGGAAACGGAGTTGCATCAATCTCCTCATGGATAAATCTATTCTTTGTGGCTCTCCACGCTCTAAATTCACCCGCCATAATTGATTGGGCTTCCCGCTTATACCCTTTGTGAAAAAAATCTCTCGAGTCTCAGGCCGCCAATCGAATGAAGTGATAGTCTCTCCAGATTTTGTTCTACATAACTCTCTGGATTCTCCTCCTATGACTCTGATGACTTTCAAAATCCATCGTGGGTCTCTGTCATCAAAAGCTATCCACATCCCATCAGAGGATAAAGCCACATGATGACTCTCCGAAGCATTCTCTTTATGATAAATTTCCTCTTCTGTCCCGTTTTGAAGATCCCTGACTCTTATGCTCATGATACTTCCCGTTCCTGCCTTTCCCCTCTTATATTTCTTGTAGACAATTCTTTTCGCATCAGGGAACACACCGAGCTCCATGATAAACTCTTCATTTGGCTTGCACTTCAAGATAAAATCCGTTTCGCCTGTTTGAGTATCGATTGAATACAGTCCTGTGCGTCCTTTCCTATCAAACCCGTAAGAAAAGAAATTTTTCCCATCTCTCGACCAGCGGATAAACCTTATATGCTCGAGATCAGGAAAAAGTTCGAGCTTCTCGCCCGACTCCAGAGAAAGAATACATATAGCCAGGGGCTCAAATCGCCCGGGCCCAAAGGTCCGTCTTGAAATATAGGCAAGGTATTTCCCGTCCGAAGAAAAGTCAGGTGAGCTGTTAGCCCCCATAAACAGCTCCTCTGTTCTTTTTGGCAGAGTTGAAAGAGAGTTTTTTTCAAGATCGAGAGAAGCTGTATAAACATCATTCATGCTTGTGTATATTGCGTAGTAGAGGTCGCCATTTTCCGTAAATCCCAGAGGGGTTATCCTCCCCATGTTTTTTTTGAGAAGATAGGGCTCTCCTTGTGGCCTGCTTTCTTTCATCTCTAGAGCCCATATATCCATGTTTCCTGTTCTGTCACTCAAAAAAAGAAACCTCTCGCCATTAGGATCCCAGCAGAGGGAAAAGTCATGAGCAGGATGTTCAACCAGAGGGATTTCCTCTCCTCCCTGAACAGGGAGGAGAGCAATATCGCTTCCCCGGGATTCTTGAGTCATCGAAACAAAATCATAGATAATGAAATTTCCGTCAGCCGAATAGAGGCCCGAGTCAATCAATCCTTCTTTGAGAATTTGGACAGAGCCATCCAGAACAGAGATAGCCGCTAATTGTGTGACTCTTTGTTTTTCCCCCAGTCCTGCCAGGATGTGTTTTCCGTCAGGGGACCAGTCAAATGGCTGAACTGAGAATTTTTCTCTATTTCCATAGAGAATCCGGGGCTCTGATCCGTCCAAGCCGATGATGCGGAGTTCGAAAAACTCCTCTTCATTCATCCAGGAATAGGCCAGTTTTTTCCCATTAGGAGACCATATGGAGACGAGCGCGTACTCCGTCGACTCCGCCCAGGTGCCCTTATGGGTAAGGCGATGGAGCTTTCCTATGGGAATTTCCTTTACGGCCAGATCACCTGTTGTCCAATCCACCGTTGAAAGATACCGCCCATCAGGAGAAGGTGCGCCTACTAAGTCTCTGGGAGCTGCTGTGAAGACTTTCTTCATCGTCAGCTCCTTTTCTTCTTCCTCAATCACAGCTTTAGCCTTCAACAGACGGCTCAATTTCTCTCGGGCGATTTTGACTTCTTCTTCTTGCTCCGGATATCCAGCAATAACTTTCTCGAAAGCCTCTCGAGCCTCCTTTAATCCCAGTTTCTCGTAGCAAAGGCCGATGTGGAGCTGGGCTTTGACAGCTATTTCTCTCTCCCCTGGAAACTGTTCTAAAATCTTCTTGTAAAGTCCAAGGGCTTTCTCCAGATCTCCTTCGGCTTCTTCCATGTAGAGCGCCTCCTGGAACAGCTCTCCCGCGGTCTGCTGCGAATACAAATTGTTGAATAGAAAAAGGAGGCTAAGGGATAAGACAAGAAGAGCGAAAAAGATTCTCCTTGTGCTGTCTGATGTGGCCCTCTGTTTCATATCTTTATAATAATATATGTTTTTTCTGTGCGAGATATGTTAAGGAAGTGTGGAAATACACTGCATTTTCCGTGCACAAGATGTTAATCAACAAACTTGTATCCTACCCCTCTGATGCTGAGAATATGAGTGGGATGATAGGGATTGTCTTCGATTTTTTTCCTGATATTGGCGATGTGGCTGTCTATGGTGCGATGTGAGATCAAAACATTATCTCTTCCCCAGATTTCGTCAAGAAATTCGTCCCTGGAAATAACTTCCCTTTTTTTCTGAATAAGAAGTTTGAGCATTTGAAATTGCAGAGGTGTCAGATCCATTTTTTCCCCTCTCTTTGTTGCCTCATACTTTTTAAAATCCAGCTCTATCTGACCAAAACAATAACTGTCTATATTTTCTATCCTTTCTGTTGTTCTTCGCATAACAGCTCTAACCCGAGCCATAAGCTCCCTGAGACTGAAAGGCTTGGTCACATAATCATCCGCTCCCAACTCCAAACCCAGCACTTTATCTATCTCTTTATTTTTAGCAGTCAACATGATTATGGGCGTCCTGTTGCCTTCGTTTCTCAATTCTCTGCATACATCATAGCCATCCATAACAGGAAGCATCAAGTCCAGGATGATCAGATCCGGACTTTCCTGCCTGGCGATGGTTAAACCTTTCTGTCCATTGTCGGTTTTAATAACCGTATACCCTAAAGATTCAAATTCATCTTTCAGACTTAGCGAGATACCCGGATCATCTTCCACAATAAGCACTTTTTTAGACATCACATCTCACTCCCCTTTTTCCCTATGGGAAATACTAACGAAAAAGTACTTCCTTGACCGATTTTACTTTTCACCAAGACTTTCCCTTCGTAGGCGTCCATCACATGCTTGACTAAGGTTAATCCCAGGCCTGTTCCTCTTATGGATTGTTGGGTTGCACTTTTTCCCTGGTAAAATTTATCGAAGATTTTATCCATCTCACCGGAGTCGATGCCCATGCCTTTGTCCTTAACGTCCACCCTGACATTTTCTGCATCTTTTGTTACTTTTACAAAAATCTCTTTTTTCCCTAGTGAGAATTTCACGGCATTTTCCAAAAGATTATTCAAAGCCAGGGAAAATGACTCCCTATCAACATAAAGATGGGGGATATTTGGAGAAATCTGTAAATCAATTTTAATTCCGGCATAGATTTTGTCTCTTTTGAAATTCTCGATTTCATCCTCAACCAGTTGTGCCACATCGGTTTCCCTGAAGATATATTCACTCCTCCCTTCTTCGACTCTCGAAAAATCCAGTATGTTCCTCACCAGGCTGCTCAATTTATCAGCATCCTGAGAAATGACAGAATAATATTCCCTTTTTTTATGAGAACTTTTGACTTTTCCCTGCTGCAGTCTCTCGATCAAAGCCTTTATGGAAGTTATGGGAGTCTTAAATTCGTGGGAGACAGAGGAGACAAAATCTGATTTTATTCTCAAAACCTCCATCTCGTGAGCGATAGTCCTTACCACGAGCACTGTCCCGAAACTGAGAAGGACCAAGATGGTCAAAATGGTCAAAAAGTAGAAATTTTTTTTGATATTTAGAATCCCAAAATTTTCCATTCCTCCCGTAAAAAATTCAACTCTCCAAGGGGGAAAATTATTCTCAAAGTATTCTGTGACAGTGGAGCGTTTTGCAGGCAAACCTCTATTCCCCAACAGTTGTTGACCGGTAAGAGTGGAAACGGCAAAAGAAGCTTCTTGTGAAAAAGGAAAATCTTCCATTACGCTGTTTATTTCGTGGTTGAGCAGATAATCATTGTTAATTTTAGCTCCTAGTAAACCCAAAAATTTATTCCCCTGTTCAGAGAGAATGGCTGCAGTTAATATGAGGTATTCCTTATTGTTTATGGTTTGGGAATGGCGGAAGGGGTTGGATGTGGAGGTGTCCTGCTGATTTAATTTTCTCTGAAGTTCAGGGAGGATGGAATTTTTTACATCTCTGACAACCTGCCACTGTTTATTGATATCCTGATGAAGGCCTTTCAATTCATCGAATTCTTGTATGTAATATTCTCCTTCCAAATCCTCGGTATTTTCAGACAAAAACTCGGAAATATCTTTTTCGACCATAGAAGTATAGGTGCTGAATTGGTCGTCATCCAGATACCATTTTCTCTGAAGAATGTCTCTGTATAAATTTAAAGAGGTTTCCAAAAATTTATCATGAGCTCTAGCCCTCCTATAACACCTGACAATCTGAATCCTTGCTATAAGGTCCAAAGGTAATAATGAAGAAGTTTGGCACCGAGGATACTCTTCGCAGACTCTTGAGTAATTCTGAATGGCTTTGTCGTAATTTTCTAACTTCATGAAGCATCGGGCTATATTGTTGAGCATCTGTGCTTGGATATTTCTGTTCTTGGAGCGAGAAAAAATTTGTTGGTACAGAGCAACTGCCTCGGAGAAGTTTTTTTGGCTAAATTCAAATCTTTGGGCTCTCTCGAGGGCTTCTATTTGAGCGCTTGTCAGGGAAGAGAGGACGGGTGATCCTCTTTTTACAGAAACCGGGAGAAACAGAGGGAATAAAGGCTTTTCATCCTCATAAGCCAGAAAAACATGTTCTATAAGATGATTGCCCTTTAACAGATTATTTAACGACTCCTCTATAGAAGCATAATTTTTCTGGTTAAAGGATGGGTGTTTAGCCAGATTCTGCAAAATGATTTCGATATCCGCAAATCGAGAGCTTATCTGATTCTTTAAAAAGTCAGCCGCTCTTTTATGTTCGTCTTCAAGTTGCTTGACTAATCTAAATCTTTCATTCCTTATGGATCTAACACCGAATACACTGAGTGCAATTGAGGGCAGAAATATGGTCAACAGGAAAATAATGATCAGTCTTTTTTGCCTTTTGACAGCAATTTTAAGATTGTCAAGCATCCTTATTTGCAGAAAAGGGAGGTATTGTCCCCAGTATTAAATCATCATATTATATTTACTTAAAGGGTAAGGAAGTATGAAGATTATGTCAAGTTATTGTGGAGAAATAAAAATAATCCCTTCTTTTTAATAAGGCGGGATTTTAAATCAGCTGTTGTTGACATCTTTTAGATCATTTATTAATGTGGTCGTATGAGTGTAGGGATTTTATCATTCCTTGCCCTTCTGCCTATCTTATCCGTTTTCGTTTTAATAGTGATCTTCCGCCTGCCAGCAACAAGAGCAATGCCTGTAGCTTTTATTCTTGTTTGTTTTCTGGCTTTTTTTATCTGGCAAACTCCTCTCCTGCAAATAATGGCTGCTTCTATAGATGGAATCGTAACAGCTGCCTCCATATTATACATCGTTCTGGGCGCGGTATTGCTTTTAAACCTTATTCAGGAAAGCGGTGCTGTTCCTGCCATCCGCCGCAGTATGTACAAAATCTCTCCTGACCGGCGAGTACAGGTCATTATAATCGCCTTTTTATTTGGCGCTTTTATCGAAGCTGCCGCCGGCTTCGGCACCCCTGCAGCTGTAGCCGCACCCCTTCTGGTAGCTATAGGGTTTCCCGCCATGGGAGCAGTAATGGTATGCCTCATCATACAGAGTACTCCTGTTACTTTCGGAGCAATCGGCACTCCTATACTTATTGGTATAAATGCAGGCTTAAGCGGACAACCGGAGGTAACTGGTTACCTTGTTTCCCGCAGCCTTGATTTCCCAGCCTACTTGTCTTCGATCGGCAGTAAAGCTGCAATCATACATGGCATCACCGGAACTTTTATTCCCTTAATAATAGTGATAATGATGACTCGGTTTTTTGGAGAAAAAAGGAGTTGGAAAGATGGACTTTCAATATTTCCTTTTGCAATATTTGCAGGCCTGTGTTTTACAGTTCCTTACACTATGGCAGGAGTTTTCCTGGGCCCGGAATTCCCTTCTCTTTTAGGTTCGCTTTTAGGGCTTGCAGTGATAATACCTCTGGCGCGCTCAGGATTTTTAGTGCCAAAGAAGATCTGGGATTTCCCTCCGGAAAATAAATGGCCCCGCTCTTGGTCAGGTAAAATATCTGTAAAAAAGACCAAAGATAAGGAAGGCATTTCTATCCTGAGGGCCTGGCTTCCCTACTTTCTGGTAGCAGTATTTTTGCTGCTCAGCCGGCTTTGGCCGTTATTGAAAAGCTCACTCTCCTCAGTGACTATCGAATGGAATAAAATATTTAACACCTCCATCAACACATCTCTTCAGCCGCTATATATTCCCGGTTTTCTTTTCCTTGTAGTGGCAATCCTTACCATCTTTATTCAAAAAATCCCAGTAAACAAGGTAAAAACAGCTATTAGACGATCGTTTAAAAACTTGGTCGGACCTACAATTGCCTTGGGATTTGCCGTCCCTATGGTAAAAGTATTTATCAACAGCGGTACTCCCGGAGGAATGGACAAAATGCCCGTTGTTCTGGCCGGAGGTGCTGCCGAGCTGGCAGGAAATGCCTGGGTAGTTTTTGCCGCCCCTATCGGGGCCCTGGGCGCTTTTATTGCCGGAAGCAATACATTCAGTAATATGATGTTTTCACTTTTTCAATTCGCTACTGCACTTAAAACAGGAGTGACACCCGGAGTTATCGTAGCCCTGCAGGCTGTGGGCGGGGCAGCCGGAAATATGATATGCATCCACAATGTAGTTGCAGCCAGTGCAGTTGTCGGCCTACTGGGAAAAGAAGGCCTGCTTATCCGCAAAACCCTGCTCCCCATGCTATATTACCTGATTATGGCTGCTCTGATCGGAGTGGTTTTGCTGCAGGTATTCAAGATTTAATCTTGCAAAATGATTTAACGTGATCTTCTGTCTTTTAGATAAAATTCTTGAGATGTGAAAAATTCTTTTGTTGCTTTTACTACTTTGGAGGATAGGCCTAGTACTCCTATCAGATTTGGGATTACTACAAAAAACAGCAGCAGGTCAAGAAAGAGCCACAGCATCTTAAGCCCGCCTATTGCCCCGATAAAACATGCCACTATATAAACAAAACGCATCACTACGGAAAACTTATCCCCAAACAGAAATGCCGCCTGTTTTTCTCCATAAAATGCAATCACATAGATTGTGGAGATAACAAAAAGCAGAATAGAAAAACTGACAATAACTCCCCCGATTGCTCCATAAAAATCGGAAAAAGCGCGAGCCGGCATAGCTGCAGCTTCAATCTCGGCATTCTTCCATATTCCAGTAGTCAAAAGCACCAGAGCTGTAATACTTCCAATCACAACTGTATCAAAAAAGACGCTGACAACCCCCCAAAAACCCTGACGGGTAGGATGATCTGTGATTGCCGCAGCATGAGCGATAGGCGCACTTCCCATGCCAGCTTCATTAGAATACAATCCTCGTGCCATGCCCCAACGCAAAGCCATCAAGATCGAGCCCCCTGCTGCGCCACCAGCTACTGCTTTCCCGGAAAAAGCATCTTTTACAACCAGGATAACAATCCCCGGTACCGCCCCAATATGCGCTATAATGATAATAATACAGCCCAATAAATAAAGCCCTGACATAAAAGGGACAAATTTTTCCGAAACCTTACCCACTCTTTTCACTCCCCCGAAAATAATAACTCCGAGGAAAAAAGCGATGACAGAGCCGGAAATAATGGGATCAATTCCAATGGAACTAGCGGAACCAGCCGCAGAATTAGCCTGGACCATGATACTTGAAAATATTTCAACCATGAAGAAAAAGGAAAAGCACACAGCCAGAAAAGGAGATTTAAGCCCTTTGCGGAGATAATACATGGGTCCGCCAACATACTCTCCTCTATCATTCTTTTCCCGGTAGAGCAGGCTTAAGACTACTTCAGAATATTTGGTCGCCATTCCTACAAAGGCTGTGGCCAGCATCCAGAATACGGCCCCCGGGCCTCCAAAAAATATGGCGACCGATACCCCGATAATATTAGACGCTCCTACTGTAGATCCCAGCTCGGCTGTTACCGCCTGAAAAGGAGTGATAGTCCCTACACTTTCCTCTTCTTTTTTCCGCTTTTTAAAAATAGACCCGAAAGTCTGAGACCATATATAACCGAATTTACGGATCTGAAGAAACCTGAGCCTTATCGTTAAATAGAGTCCTCCCCCTATCAGGATAATCAGCAGGGGCGGCCCCCACAGCACCCCGGTTACAGCATTGATTATGTTTTCTAAAAATTCCAAATAGCCTGAACTATTCATAAAAAACGTCGATATGTATGATAGATTTTGCCAGATCAACATTTTACACTGATTCCTTTAGTAATTTAATTAACCGCTTCGTTTTCGAAAAAATATTTATATTTTTAATCAACATTTCTTACCTTTCAGGCGAGCCGATCTTACCGCATCTGCTTCGTTACAATGGATTTGCGGTGAAATACCACAGCTGCATCCATTGTGCCTTGCATCTACGGCAACCTCGACTCGTGAATAATTCAGGATAGATCTCTCCTTACTTCGACTTATCAGGAAGGACCGGTTTTTTTCGGAAGACTCTGCGGATAATATAATCATTATAATCTTTGTATTCATGAGTTATCTTATTTATTCCGTCATTTAGATAACGAATTAAAGCAGTACTATGAGCAAGCCCGGCTTTACATACCATTTTCAGCCAGTCCCCGCGGGCAGTCTCATCCGCTGCCTCAGTCACTATAGAATAGTAGGTCACATTAGGGCCTGTTATCCCGTTATCTGATTTTTTGATCTTCCTTCCTTTCATCCTTGCTTCAAACTGAATGCCTTTGTAGAAATATTCCCGGTATGTTTCCTTATCCTGTTTTCCATATTTAATATAGCGCTCATAAATCCTGCGGTTCATGGCCTCCACCTCAGGTTGAGAGGTCACCGCATTAACCACAGCATCGGTTATCGCCTTTTGCGCTTTCATCAGGTCAGAGTGTTTTTCATCTTCTATCCAGCTGAATCCCGGGATATACCAGCCCCGCGGCAGCCAGTAGCTCCTCGCTCCGCCCTTCCGGCTGTTTACCCAGGCGCTATATCCGGCAAAATACTGCACCCATTCGTGCGACGGGACTCCATGCATGTCAATAACTATATCCGGCAGCCAGGCCTCCTGCAGCCTGTACACCTGCCCGGCCTCAGGATAACGGTTGTCCTGATTCCCTCCTCTTGACCTGACATCTGTTCCCAATGCCCCGTAGCGACCGGCATGAAGCATAAAATCAGGATTGATTTTCTGCATCTCATAGGCCAGCTGGGCCCCATCCGGATTTGTAACCGGATAAATAACAAGATTTACTTTTTTTAGATAATCACGATAAGCAGGCTCTGTAGCACACAACTCAGCCAACCGGAGTAGATGGCTTGTGCTTGACACTTCATTCCCATGTACACGTCCATACAATAACAAAGTAGGTTTCAGCGCATTCTGCTTAGCCTGAGAGATAAACTTCGCCTCTACCGGCAAATAAAGGTCAGCCGCATAGACATCATTGCCTAAAAATGAAGTCGCCATATAATAGGAATTTACTTCTGCAAAAGTGTTCAATCTGGCAAGATTTGCAGCAGCCTCTGCAGGATTCATCGGAGTATCCCACTGGATTATCCGCTGCCCCTCATATTTAAAATCTTCAGCCGCTGGAACCGGATTTTGGGTATTAAGCGGATTTAAACTCTGTTTCAAAGACTCAATATTTGAAAACTCATCATTATCCTCAACTATAATATGAAAAAATACTTCTCCTACCCGATCGTAACTTAGAGTTTCCTCGAATATACCTTTGTTTTGCAGCTCTCCCAGGATATTTATCATATCATTAAGTTTCTCTGCGGAAATAAAACTGCTGTCAATGGCAGCTTCGGTGCCCCGCAGCTTAAACTCTTCAAACCGGTCAGCCTTATCTGTAGCCTCAATCTCAAAAAGAAGCCTGGAAACACTGTCTTCACCGGATTTCACCTCTATCCCCCTCAGCTTGGGCGGTTTGATATCAAGGGTAAGCAGAGGATATCGCTGTTTGACCGGTTCCTGCTCCTTTTCTTTGTAAGTCATAATCAACTCTGGGAAACCTTTTTCCTTTCCTGTTAACACAATTTTTGCTTTCCCCGGCCTACCGTCTTCCGGCGGCTGAATAAAAGGGAGTATACGCCCGGGATACCGGAGGGAACCGGCATCATATCTGCCGCCAATGCGGTTAAAAAATGCCAGGGTGTGAAACAAAATGTCTTCATGCAAAGCTTCAGTCGAAGAGATCACTTCTTCATCTATCCCAAGCCTGTAATTCGGCTCGCTCAGCGTCAAATCTATCAGAAACTTATCAAAATAAGGAGCATTGTCTGCCAAAGGTTTACCATCCTGGATATCCATCACATAATCGATCAGCTTACGGAAAGTCTCAGTCTGCAGATGGTCCCAGAATCTCTCCGGGTCTGTTTTTATGCGCTTATCCAGGAATTTCTCTCCTTTTATTTCAACAGATACCCAACCGGTAGTAACTCTAACTGACTCATATTCCGGAAAAAGGTCAAAGAAAGGGCGGACTACATATTTCGGGTCAAAGGATTCTTCCAGCACCAGCCTGCCTTTTTTATCCGCAACTTTTACCGAATAAATGGGATCGTTTTCCCGGGTCCCGCTGAATGTCACAACAGAAGCTGGGATGGCAAGCTCCCGGGCAAAAACCGTATCAATGGGGAAAATCTCCTGAAGCCATCTGGTATTGGCATTGACCGTTTGCCAGCGAATTTCCTCAGAATCCTTTAAGGAGTGATATTTAATATTAACCGCTCCGACTTTTTTATTCCTTATTTTCGGAAGTATTTCATCATTAAGCCAGCTGAATCCCTGTTTGTACGCACATAGGACCACAACCTCAACTGCTCCGGTTTTTACTCCTTTATCCTGAAGCGCTTCTTTGATCTGTACCTTAAGCTTAGCCCGCACTTCAGGGGATTCACTCACCCGCACAATTATTTTTCCAGCAGCTGCAGCAGATATTTTAGGCAGTGCTTCCTTACGAAAAAGCTGCCAGAACTCGTCGACTTCCCAGGGAATCTCCAACTGTTCCTCAAAGATCATCCGGTTCGCTCCGAATCCGGTCCTATAGGCTTTGACTGCAGTTTCTGCCTGAGGAAATTCGCTTAAAATAATTTCATCTGCAAATTCTTCCAGACCTTCAGGCACGTCTTTTAAAGATAATCCCACATCTACGGCTTCAATATCCTTATCCTTGATCCGCCTAAGCCAGGTTTTGAGCTTTCTTAAAGCAACTACACTTTGGGCTGAAGCCTCTTTTACCTGGAAGAATCTTCTTACGTCATTTTCAATATCAAAGAGGCGATAATTACCTTTGCCATATTCCCACAAATAAGGCATCCGCTTTGACACATAATCAGAAACAGTCTCAAGTCCGGCCGCATCTTTTCCGCTGATCACAAGCACGTTTTTCTGGTTTATCCCCTCAGGGACAAATTGGATATACCCGGTCCCTGGACTGCCGGAAATACCTTGCAATTTTTTATCCCGCATAAGTCTTTCTATCCATAAGTGTCCGCTTCCAAATATTACAGGAAACCCGGCTTTTCCCGGCTGGAATTCTTCCCCTCCAACCCGAACAAATGGCAGCCGCATACCCGCGGTCTCAAGTCCTGTCCGGGCAGCGATATTTACTATTCCATCAGGGGAATCTGTGCCTTTTAAAGAAACATAAGACACTACGTTATCAGGCACATAATCCTTATTTGTGTCTGTAAATATTCCTTTAATCGTATATAATTCTGAAAGCGTAAAATCAGGATAATCTGAAGAGGTCCGGGAGCTTGCCGGTTTAAAAATCCAAGGTTTTTGCGGCAGTAGGTCGATACACCGGGTTGAGCCCGGCCCCATAAGATTTACTTCCAGGCGGTGAAGGCCTTCAAATTCAAGGTCTTTAAGCTCTAATTTATCTTTGCCGTTTTTTTCTTTATCCTCATCTTCCCTCTCATCAGCTTTTTCTTTTTTACTTTCCAATGTTTTTAAGGCAGCAGCAAAGACTTTTTTATCAGGAACTTTAATATCCACTCTCAAGCTTACAGGGCCCGCTCGCCTTGAATCTAAAACTATTCTGGAGGGCAATAATTCGTCGATCCTTACACTTTGCTGCTTAAAATACTTAAAAAACCGGCTGACCAAATCCGCATAGGTTTTCCCTTCAGGTTTCCAGATCTTAGGATATCGTCCTGAAAAATAATTCGACGCAGCCAGCAGCCCGGAGGCATCATATCCGCTCAGAACAATGCCTCCCTTGCGGAACTTAGCGTTTTCTTTGAAAAAAGAAACATCCCCCTGTCCGGGGCCTAAGTTTCCTGCCGCTCCCTGATTTTTAACACTGACAAAGCTTAATAACTTATTCCCTTTGCCAATAAGAATTACCGGCATGTCATAATATTCCCGCTCCTCAGAATCATATCCGCTAAAATCCAGATCCAAGGCGGAAGTCTCATATCCCAGGCGTGCACCTATATTCGCTGCACTTACTATTTCCGCTTCCGAGGGAGTATCCGGGAGGATGATCCTTACATTTATAAAATCTGAAACTTCGTCTTTATTCCGGTCCTGGACAATATACCCGGTATCAAAAACATTCCCCACATGCCTTATCTCTTTATTATCCTTGTAAAAAGGCGATCCAGCGACAGGTACCCTTATTACCACTAATAATATCATTATTACTATGAAAGTCAGGATTCGGCAGTTACTCATTATTATTACTCCTTTATAGTCAGAAGCTGAAAAGGGACAGTCCCTTTAAGAGAGAGCATTTATCCCTTTTTTTATTATTTGTTTTTCTCTATATAGTCGGACATCAGCTTGATAAGCTCTCTTCCTCCCGGTCCCCAGCAGTGTGGTTTGCCGTCTCCATATTCCACCACTCCAGAATAATAGGGATTTTTTGTGCTTTCCAGGAATTCTTCCATATATTTGACTGCATTATTGAGATAATAGGAATCCATATCCCCGACATAGATGTGCAGTTTTCCTTTAAGTTTGGGGCCGAGTTCGGACCAGTTTTCCTCTAAATAATAACGCAGGTCAAAATGTTCCTGCCAGTACTGAGCCACTTCAGGGTCGATCTCTCCGGTAAGCTTATCCCACAACTGCTTGGGATAGCCATCTTCCCCCACCGGGCCATAGCAAGCCATGTAGATCTCCCACTGGCCCCCGGAGCGGCATCTGTCACCTACGGCGAGCTCATAGAAATTTTCATCTTTCATCATTTCGGCTATATCACCGTTAGGGCGCCTGAGGTCAGGGCGTTCCACTCTCAGCCATTCATAATCCTTGTAATAAGCATTTTTATCTTTATATATATTTACAATCTGGTGGGCCCGAAAATCCAATGCATCCGGACAAAGGGAAAACGTCCCCCCGAAAAAGTCTGGATGGAATATCTGCAAAGCCATAGATATCCAGCCGCCGGTAGAACCCCCTGAAAGCACACGCGCATAGGGCTTGCGGATCACCCTAAAGCTTTCCTCAATAAAGGGAATAAGTTCCTGCATAACGGCATCGCCATAAGGCCCTAAATTGGGAGAATTCATGGCATGAGCATCATCATAAAAAGGGCAGGGATGCTGGAAAGTCACCGCGATCATCCGGGGGCATTCATCCGAGGCCCAAAATTCATAGAACTCATAGCCACGCCTGCGCCAGGGATTTTTTTCCCCGGGGTCATCTTCCCTAAAACCATAAGGAGCACGGAGGGAGAAATGTCCCTGGATATAATTAACCGGATAAGATTTGGCCGGGTATTGCTCATAACCTTCAGGCAAAAGGATTGTAGCTCCAAGATACATAGGCTGCCCCCAGAAATCAGAAAGCAGTTTGCTCTGAAACTTTATATGTTTTACCCATTTTGTATCAGCAGGAACAGTTACAGGAGGGATGACATTTTTACAACTCAACTCAATAGTTTCTTTCTTTTCCGGGTCAATCCTGATTTTTTTCACATCACTGTATAAATTCCCCGGCGACCGCAGCCAGTTCTGTCCTTCCCACTGGTCCTGATGCATCCAAATTGTGTGGCCGTCAGCACGCTTAAATTCTGTATAAATATTAATAAACCCCTGAATAAAGTATTCTCCGGGAGGAATCTCACTTATACTTCTCAAAGGGAATCCGAAAGAATCTTCATTAATGATTCCAACATCTCCCGGCTTTAAGCCCTCGACATTCTGTCCCCAGAACGGTATTCCCGAAGCCCTCCGCACCTGAAATCGAGGTTCCTGTTTATTATTATGCGAAAGCATAAGGTAAATCCTTCCCGTTAAAGCTTCTGAATGGGCATCTTGCGTAAACGATACCGCAAATTTTAGCCCTGCAGCTTGCTGCTCGAAAGTCTTTTCAGCAGTGATCCCGAAGGTAAAAAAATTAAATAAAATAAAGAAAAACAAGGCTGCATACCATATTTTTTTCATTTCAATAGCCTCTCTTTTAAATAGCTTTAGTTGATAATATTTAATTGAGTAATAAGTTGCAAGCATTACCTCCTGCAAATCCAACAGAAATCCTCTCCAATTTCTTGCTTTATTTGACAAGGCGTTCCAGCTTATTTAAAATTACTTTCTTAACGGAAATAAAACATGGCGGAAAAACTAACTTTAAAAAAACTTAAACAATACAAGGGCCGGGAGATTTGCCTGTCAGATTGGATGGAAATCACTCAGGACAGGATCCATGCCTTTGCTGAATGTACAGAAGACAGGCAGTGGATCCATTTAAATGAAAAACGCGCAAAAAAAGGCCCCCTGGGCTCAACTGTAGCTCACGGATTCCTCCTTCTTTCGCTTCTCCCCCATTTAAACCTAAAGAATGAGATCTTTTCCTTCCGCTATAAAATGGCGATTAATTACGGCTTAAACCGGGTAAGATTCATCAATCCTGTTAAGCCCGGCAATTATATCCGCAACCGGGCTGTACTCAAAGATATCACAAAAAAAGGCTTCCGAAAGATCCTACTTTCAATAGAAAACACAATCGAGATCAAAGATCAGGAAAAACCCGCCCTGGCAGCAGAAACCCTCGCCCTCTTTTATTTATAAAACAAGAGGGGTCAAGTCTTTATCAGGAGTTCCCCCAAAATTTCCGTTCATTTTCGTATAAACATAAGTTTTTCAGCAATTTATAATAAATAATAAGTGGGAAGTTATTTTTTCAAGGAAAGGCGGTAAAAAGAATAAGGTCAAGAGCTGGCCTGATACTGGTAAATCCCGGAGAAAGCCATCCGGAACAACGCGGGCATGGTTCCTCGAGAGAATCTCGAGGAGAGCGTTGTGAGGACAGGAAGGGATTTTCCCGCTGGAGGAAATCCCTGTCTTTCGCAGGGACTTACCCGTATTCAGGCCTTACATCACCTGTAAGTTTAAAAAATTGGGGGAACTCCTGAAGTCTTTATAACTTGAAGCGCTTTGCTCTTTCTGTTAATATTACTCCCTTAATTATGAAAAAAATAATTCCTGTTTTAGCTGCTTTTTTCCTGCTCACATCTATCTCCTTTGCCCAAAACAAATTAACTATCAATGGTAAAGTCTCAAACGAAAACAGAGACCCGCTTTCCGGAGTAAAAGTTGAAGTATTTGAGACTCAGATAAAAACCACTACCGGTCCAGATGGTAGTTTTTCTATCACAGGCCTTAATCCCGGAGAATATCGCATTTTCTTTATTCACCCTGATTATATGCCCGGAGTTCTTGAAATAACCGTTAGTGAGAATAAAATAAATCATGTCGAAATCGATCTATCCCGGCAAAGCTCCCGGCTGCTAAATCTAAAAAATGAGATCACAGTCACAGCCGAGGCAGACTCATTTCTTGATGTAAGCCTTCCTTCCCACAGGACTATTATCACTGACAAGACTTTATCAAAATTAGCCACATCCAATATTGCTGAGACCGTAGCAATGGCTTCGGGAGTGACTATAGTCGGAAAAGGCGGTTATTCCATGGTCCCTGCTATCAGAGGGCTTGCTGAACACCGCATTCTGCTTTTAGTGGATGGGGTCAGAATAAGATCAGAGAGACGGGTGGGAGCAAGTGCTTCTTTTGTTAATGTTAATAATATTGCCCGCCTGGAAGTAAACCGCGGCCCTTATTCCGTCTTCTACGGCTCAGGTGCTATTGGCGGGATTATTAATATTCTGACTAAATCTCCTTCTTCCCAGGCTCCTATAAGTGGAAATTTTCAATTCGGATACAATACGGTAAGAGCTGAAAAAGCAGCTTCAGTGAATTTAAGCGGATCAAAAGGAAAGTTCGGTTTTATGCTCTCAGCTAATGGGAAAAAAGCCTCCGATTATTCCTCCCCCTCAGCAACAATCAAACAGTCCCGGTATTCCGATTATGACATCATGTTTAAGATCAACCGGGAGGAGAAAAATTCCCGGTTTTATTTTAATTTTTTTACTTATCAGGGAATTGATATCGGCAAACCCAGCCCCACATCAGAATTCAAACCGGGCTGGTATCCCAGAGAAAAAAACACCCTCCTCACCCTGGGCTGCCAGATAAGAGATGTGCTCTTTCTGGATAACTTCAATGCCGGCTTCTATTTTTTTCCTTCGCTACTGGAGACTAAAAAGGAAAACCTGCGGGAGACTTACTCTGTAGAAATACGCAACCTGGCCAAGATTGAAGCTTCAAATTTTGGATTTAAGCTCCGCGGGGGAAAATCTCTGGGAGAACTGCATACCCTTAATTTCGGGATAGATTTTTTCGGCCGCGCCGGAATAAACGACAAAAATACGGAATGGCAGTTTGATGAAGCCGGCAATATTACAGGAACAACAGAAGAAACATCACTCCTCAATTCCCGGAGAAATAATATCGGGATCTACATAGACGATAAATTTCATATAAGCTCACATTCAACCCTCAATTTCGGAATCAGAGGAGATTATGTCAATACAAGTAATGAGACAGTTGAAGGAAAGCGGATGTCAAGAGATAGCAGGTCTATCTCAGGTTATATAGGCTCTGTATTTCAATTTACCCCTCATTTTTCCTTTCTGGCAAATATTGGCAGCTCTTTCCGTTTTCCTACGATAAGCGAATTGTTTTATTCCGGCTTGACTGGAAGAGGAACCATATCCGCAAATACCGACCTTTCTCCGGAAAGAAGTGTTAACCTGGATTTTGGCATACGCTACCTTCATGACAGGCTTTATGCCTCCATTTATGCTTTCAACAATACAATAAGTGACATTATCCAGAAGTACAAAACTCCCGAAACGGATGCTTATTTTTATAAGAACCTTACCCAGGGACGAATTTACGGCCTTGAAGGTGAATTTTATTTCTGGTTGTTTAAAGAACTTGACTTGCAGCTAAGCTTCCACCACTTGCTCGGACAAAATACCGCAGACAGCGCATTCCTCAATTATATACCCCCCACCAGATTGACTCTCGGAGCTCAATACGACCGGAATAATTTTTGGTTCGAACCCAAAATAATTTTTGTCGCTGCTAAAAAAAATCAAGGGCCTTTAGAGATAGAGATTGACGGATATACTTTGATAGACACAGTTATGGGTTACAAATTAAATAAAAACATCCAACTGATAGGAGCTGTAAGTAATATTTTAAACACAACCTATCGAGCCTCCGCCGACGAACAAGGAGTCGATGCCCCCGGCAGAGGCTTTATCTTCAAAGCCTCCTATTCTTTTTAAAAAATATTGCTTAGTGTTCAGGAGTTCCCCCAATTTTTTTTTTAAGCTTCAGAGCTTTAAGCAAAAATCAGGTCAGTTGATACGAAAACACGCGAATTTTCCCCAGCGTGGAAAATCCGCTCGGATACAGTCTTCGCTCTCTTCTCCCTAAAGGAGAAGAACCATGCCCGCTCATCCTTGCTAACTGCTTTCTTAATCATCCTGAATCATTCATAAAAATTGCCGATGTCGTATTCAATAAAAACAATAACTTATTTTATCATCGGCACTTTTTACCCTCCGGGCGAGCCGATCTTACCGCA
>JAUWNW010000196.1 GCA_030612445.1 Candidatus Aminicenantota bacterium
ATATTTAAGCACCTTATCACGTATTTCCCGGGCGTTTGCTTTTACTGTGTTTATATATTTTGCATAATCTTTTTTCCGATCAAGATTTTTAAGTTTTTTATCCAGACCATTAAAAAAAGATTCCAGATTGGGGAGATTAGGAATCGTGCTTTTTTTGGCTTTCTGAAACAGTTTCAGGAGGCTCAGAATATCCTTCGGGGTGTTATTGTAGGGGGTTGCCGTTACAAGGATAACTCTTTTGCCGCGACATATTTCCGCCAGCTTTTCATAGGTCATTGTTGTTTCGGTTCGAAAACGGTGTGCTTCATCAATGATGATATTGGTGTATTTGTCAGTTCCTCTAGCCAGGAGATGGTCCAGTTTACCGAGTGATTCATAATCTGCCTGCACTCTGAAGTCAGAAAAAACATTTGGCCAAGAACCGGGATTGGATTTTTCTAAAAGCACTGGTGGGGCGATAACAAGCGTTCTGCCGTCAAGTTGATTTGCCAGCATAGCTGAGATGTAGGTTTTTCCCAGCCCCACAACATCGGAGATAAAAACACCTCCATATTCCAGAAGTATCTTTTTAGCATTTAAGACTGCTTGCTCCTGATATTCAAGTTTTTTAAAGTCCTGCGGCAGATATTTAATGAACACATCATCTGTCTGGCTAAGCTCATCTTTGAAGTATTCGTAGAGAAATTTCAGGTATAGCTGATAAGGCGTAATATTTTGAGTCAACCAGGTCTTTTCCTGAATGGTCTGAATATATTTTTCACTGACATCAACAGCATTCATCCATAGCTGCTCAAATTTCTTTTTAGCAAAATCATAGTCATTTCTGGTTTTAAGCTCCACGTTGAATTCAAGATTGTCGACCAGTCCGGCTTGGGTGAAATTACTGGAGCCTGTGATAACACGTCCTTTATCCCGGTCGCCTTCCTTAAACGTCATAATATAGAGTTTGGCGTGGATATTCCGGGAAGGATAAGCCCTGATTTCCAGCTTGCTGTTTCTTATCCATTCTATGAATTTGTGTACCCCTTCTTCCACATTTCTGTTGTCCTCAGAATCCGCCATTTCTTTCTGAACAAGATTTCCAACTTCCTGTTTGGCTTCGGCGTGAGAAAAATCAAATATTTGCTGTGTGGGTTTATCTGCCTGTGCGCTGTACGCAGACAGGTTGGCTTTTTCCATCATTTCGAAAGTTTGCTTACTTGTGCTAATGCCAATCAGAATTCTTATTTTTTTTGTGTTTTGGAGGGATGAGTAGATGGCATGGAACCCACTTGAGTAGAAGTAACCTACAAGGCAGTCAAAGAATGACGTGTCTTTAATTAGAACTTTAAATCTATCCTTGAGGCTTTTATTTTCTTCGTTAGTAATAAATGACAGATCAGTATTCACTTACTTTCCTTGTTTTTTTAATGAAGTAGTATGGATATCTATTTTTACTAGTACCGCTTTACTTTTCAATTTCATCAAATTTCCACCCTTTGAGCTGCTGCATCAACAATAATACATAGAAAAAGTATATACTGTCAACAAGAAGTCCACAAGAATGAGAGCGCTTTATTTGCCCCTGTAAGCTGCTCATCTTGAGATCAGGATGAAGTAAGAAGTTTCCGACTAATGTTTGCCTTCAGAGGATAGAACGACAACTTCTCTTTACTGGAAAAGAGATGAATTAAAAACTCTTAAACGGTAATTTTTCTCTTGAGGTGGCTTAAACTCGTTCAGATTTTTTAACTCCATTCTTCATTAGTCATGCTTTCGGTGAAAGTGCTGATACTGCTCTGGCCTTGAATTATGCTAGCCAAGTTTATATGATTTTACTAATTGTTTTAATGCCTTCTTCGTTTTCAAAGGAGAAGCATAATATGTTCTATCTCTTTGATCAATTATCCAAATTTTCTTAGGACGATCCGATAACGTTTCTTCTGTATCAAAGACAAACCTTTTACTCCTATAAGGCGTTAAAGTCATGGGAAGGGCAAACCGTTCTGCAAAATTTTTTTCTTCTCGTTTATTCAGAGTATATCCAATACTTACTATTTCAAGGTTTATACTATTATTATTGATTATATTTACTACAAAATATAGCAGCATCTTGTTCGGTGTTTTACCTATTTTTTCAGCTTGCGGAATGACTTCAACAGTCCCTTTCTTAGTGATATTTCTGAAAAATTGAGCAACCTTTTCTCCAATTTTCAATACTATTGCAATAACACTGATAATTTCCATAGAATTTCTATTATTTACAATTTTTCCATCAGCATATTTCAGCTAACGATTTGAGAGTTAGAGTGATAGGAATGTGTTTTTTTTGTCATGACAATCTCCAATCAATTTTAGCAACTCTCCAACCTAAGCTGCATCAATAATCATACCTGGAACAAATATATACTGTCAACAAAGAGTCCTCTCTATTCTCAGCTTCCCTATTAATGGGAGGATTAAATGAGAATATTTATACTCCCCACTCGCCTATCTAATGAGGCTATAATCCGCTCCCTGCTCTAAGCATAGCGTCGTATCTGTAACCTGGGGCCGAGGAGATCCTGGCTTCAAGTGCCTCAAATTTTCACCTTCCCTAGAAATAATGCTGGAATTAAAATTTCTGAACTTGCTTTCCCCATGTGATGCTATAAGAATCGGTTTTTGTAAAAGAGTAGCCGTTTTCTTCGCCATCAGCAAGCTTGGTGTATCAAATCGTGAACTCAAAGTAACGGTATTGGGACCATAGACCGAGTTTACCGTTGGAGTCGATAGCACGGACACGCCAACGGCCAGGTTGTGCCCCAACGAAATTGAAAACAAAAAACGTTTGCTCTAAAAGCCGGTCGTAATACTGTTCCCTCCCCGACCATTTCAGACACGCATCGGTCGCTGAGCAGTTCCACCCATAGTCGATCTGAAGCTGGTAAATCGCAGCACCAGATACGCTGGACCATAACAAGGAGGTCACCCGGGGGTAATGATTAAAAATCGTAAGATTCCCGGGGGAGAGTAGCTTAGGTGCCGCAAGCTGGGTCGCAACAGGACCTTCAGGGCCCTGGGGACCCACAGGACCCACGGGACCCACAGGGCCCACAGGACCTTCACACGCGGACAAGAAGCATAGAATTAGAAAAACAAATATTGCAATCGATAAGAATTTCGTCTTTGTGTGTATCCTCGGTTCCCCACAATTTTCGTCAATATTCATTCCCAAACGCCCTGAAATAAACATATCACACTCAAAACAACCAAGTCAAGGAGAGTCTTTGGCTTCCAATCGCCTCAATTGCTCTTCAACCCAGCCACCCTCTCCCTTTCATCTTCTTCGCTTTTATATGGACCTTCTCCTATCTTTTCCGGATCTCCTATCTCGACCGCTTCTATGTTCAGGTCCTTTATAATTCGGATCATTAAACTTTCTACGGTCTCTCCCCGATCTTCGTTCCTTGCTAGAACGACGTTCTTGTTTTACCATTGTATTTTGGTTAGAAATTTCTTTTTTCTGTTGATGATGATATTTACTTAATTTCATCAAAGTACCCCCCTTTATGCTGTTGCGTTTACAATAATACATAGAAAAAACATATACTGTCAACTAAGAAGTCCGCAAGAAACAGACAATCTCAATGAAAATGCCTATTAAGGACAGGAGTCAAC
>JAUWNW010000189.1 GCA_030612445.1 Candidatus Aminicenantota bacterium
GAATCTGGCAAGATGATCCTACGCTCCTTGAATGGCTTGAATCTTTGTAAAAATTATGTTGCCAAGAAATCGCGATTTCACTGGAAAATCAGGCAATCCAAGCCGAATGGACACATATTTGGAATGGACACATTACATGGATAACCTCTTTTTTACCATCTTGTCCTCCTTTCTTTTTCGGAAGAGACATAATGGCTTATTCCTTTTAAGTTATCCAGCGTCGCTTCTGTGATTTCAGATTCCGGAATCTGGCAAAATGTGGCCGGAATAAACCGGAATCGGTGGCCGCTTTGGACCAGATTTTGCAACTTCATTTAGGCCCTTAACTTTGAGTATTTTATTAGTTTTGAGACATCATATTCAACGTTTCCGACGATTTCTGCAGGCCCTGTCAGTATCATATTCTCACCTTCCTTATCTGCAATTAGAATTCCGCCAGGATTAATTATTTTTAAGGGAAAATCACATTCATCAAGTTTAGCAACAACAAAAGCTGATGCAACAGCTCCTGTTCCGCAAGACTGGGTGATTCTTTCAACACACGCTTCATAGGTTTTTATTTTGATAGTGTGCCTGTCTATTATCTCAATAAGATTAACATGCATGTTGTTTGGGTAACCCAGCTTTGATGTCAGTTCCTTATTGTATCTATAACTTTTTGCAACTTTTTCTGCATCAATTTCTTCCAGATTCTCTGTGAAGAGCACCAAATGAGGCAGACCGCTATAGGCAAAGTGTAGTTCCGGGTTAATACAACAAAACTGTTTTGTAATGCCCAAGTTAGTCCTAATATTTCCCTTTAAAAGTTGAACTGTTTTTATACCATCAAGTATTCTTATACATGCTTTTTTGCCAATATAATGATTCAGAAATGCGTATCTTGCAATACATCTTAAACCATTGCCGCACATGGTTTCTTCTGTTCCGTCTCTATCAAATATCCTCATCATAATATTTCCTTTACCTGGTCTAGACAAGAATAATATGCTGTCTGGGTCAAAACCGCATGACTTAGAAACTTCTCTCACAAAATCATTTTTGGCTTTTTCTTCTATAAGCGTTTGAAAATATTCATCAACTATAACCAATCTGTTTCCAACAGCATTCATGAATGTTAGTTTTATTTTTTTAGTATCCTTTTTTGCAGCCATTTTACCATAATCAGTTATATTTAAGTTCATACTCCCTTGTTTAGGGGCGGGTTTATGTCAATATTAATCCCCTGCTATTATCTTCCCTCGCTCTATCCAAGATTTCAATGTAGGGGTTTATATTTCTGGTTTGCGCATCACTTGAGTTCATATCTCTTTACAGCTGTTTTTACTATCTCATCAAGCAGTTCTTTTTCTCCTTTGCCTTCTGCCACTGCCATAAATCCAATATAGCTATGGGGTTTTTCTTTAGGTGAGCATAATAATCCGGCAAAAGTGTTTCCTTCAAGAAGAAAAGACCCTTCCTTAGTTAGGATTGTATCTATTCTACCATAATCTTTAAAGCCAAGTAGCTTGTAAGCTTTGATTGCCAAGGACTGCATTCTTGCTGTTTCTGCTTTTGTTAATTCTGCAGGGCAGATGAATTCATCATCGTCTAGTTGCTTTTTTTCATAAGTTAGTATCTGACCGTTTTTTCTGATTTCTAATGGAGAAAGTACTCTTGCATCACCATCATTCCCTATTATTCCAACGATTATCTCCTTGCCGTCCAGAAATCTTTCAATTAGAGCAGGTTGTTTCATTGTAGTATATATTCTTTCAACAGTACGTACCAGTTGATTGTAGTTTTTAACAACAGATTCAGGAGTTATCCCGCAACTTCCTCTGCCGGATAGAGGCTTGACAAAAAGAGGATAGTCAAAGGGAGGTTTCTTTTTAAAGGGCTTACAGTTTTCCTCATTTCTTGCTACATGATAGGGTGACGTTGGTAAACCATTTATCTGCCATATCCTTTTTGCAAGTGATTTATCAGTTGCCAGAGCAATTGTAGAGCTATCAGAACCTACATAAGGAATCCTTTGTTTTTCTAGTACCTCAGCTTCAATAAAGCTTGAAACATTGAATACAAGGTCAACCTTTGCTTTTTTTAAAGAATTAATAAAATTAGGGCCCCAATTTATTGTAACAACATCATACCCTGCTAGGGTCAAAGCTTTTCTGTACTGTGCAACTTCTTTGGATGTTTCATCCACAACATTTTCTTTTCCTGCAAACTTTTCCTGTAATGTAAAATTACCCCTTTTTTTATTTAATAGGCCGATTCTTAAACTTTTCATTTTTACTGCCCACACATAACTAAAAAAAACTAACTATAAGAATTTGCTTTTTATGATGATGATGATATGCCCTCAATTTTATCAAACTTTCACCTACTAAGCAACTACATTAACAATAACACCTAGGAAAAACATATACTTCAACAAGAAATCTGCAGGAAAGTAAGAATATTTTAGAATGCACCTGTAAAAAGCCTTTATTGGCTAGACTTTGCCCTGAACTGATTATCAATAACTCTTAATTTTCATGTATATTCTAGCCTTTCCTCAGTTGCCATGCTGAGCTTGTGGAGGCGGGGGCCGCTCAGCCTTAAAGGTCAGCTTAAGATGATTTATGATCTTGTCTATGACTTTATAATCTTCGATAAAAGAGACAATGCGCATTGTCCCCCCGCATCCACTCACCCCATTCCTCCCGGCGCTTGGCATGACAAGATGGGCAGAATCCACGGGTCTTGCAGGAAAACATCAGTAATTTTTCTCTGCCACTGACCTGCCCCCAGGCGGCAGGCCTCTGACAATTTTTGTATGTCCTGCTGTGTTTGAGCATCCTCTAAGGCAGTCGCTATCTTCTCTTCAATTTCCGAAAAGAGGGAGTCGATTTCGCCGGTCAAAAGAGAGGCATATCTCTGCTGCTCTCTTTCAAGGTCCCTCTCTCGTGCAAGTTTTTCCCTCTCTGCTTCCCGGATAGCAAGTGTGGTCAAAATGAAGCCTAATACCAGAGTGAACCCGGCAAGTATTACAACCGATCTTCTCTGCCAGTTCAGTTTTAAGGTCATTTTTAAAAGTTCTCAAAAAACATATAACGAACATATCAAGTTGTCAATTCTGTCCATCCTCCAGTTTGTTTCCTCAGTATAGAACAAATTCATGTTTTTTATGTTGAGAACAGGTTGAGTTTGAGTGGATTTTTTTCCATTTTGGGCACGGATTATCAGTGAAGAAGAAGTATTGATATGCCACAACTACATCCTGGTTGAAACATCGGCTGTCCTCTTGCGGCGATTTGGGATGAAAGCCGTCCGTGTCTTCGAACAGGACATCATTCCTGTTCTGCACATCATCTGGTTGACCAAGGAAGTTCATTCCGCAGCCGTCAGCGCCCATCTTATGGCCAACCGGCGCTCTTTAAGTCTGGTCGATTGTGTCAGTTTCGAAGTCATGCACCGAACCGGAGTTCGGAAAGCTTTCGCCTTCGACTGCCATTTCAAAGAATATGGATACAAGATCCATCCGCCCTTACATAAATAGAAAAGGAACGGCCCACGAACGAGCCGTCCCTATCAATCCCCCTTTTGCGGGCTTATTTGTTGTCTTTTTTCTTGGGCAAGAAGTTTTCCACCAACCAGTATTCAACTTTTCCTTGCCTGCTCTTTCCATAAGCGATCTTTTTTCCGTCGGGAGAGAAATCAGGTGAAGATCCTACGATGTTCATCTTTTTTATTTCCCCTCCATCAGAGGGGACTGTATATATCTGCTCCTTGTTCTGCTCAACTTTAGAGAAGACAATTGTCTTCCCATCCGGAGACCAACTCAAATGGGTGCCAGCTCCTTTCATTTTCTCAGTAATCGACCCGGGTTCACCATCGGGAAATTCACAGACCCAAATCTCCTCAGACTCTTTACCTTCATGATCAGCAAACCAATTTATGGAATGAAAAGCCAGTCGTTTTCCGTCTGGCGACCAACGAGGGAATCTAAAACTCTGGCCGCTTTTCTCAATCAGCGTAATTCTCTGAGGTGCTCCGCCCTTGAATGGGATCACGTAGATATCTTTTTCAAATGTTCTTGCGCCTTCTATAGGATTTCCTTCTTTGGATCCGATGTAATCAAAGGCGATATAGGCCCCATCGGGTGACACATCACAGATTTCAACCCCCATGTCGAAGCCAAGTTCCAATTTTTGCGGCACTCCTCCTTCGACAGGAACTATCCAGATGC
>JAUWNW010000065.1 GCA_030612445.1 Candidatus Aminicenantota bacterium
CCTACCTGAATTATTCATAAAAAATGTCGATATGTATGCTCAGTTTTGCCAATTAATATTTTACACTTATTCCTATATTGATTCAATTAACCGTTATGTTTTAGATTTATTCTCTATTTATAATCGATTTTTTTTACTCTACGAGCAATCCGATCTTACCGCATCTACTTTGTTGCAGCGGATTCGCAGTGAAAGACCACAGCTTCACCCCCTGCGCCTCGTATCTACGGCAACCTCGACTCGTGAATAATCCAAGCCTACCTGAATTATTCATAAAAAATGTCGATATGTATGCTCAGTTTTGCCAATTAATATTTTACACTTATTCCTATATTGATTCAATTAACCGTTATGTTTTAGATTTATTCTCTATTTATAATCGATTTTTTTAGGGAAATTCCTAGAACTATGATTTCAGTTTAGTCTCAATATGATTCCTTTTTGCAAAAAGATGAGAGCGGTGATAAAAAAATCACCCTGCATTTCATCGAAAAGGGTGATTGATGTAAAAAATGTAATGTGGCATCTTATATATGATCCTAAAAGGAAGCAGAAATGGCAGATTCTAAAACAAAGAAAAGAAAAAACAATACTTCCATAAATGAAGCAGGCTTTAATCTGCCTCTACCTACTCTAGTGGAAGGAATAGACGCCTCAGGAAATAAATTCCAGGAAAAAACCGTCCTGTCCTATATCAGTAACAGTGGCTCCTCATTCTGGCTGAAAACAGAAGTATCATCCGGAATAGAATTAAGGCTTACAGTTGACCTGCCATCTAAACTTTCAAATGACAAAGAGCTTAAATTAGTGATTAAAGGTGAAGTGATTTTTCTGGAATCTCCTAAAAAAGAAAATTCCAAATTACGTGTGTCTCTAAAGTTTAATAGCAAATATATCATTGAAGCTTCCAAATAAAATATTCAATGAATGAAAACTTTTCATTAACACTAAAATGATACAACCAAAAAAAATACCTTCTATGAAGGGACCATCCAAGGCATTAAAAAAAGAGCGTTCTTTTGATCTTCTTCTTCCTGCGTTAGTGTCAGGATGCGATGCAAGAGGAGATAGTTTCAAAGAAAAGACCAAGCTCTCCAAGATTAGTTCCCAGGAAGCAGTAATCAGAATAAAAAATAAAGTTCTGCTAGGGACTAAACTGGATCTAAGTTTAAATATTCCTCAAACCTTAATTCTTGAAAACAACTTAAATCTAACAATCTCCGGCAAGGTCTCTTCCGCCTCTATGGACTCAATAAAAAAAGAACAACAACTCATCTCCCTCCAGTTGGACAAAATATTTAAAATCTATCCTATTTCTAAATCGGAATAATCTCAGGTTATGAAAGTCATTCTGCAGTTGGCAATGGAAGGGCCCCCCTGTGGGATAGGTTGATAGAGGACGGAGACACCCCGACTCAGCTTCCCATTTGCAAAAAGCAGAGCCACATCCGAATTTCAGCTATTGCACACGCTGGGAGAAATCCCTGTCTTTTGGAGGGACTTACCCGTATTCAGGGCTTACATCACCTGTAAGTTTAAAAAATTGAGGGAACTCCAGCAACTAAAACCAGTTGACATTGAAATTTGCTTTTTATAACATAGCAAATATCATGCTATTTCAGTCAAAAGGGCAAATAATAAAACATGAATAAAAATAAATCAAAACCAATGGATGGAACTAAAATTAAAACCCTTGTTTATTGTACTTCAGAACTTATCCTGACAGGAATATTAAAAGCTTTAGAATCAGCTAAGGATATTGATATCACTAATGTTGAAAAGAGTACTATTGATTCTTTTTTAACTTCAATCAAAGAAAATAAACCCGACATAATCCTTTTTACAAACTCAGAACCTATGCCGAACATGCGGGAAATCTGCAAGGCTATTAAAGATATCTCAGAAGATAACAAAGCAAAATCTCAATTAATGTTATTAGGAAATATACCCGCTCATGAAGAAGTAGTCGGACTTATGAATTTAGGTGTGAGGGGATATTTTGATTTAAATGACTCCTCAAATCAACTTGAAGATGCAATCCGCAGTATAAAGCGAGAAGAAATCTGGCTACCCCGAGATAAAATGAGCAGTATCATGGACCGGATCATCTCAGTAGTAGGTCGAGATTTTAAGGAGAAGACACTTGACCAGCTTACTCCTACAGAATTTCAGGTACTCAGGCACATCGGACAGGGAAAAAGCAATGATGAGATAGCTAACGCAATGTTCATCAGCAAAAATACGGTCAGATCACATATTAAAAGTATATATGCAAAGCTTGATACACACAGCCGCCTTCAGCTTGCTTTATATGCCATCAATTCGGCCTTATTTTAATTCAGAAATGCTATTATCATGAGGATATAATGACAAAAAATAATTCTGACAAACCTGAAAAAATTGATAAAAGCCTTACCGATATTCTTAAAAGCCGCCGCAAAGAGTGGCGCTTTCACATTTCACTCCCGGCTTTAGTCAAAGGCAAATTACCAAAAGGAAAAGAGTTTGAGGAAAAGACAATTCTGAAGAACATAAGTTCCGGAGGAGCTTATTTCTCCTTGAATTCAGGAGTTACAATCGGCTCAGAATTAAATCTTGTTATAGATATTCCAAATAACCTTTCAGAAGGAAAAAAAGTTAAACTTCAGCTGGGAGGACTTACAGTGCGTTTAAAAAAATCCACCTCCAAGGATAAAAACCAGGAAATTGCACTTTGTTTCAATGAGGATTTTCAGTTTATAACAAAAACAGAGGAAAAAAAGAAAAACTCCTCTTGAAAAAATGCTCCTAGTTGCCCTGACAGGTAATATTGCCACTGGAAAAACAGTAGTTGCTGCTGTATTTAAAGAACTTGGGTGTTATGTTTCATCCTCTGATACAATCGCTCATGAATTAATTCTGCCTCAAAATCCTGCTTGGAAAAAAATCATCGCCCGATTCGGAGACAAAATCTTAAACCAGGATCAAACAATCAACCGAAAAAAATTAGGAAAATTAATATTTTCAAATAATAAAGACCGCCAGTTTCTTAATTCTCTTCTTCATCCCTTAGTTATGGGGGAAAAAAATAAAATAATCCAATCCCTAAAAAAAGAAAAGAAACACAGGATCTTCATTTCAGAGGCCGCTCTGACTATTGAGGCTGGATTAACAGATTTTTTTGATAAAATTATAGTGACATATTGCAGAAGCGCAACTCAAATACAACGCCTGCAGAAAAGAGATGACATCAGTAGAAAGGAAGCCTTAAGCAAAATCTCAAGCCAGATGCCTCAGAAAGATAAAATCAAAGTTTCAGACTATGTTATTAACACTTCTGGGACTCTTAGGAAGACCATCGAAGAAACAGAACAGGTCTACAGGTATCTTCTTCAGGACTTTCAACTCCATTATGGAAAATTAGAAACACCCTGGAAGGCAGATTGAGTCCTGTTTTCAGGAATCTGTATTTATCCGCCTTAATCCGTGTCTAATATTATTGTTCTGCTATTCTTATTCAGAAATAAGGGCTGTTGCCAGAAGAGGAATCATTATCTCATGATGGCCAATAAAATAAAATCCACGGCCCACTCCTCTCAATGGTCTCTTAACCACATTTTGATAAGGACGGTAATGATAAATAAAATCAAACACCGCAGTGGAAAAATCCTTAAGCTCAATTCCTTGGTTTCTTACATAAGTAACAGCTTTAAGGAAAACCTCAGGTAGAATCACAGCAGAGCCGGCATTGATGTATATTCCTCCTCCTTCAAGATCTTTGACAATTTCACAAAAAAGGAAAAAATCTCTTAATGATGTTTTTCCAATATTTTCACCCTTTACCCCCGGATGATAGTGAATGATATCAGTTCCTATGGCAACATGAACAGTGACCGGTATATTCAACTTAAAAGCTGCTGCTGTCAAGCTCACATGTTTGAAAGGGAAATCCGATTCATAAATCATCTTCCCCACTGCTTCCCCCAATCCAATATCTGCATCTGCGCCAGCATTTATAGCTTCATTCAGCAAACTTCCCGTCTCATCTGCCATCCCAAAATCCCCTTCTTGAATTTGACTCCCAACATCTTCTGAAGTCTTTCCTGCAAATGCTATTTCAAAATCATGGATAATCCCGGCTCCATTCAAAGCAAGAGCAGAAATCCATCCTTTTTTAAGAAGGTCTATAACTATCGGATTTAGTCCAACTTTGATCACATGAGCGCCCATAGAAAAAATAATGCTTTTATCATGTTCCTTAGCTTTTTGCATAAGGAATAAAAAATCCTTAAAATCTCTTCCAGCTAAAATATCCGGTAGGCTTTTTATAAAATTAGTTAAAGAGACTTCAGCAGGACAGCATTCAGCAAAATTTTTTACACTGACCTTGCTCTCCCGGGAATCAAGTGTGACTGTTTTTAGTTTTTTAGGAAACATAGGTTCAATTTTATATTTACTCATTTCAGCCACCTTGATAATTGAAGTAAAAATAATATTACAGACAAGATAAAAGTGCAATTGTTATATAACAGGATTCCACCCAGCATGTTAAATCCCTTGCTATTCCTCGCAATAATGGATACCCCGTACAGGAAATAAGCAGGTAAGGATTAGATAAAGCTGAGAGCATGGATGAAGCAGCCTTGAAGATTTCGGCTTCTATATATTCTTTAGATCTTGGCCTGAGCGAAATTTGATCCTTTTACCTTTTTTAATCCTTATCTGTTTCTTCTTGCGAATATCCCTTCCGAAACCACTTTTTTTGGGAACAACTCGAAAACTAGCAAATCCTCTTATCTCGATCTTTTCGTCATTGTCCAGTGATTTCTTCAGGTTGCTTAGGATAGCATCAACAATCAATAAAGATTTTGCCCTGTTAAAATCTGAATATTTCTCTATTTCAAGGGCAATATCATTCTTGATCATTAATCCTTCCTCCAGAATCTGACTGCATATACATAATTGACTATTTAATAATAAAAAGTCAAGATAAATTATTGACTTGCTAATAATTCCTTTCTATAATTAAAATATAGTGAAAAAAAATATTCTTATAATCCTTATATGCTTATCTTTAACATCTCTTAGTTTTTCCTCGATTATTAAAATTACAGTCGCTGCTCCCATTCACCCTATCACTTCAGAGTATATTTGCAGCGCTATAGACCGGGCAGATACTGAAAATGCCGAGCTGCTCATAATATCTCTAAACACTCCCGGCGGCCTAGATACATCTATGCGGGAAATCATAGAAAAAATCCTGAGTTCCAAAACACCGGTAGCAGCTTATGTCAGTCCCAGCGGAGCACGTTCTGCCTCAGCCGGATTCTTCATCGGAATTGCATGTGATTTTTTCATTATGGCTCCCGGAACCAACACAGGGGCTGCTCATCCTGTAGGAATTTCAATAACCGGCCAATCAATGGATGAGACGATGAAAGACAAAGTCACAAATGACGCCGCCGCTTATATAAAAAGTTTGGCAGAAAAACGGGGCCGCAATATAAAAATGGCTGAGGATGCAGTGCGTAAAAGTCTATCTTATACCGAAAAAGAGGCCCTGGAGGGAGGCCTGATCGATCTAGTGGCTAAAAACGAAGAAGAAATCATCAATTTCCTTGATGGAAAAACCATCCAACGATTCGACGAAAGCCAGGAAACTTTAAATCTACAAAATAAGCAGATCATCGATTTTCCCATGTCTGCCAGGCAAAAATTTCTTTTAACTATTTCAAACCCGAATTTAGCTTATTTACTCCTTATGCTGGGGCTTTTGGGTCTCTATTTTGAATTCTCAAACCCGGGAGCAATTCTACCTGGAGTGCTGGGGGGAATATCCATCCTCCTGGCAATATTTTCCTTTCAAATACTGCCAATAAATTATGTCGGTTTAATACTTATCTTATTGGCGATCGGATTATTTATTTTAGAAATTAAAATCCAAAGTTATGGTATTCTATCTTTAGGAGGAATTGCATCCATGCTAATCGGTTCAATAATGCTTATCAACGCCCCAATCCCAGAGCTGAAACCAAGCCTTAAGTTTATTATTCCAGTCGTAATCGGAATTTCTCTTGTTTTTATCTTCTTAATTACTATAGCCATCCGGGCTCAGCTCCAAAAAACTCAAACCGGACAGGAAGGTTTGATAGGAGAAACTGGAATTACCCAAACAATTTTAAATCCGGAAGGCAAAGTCTTTGTTCATGGTGAGCTATGGAAAGCGGAAGCAGCAGAAAAGATACCCAAAGGGACGTATGTCAAAGTAATTGAAGTAAAACAAAATTTAAAGATAAAAGTAACAAAAGTAAAATCCTAAATTCTGTTTGAGGAGGATAAAATGTTAACACTTCCAATAGTCATCATCACATTGGTGGTCCTATATCTCTTAAATTCAATAAAGATCTTAAAAGAATATGAGAGAGGAGTTATCTTTCGCCTGGGCCGTGTTCTTTCAAAGGCGAAGGGCCCAGGTCTCATTTTAGTTTTTGCCCCAATCGACCGTATGGTCCGGGTAAGTCTAAGGATCGTAGCCATGGACATTCCTGCTCAGGATGTCATTACCAAAGATAATGTCTCCGTTAAAGTTAATGCAGTTGTATATTTCCGGGTGCTGGAGCCAAACAAGGCAATAATTGAAGTCCAGGACTACTTGTTCGCGACTTCCCAGTTAGCCCAGACTACTCTTCGCGCCGTATTAGGTGAAGTCGAGTTGGACGAGTTGCTTTCAAAAAGAGAAAAATTAAACTCGCAACTCCAGGAGATCTTAGACAAACACACTGATCCCTGGGGAATAAAAGTCCAGCTAGTGGAAACGAAACATGTCGACCTTCCAGACAATATGGTCAGAGCCATTGCCAGACAGGCTGAAGCAGAAAGAGACCGCAGGGCAAAAATAATCCATGCTGAGGGGGAATATCAAGCCGCAGGGAAACTCACCAAAGCCGCAGACATAATATCCGCAAATCCTCAAGCATTACAACTCAGATTCCTGGGAACCCTTACTGAAATATCAGCTGAAAAAAATTCCACTATCATCTTTCCTCTTCCTTTAGACCTGATTAAGGCCTTTATGGAAAAGAAAAAATCCGATTGATCATTATATAATGAAAAACAAAGATTATAGAGAACTTCAAATCTCCAGCTCTTTACTTGTTTTTATCTTTCTTACCATAATTGTCCTTGGCATTATCATTTTCCTCCTGGGAGTATCTGTTGGGAAAAAACAAACCTTTATAGCAGAAAGCACCAGCTTTGGATCGACTGATCAAATCGAAAGAGTCATTGAAGATAAACCTGTCCAACTAGAAAAGCCGAAAGATGTAATAAGTGAAGAGATCGCTTCTCATGAAAAAATTAAAGAGGAAAAAGAAAAGCTCCCTCCCCCCCCATCTTCCCAAGTTGTTGAAAAAAATCTTTTCTATATTCAAATCGGTGCCTACAAAAATAAACAGGGAGCAGAGGACCACTCGGAAAAATTAAAGAATCAGGGCTTTGCCTCTAGAGTATATAATCCCTCACCCAAAAATAGCCGCCAATTGTATAGAATTAAAGTAGGCGGATTTAAAACACGGGAACAGGCAGAAAAAGTACTTGAAAGAATTGCCAGCACAGAGAAAAAAAGTGCCAGCGACTATTTTATCATCAAACAATAACGCCATTAGTTTAGTAAATAGGGATCATATCCAAAAGAGCTGGTAGGATTAGTGAGAGCAAAAGATATTATCCTTGCAGGCCTCAGCGGCATATTAACAGCATTGGCATTTCCCAAATTTAATCTTTTTTTCTTAGGCTGGATATCTCTTATTCCTCTCCTTCTTGCCCTAAACCGAAAGAAAGGCATTCACAGTTTTTTCTTGGGATGGATCGCCGGTTCTTTATTTTATGCCGTCCTCCTCTACTGGATTCCTGCAGTCCCCGCCCACTATGGTGGATTATCCCTAGGCCTCAGTTTATTGACCTACATTCTATTCTTCCTTTTTCTTGGCCTTTTCTGGGCATTATTTGCTGTTGTCTATTCCCGCATAAATCGTTCTTTTCCAAAAAACAGCTATTTAATAGCTCCCTTTATCTGGGTAACATTTGAATTCATCATAACTCACCTTCTTACCGGATTCCCCTGGGGTCTCTTGGGCTATAGTCAGTATAAAAACCTCTATTTCATCCAGATGACAACCTTGACTGGAATTTATGGGCTTTCCCTGATTTTGCTCTTATTCCAGAGTCTATTCTTAAAATCCATACATTTCAGGACAAAACTCCCTTTTTTTTCTGCTGTGGCTCTTATCCTCCTGATACATATAGGAGGGGGAATAAGTATAGGCAATATATCTCAAACTCCCAATTCATTCTCTGCAGCTGTGATCCAAGGGAACGTCTCTGCCGAAACTGATTTCAGCAGCCTGAGCTATAAGAAAACATTCGCTCTATTCAATCGTCATATAAAACTAAGCCAAGAGGCAATCTCCCAGGATTCTGAGCTTATCATCTGGCCTGAACTCTCTGTCCCGCTATGTTTTACCTGTAATTTCAGTTTCTTTAATGATTTTAAAGATAAACTTTTCTCTCTTGCAGAAGAATCTGGATCTTATTTTCTCTTAGGAACAAGTGAAATAAAGTTATCCGCGGAAAAAAATCTTTATTTTAATTCCGCAGTTCTATTAAGCCCGGACCGGTCTACTAGCTATTATTATAAAAAACATCTTGTCCCCTTTGGAGAGTATACTCCTTACAAAAAGATCTTTTCCTTTATATCAAACTTTACCCATGCTGTAGGAGAATTAACTCCGGGAGACAAATATATTCTTCATGAATTCAAAGGGGTGAAATTCGGGACTCCAATCTGTTACGAAATCATCTTCCCTGACCTTGTCAGGAGATTTGTTAAAAAGAAAGCACAATTCCTGGTCACGATCACAAATGACGGTTGGTATGGAAAAAGCTCTGCTCCCTACCAGCATTTTGCTATTGCTGTTATTCGAGCAGTTGAAAACAGACGATTTGTTTTAAGAGCAGCAACCACAGGAATAAGCGGCATAATCGATCCATACGGGCGAATTCTATCCAGCTCGAAATTAGATACACCCACCTTTCTCAAGGCATTAATAACGCCTTCAGATACTCTGACCCCCTATACCAGGTTTGGAGATGTGCTTCCTTATCTCAGCTTGACTTTGTCTATCTTATTTTTTATTCTTGCAGTGTTAAAAAAAAATGTCTGAAAAAATAAATAAACCAAAAAAAATCCTTTCTGACCTGAATATCCAGTATAAAACCCTACTCAAAAAGTTCGAAAACTTACGAGGTTTTCTTTGACCTAAACAAAATAAAATCCGAACTTGAAAAATTAAACACACAACTTTCCTCCCCAGAAATCTGGAAAGACCATAAAAAATCCCAATCCCTCCAAAAGCAAAAAAAACAGCTTGAAAAAAACATATCATCTTTCTCCCAAATAAAAGACAAAAAAGAAGAACTGGAAGTATTGATAGAGCTAGGTGATGAAGGAGAAAATGTCTCAAAAGAATTAACTGAAAGTTTAACAGCCTTCAGAAAATATCTTCAGGATGCAGAACTTGAAGCTCTTTTTTATGAAAAGGATGATTTCCGTAATGCCATTTTAACAATTCATCCCGGGGCCGGAGGGACAGAATCCCAGGACTGGACCCAAATACTTATGCGAATGTATCTCAGATATGCGGAAAGAAAAGGCTTTAAATCCAAAGTCTTAGACCTGCTTCCCGGGGAAGAAGCAGGAGTTAAAAGTGTAACTATTCATATCCAAGGTGATTATGCTTTCGGTAATTTGTGCCAGGAGTCAGGAGTCCACCGCCTAGTCAGAATATCTCCTTTTGATTCCAACAAACGACGACACACCTCTTTTGCAGCAGTTTTTGCATATCCTGAAGTCAATAAAGATGTTGAAATCGAAATTAATCCAGATGATATCCGCGTCGACACCTACCGCGCCTCAGGACATGGAGGACAACACGTTAATGTCACTGACTCCGCTGTAAGAATTACTCATTTAGCCACAAACATTGTTGTCCAATGCCAGAACGAGAGGTCCCAGCATAAAAATAAGGCTTCTGCTATGAAAGTCCTTATGTCCAGGCTTTATGAACTTGAAAAAAAGAAAAAGAATGAAAAATTAGAAAAACTTGAAGATGCAAAGTCAGATATAGCATGGGGAAATCAGATCCGCTCATATGTTCTTCATCCTTACCAGATGATAAAAGACTTGCGGACAAACGAAGAAACCGGGGATGTGGATAAAGTACTTGACGGAGAACTTGATGAATTCATTAAAGCTAACTTAATATATCGTAAAAAATCAAGATAAATTATTTCATCTTTGATTCTTCCCAGAGTTTATCCATTTCTTGAAGAGAAGCTTCTTCTATTTTTTTACCTGATTCTCTCAATCCTTGTTCAATATATTGAAACCTCTTAACAAATTTATCATTAGCCCGGCGTAAGGCAATTTCCGGGTTAATGCCAAGATGGCGAGATACATTTGCCAAAGTAAAAAGGACATCTCCTGTCTCCTCCAGTACATCCTCTTTCTTTCCAGACTCAAGGGCTTTTTCCAGCTCTAAGATCTCCTCCTTCACTTTCTTTAAGGTGTTCGCAGCACTATTCCAATCAAATCCATATGCCGAAGCTTTCAACCCGATTTGAAGCGAAGAGAGTAATGCTGGAGTACTTTTACACAATCCCTCATATAAAGATTTTCGTTTTTTTTCTATATTCTTCTGCTGCCGCCATACCGCACTTACTTTCTCAGGGGAATTGATTTTGTTAGGCCCAAATACATGAGGATGGCGACGGACCATTTTATGATTAATCCCCGCAATTACTTCTGAAACTTTAAATTCATTTTTTTCTTCAAAAATTCGGGATAAAAACACAATCTCCATTAACACATCACCCAACTCTTCTGCCACCGACCGGCTATTACTATCATAAACCGCATCTACTACTTCATAGACCTCCTCGAGAAAATAATCGACAATTGATTTTTCATCCTGTTCCTTATCCCATGGGCACCCATTTTCTCCCCGTAATAGATCCAAAATCCGGACTAACTTTGCAAATTCTTTCCCTGCTTTTTCTGCATCACTCATTCTCATCTCCCTTGAATAATATCATTTAATATTGTAATATTTTTTTCCAATATTATCACCATGCAAATATTTTCAAACTTTGATGACCTGGGCCAATTTGAACAAGGCTCAATTGTAGCTATAGGAAATTTTGACGGAGTGCACCTGGGGCATCAAAAAATCCTCAATTTTTTAGTAAACAAAGCATCAGAAAAAGACCTAATATCCTTAGTCCTCACATTTTCTCCTCATCCCGGAAAAATCACTGGGAAAGGCCAGATAAAGCTCCTTCAAACTCTTGAACAAAAAATAGAATGCATTCAATCTTTTGGGGTAAACGCAGTTTTCACCCTTCCCTTTACGAAAAAATTTGCCAGTCTATCTACAGAAGATTTTATTAACAAAATATTAATTAAAACCCTAAATGCCAGAGCTGTTATCGTAGGCAATAACTTCCGGTTTGGCAAAAACCGAAAAGGCAATATATCTACTCTAAAATCCCAGACTACTCCCAATAATCTCAAAATATACATAATCCCCGCTGTTTCTTTAAATACCAGGACCATCAGCAGCAGCCTTATCCGCCGCATCATCCTGAAGGGTGATATCAAAAATGCTAATCTCCTCCTGGGTAAACCCTATGAAATCCAGGGAGAAGTTATAAAGGGTCATGCCAGAGGGACAACCCTCGGATTCCCTACGGCAAATATAAATACAGAGAATGATATCACCCCATTCGGAGTTTTTTTAACATCTGTTATTTTTAACAAGCGGGAATTTGCCTCTCTTACGAATATCGGAAAATGCCCTACTTTTGAGCAGAAAAATATCAACATAGAATCTCATATTCTTGACTTTAAATCCGATATTTACAGGAAAAAAATAAAAATTATTTTTTTAAAAAGACTCAGGGATGAGATAAAATTTGAATCCCCCGATAAATTATCCAAACAAATACAAAAAGATCTGCAAGCCGCTCGTAAGTATTTTAAAAACAGAAAATAGAGAATAGTAGTTGGGTAACCAGAATCAGGTTAGTTGATACGAAAACACGCGAATTTTCCCCAGCGAGGAAAATCCGCTCGGATACAGTCTTCGCTCTCTTCTCCTTTATGGAGAAGACCCATGCCCGCTCATCCTTGCTCACGGTTTTCTTAATCAAGCTGACCTGATTCTTGCTTAAGGCTCCAAAGCTCAGAAAAAATGGGGAAACTTCAGTCTCCCTATTTACTATTCCCCATTTACTTAGTATTATTTATTATTAAAAGAACATCAGGAGAGAAAATATGGAAGAAAAAATCAAAGCCAAGATTATGGATTCAGGAAAAATCAAAAGAGCTTTTAACCGCATAACCAATGAAATAACAGAGCGAAACCGTGATCTCAACAATCTGGTTATTATTGGAATCAGAACCAGGGGAGTATTTATTGCCAAAAGGATCTCTCAATTGATCGAAAAATTCGAAGGCATTAAAGTCCCCGTGGGAGTTCTTGATATTACTCTCTACCGCGACGATTTTTCCGAGCGCAAGGAGAAACATATAGTTAAACAAACCAAAATAGATTTTTCCATAACAGACAAGGACGTGCTACTTGTCGATGATGTTCTATTTACTGGAAGAACTATCCGGGCAGCGATGGACAGCATTATTGACCTAGGACGTCCTAAAACAATACAATTACTTGTTTTTATCGACCGCGGACATAGAGAACTTCCTATCAAGCCCGATTATATAGGCAAATCCCTGCCCACTTCCCGCAGAGAAAAGGTAAGAGTCAAGCTTAAAGATATCGACAAGGAAGACGAAGTCATAATTGTAGAACCAGCAGGAATGAAATAGGAGAAAAAAGTGGCATTTAATCAAAAACACCTTCTTGGCATTCAATCTTTATCCGCCTCTGAAATCATAACGATCCTGGATACGGCTGAATCTCTCGCTGAAATTTCATTACGCGAAGTAAAAAAAGTCCCTATTTTAAGAGGCAAAACTATAATCAACCTTTTTTATGAACCCAGTACCAGAACCAGAAGTTCATTTGAACTGGCAGCTAAAAGGCTCAGCGCTGACATATCCAACTTTCGCAAAGAATCATCCAGCGTGGTTAAAGGCGAAACCCTGAAAGATACTATATTAAACCTGGAAGCAATGAATACCGATGCTATCATTATCAGACATGCCTTTGCCGGCAGCCCCTATTTTATCAGTACATTCTGCAGCTCACATATCATCAATGCCGGGGACGGAGCCCATGAACATCCCACGCAGGCCCTGTTAGATGCCTTTACCATAAAACAAAGAAAAAAGAAAATTTCCAGCCTTAAAATCGTTATTGCAGGCGATATTCTACACAGCAGGGTAGCCCGCTCTAATGTCCTGTTATTAAAAAAACTAGGAGCTGAGGTTGTATTAGTCGGGCCTCCTCCCCTACTTCCACCTTATTTTTCAACATTAGGTGCAAAAATCGATTACAATCTAGACCGTGCTGTTAAGGGTGCAGATGTTATAATGATGTTAAGAATTCAACTGGAGAGACAAGATAAAAGCTTTTTCCCATCTCTTCGAGAATACAGAAACCTTTACAGCCTCACCAGAGAAAGATTCCAGAATGCTAAAAAAGATGCCATAATCATGCACCCCGGGCCTATAAACCGGGATGTTGAAATATCAACTGACTTAGCTGATTCAACTGAATCGGTAATATTGCAGCAGGTTGAAAACGGAGTTGCAGTAAGAATGGCGGTTCTCTATCTTTTGTTAGGAGGAAAAGAACATGAAATTGCTGATTAAAAACGGAAGAGTTATCGACCCTGCCTCTCAAACAGATAAAACCCTTGATATTTTAATAGAGAAAAACAAGATAGTAGATATAAAAACTAAAATAAGCGTTCCCTCAGCTAAGATCATTGATGCTGCCGAGCTGGTAGTAGCTCCCGGCTTTATTGATATGCATGTCCATCTGCGCGAGCCAGGACAAGAGCACAAAGAAACCATACGGACCGGTTCAGCTGCGGCTGCCAGAGGGGGATTCACTTCAATTGCTTGTATGCCTAACACTTTCCCGGTCATCGACAATAGCGGCACTATTAAATATATCCTCTCTGAGGCAAAAAAGGCAGGGATGGTAAACATCTTCCCAATAGCAGCTATAACAAAAGGTCAAAAGGGAAAAGAGCTATCAGAGATGGCAGAACTCATCGATTCGGGGGCAGTTGCATTTTCTGATGATGGTAATCCTGTTTCCAACAGCCAAGTAATGCGCAGCGCTTTAGAATATGTCAAGCAGTTCGATGGATTGATCATCAGCCATTGTGAAAATACTGACCTAAGTGAGAACGGAGTCATGAACGAAGGCCCTTATTCCTGCCAATTAGGCTTAAACGGCATCCCAGCTTCAGCTGAAGAAGTTATGGTAGCCCGAGATATTATTCTTGCGGAAAAATCCGGAGCCAGGATTCATTTGGCCCACCTCAGCACAAAAGGTTCTATAGAGCTGCTTACAGCAGCAAAAGCAAAAAAACTCAAAGTCACAGCAGAAGTAACTCCTCACCATCTCATTTTGGATGATTCCTCTCTAGTAAATTATGATACAAACCTAAAAGTTAATCCTCCCTTAAGAGATAAAAAGGACATTTCAAGCTTAATAAAAGCTGTAAAATCAGGCCTTATCGATGTAATAGCAACCGATCATGCTCCTCATTCTCTTGATGAAAAAGCTGTTGAGTTTGACATTGCCCCATTTGGAATAAACGGCTTGGAAACAGCAGTATCTTTGCTCCTGGATAGACTTATAAATAACAACACCATTTCTCTGCAAAGATTAATTGAGATGTGTTCCACCAATCCCGCTAAAATATTGAAGCTGAAAAACAAGGGAAAAATCTGCCCGGGAGCTGATGCTGATCTCACCCTCCTCGATCTGAATAAAAAAATCCAAGTTGATGTCAATAAATTCCGCTCAAAAAGCAAAAACAGCCCCTTTCATGACTGGAAACTAAAAGGAGCTCCGGCGATAACAATCGTGGGAGGTAAGGTAATCTATGCAAATCGTAGCATTTAATAAATGAAAACAAAATTAGCAATATTAGAAAAAAACATCGAATATAATTTTAAAGATGATAAACTATTAACTCAAGCATTGACTCACAGCTCTTATGCTTATGAAGTACAAAAAAAAGACATTTCGGATAATGAAGTTCTGGAATTTCTGGGCGATTCTGTCCTTGGGTTTATTTTAGTAGATTTTCTCTGCTCAACTTTCCCGGAACTTTCTGAAGGTGACCTCTCTAAACTCAAATCCGCTGCTGCCAGCACAAAAGCTCTATCTGATTTTGCCCGGACAATAAAGCTGGAAAAAAGCATTTTTTTAGGAAAAGGGGAGATAAAAAGCGGGGGGCAAAAAAAAAAGAAAATTTTAGCAGGGACTTTCGAAGCTTTAGTAGCAGCTATCTATCTTGATGGAGGCATTGAAGCGGCCCGAAATTTCCTCTTCACCCACTTTGACTCTCTTTTTAAAAAAGTTGATGTGGGAAAATTCACAATCAATAACTATAAATCAGCTCTCCAAGAACATCTCCAAAAATCTAATTTCCCCTCCCCGCTGTATAAAACTGTCACTACCAAAGGCCCAGACCATAAAAAAAGATTTATTGTCGAGGTCTTTTCTCAAAATAAAAAATTAGCCAAGGCCACAGGAAGCTCAAAAAAAGAAGCTGAACAAAAAGCTGCCCAAAAGGCAATAAAAAGTTTTTTGGGTAAAAAATTAAAACCCTTAACCGCGAATACAATCCTTATAAAAAGAAAATATGATTGAATCTTATTTTTTCGGCTTGTAACTTTCTATCTGACCTGCTGATAATTCGTCAATCCTTGCTCATCAAAGCTGCTATAAAATTAAGCTCTTCGATATTACTGCAAATTATCTTGACAATAGCAGCAATCGGAACCGAAAGAATCATACCGGGAATTCCCCATAACCATCCCCAGAAAAATAGGAAAAAGAGGACAACAAGAGGACTTAATCCCAATCCCCTGCCCATAAGTCTTGGCTCAATAAAGTTTCCCATTATCATTTGAATAGACATGAGCAAAACCATTATCCAAAAAGCGGGCCAAATTGTTTCAAACTGGAAAAAAGCAATAATAATCGGGAAAGCTGTAGCAATAAAAGAACCAATATTCGGAATATAATTCATGAGAAATGTGAGAAATCCAAAAACAATGGCAAAGTCAACCCCAAAAATCAATAATACAACTGTTACAAAAATCCCGGTAAAGAGGCTTACAATTGTTTTTATAGCAAGATATTTCTGAATCTGGCTATCTATCTTTTCAATAACTTCTATGACCTTTCGGGAATTTTTCTTATTCAAAGATTTTTTTAGCTTCCCCTTAGTTTTCCCGCGGCCGGCTAAAATAAAAATAAAAAAAATAAAAATCAGGAACAGGTTGGAAATAAACGAAAAAAACGGTCCCAAAGAGGAAATAACTAGTCCCCCAATCTTATTCAGCTCCAGCTGCTTTGACCAGTCCACAGTCTCTAAATTCAAAGGGGAAAGATTTAATTTTTCCTGGAAGGAAATCAATATCTCACTTATTTTCTGCCCGTATTTTGGAAACTCCGCTGCAAATGTTTTTCCGGCTGAATAAAAAAGAGCTCCCAACAAATAAATCAAAGTAAATGCCACAAGTAATATAATGATAAACGAGAGAAACCTGGGAATTTTAATTCTGGTAAGAAAATCCTGCACTGGCCATAAAATAAAAGAAAGAAATAACGCCAGAAAAAAAGGGAAAAGCACAGGTCTTGCCTGCTGCAGCACTACTCCCCCAATAAATATGACTACAATTACTAAACAAGCTGTCATTACCTTGTTTCCCTGCATGATTTACCTCATTACATTTAACCTAGCCTATTCCTAAAAAAATGGCAATTAAAATAAGATTAAAAACAAACAAAAACCATTCAGTTACCGTTTTTGTAAAAAGCGTTCATATCTTTGAAAGCAAAAAAAATAAAATGATCCTCGCCATTTTTTTATGAATAGGTCGGGTTTATTATAGACAAAAAATTCCCTAGAGACAACATGGCTTAGCGCAAATCCATTCTCTATTCACTATTTTTCATTTTTTTTATTAGCAGGAGTTCCCCCAAAATTTTCATTCACTTTCGTATAAACATAAGTTTCTCAGCAAGTTATAATAAGTAATAAGTGGGAAGTTATTTTTTCAAGGAAAGGCGCTGAAAAGGATAAGGTCAAGAGCTGGCCTGGATACTGGTAAAACCCGGAGAAAGCCATCCGGAACAACGCGGGCATGGTTCCTCGAGAGAATCTCGAGGAGAGCGTTGTGAGGACAGGAAGGGATTTCCCCGCTGGG
>JAUWNW010000081.1 GCA_030612445.1 Candidatus Aminicenantota bacterium
AGGGTGCTCCCAATCCTACAAAGGCAGGCACAAGGTAAACTCCGGCATTATCCTCTACTGCTAGGGCTGCTGCTTCACTGTCAGATGATTCTTCTAAAAGCCCGAGTTCATCTCTAAGCCACTGAATGGCTGCTCCCCCGATAAAGATGGAGCCTTCCAGAGCGTAACACGGATGTCCCCGGCCGTTTACAGCAAGAGTGGTCACCAGGCCTTTTTTGGAAAATATCGCTTTTTCGCCTGTGTTTAAAAGCAAAAAACAGCCTGTTCCATAAGTATTTTTTGCATCTCCGGAAGAGAAGCAGGCCTGACCGAAAAGGGCCGCCTGCTGGTCACCGGCTACACCAGATATAGGAATTCCCTTTAATCCCGGGAGAGAATTGACCCGGCCGAAATCATCAAGAGAACTCTTAACTTCCGGTAACAATGCCTCAGGTATATCGAGCAGATTGCATAATTCTGGGTCCCATTTTTTTTCTGTAATATTGAATATCAGAGTCCGGGAAGCATTTGTATAATCTGTGGCATGGACCTTTCCACCCGTTAATTTCCAGATAAGCCACGTGTCGATCGTTCCAAAAAGTAGGTCTTCTGCATCTAAGGCAGGATAATTATTGAGGATCCACCTAATCTTTGTCCCGCTAAAATATGCATCTACAGGTAACCCTGTCTTTTCCCGGAATAGGGTCTCATGTGATTTTAATTTTTCACATTCCGCAGCTGTTCTCCGGCACTGCCATACGATCGCATTACAGACTGGGATCCCGCTTTTTCTATTCCAAACTACTGTTGTTTCACGCTGATTGGTAATGCCTACAGCTGCTATTTTTGCTTGGCAATGCGAACATAACTCTTTTACTACAGCTTCTACTGTATGCCATATCTCCATGGGATCGTGTTCCACCCAGCCCGGCTGAGGATATATCTGAGCGATTGCCCGAAAGGCTTTAGCGGCTATCCGGCCTTGCCGGTTGTAAAGGACAGCATAGGTACCTGTGGTACCCTGATCTATTGCTAATACATATTCAGGTGGGATCATAACTGGCTAATGTTTTAAAGGTTCCTATGTTCTTTTAGCTCCGCGTGTGGTCATTCATCCAGGCAACGATATCATTAAATACCTGCTCTTTTTCCGGCTCATTCATTATCTCATGAAAAAGACCGTCGTAGAGTTTCAGAGTTTTATCTCTTTCTTTGACACCATCGTACAACATCTTGCTGCCTTCCACATCCGCAAAACGGTCTTCTGTTCCATGCAAAACAAGCAGCGGCATAGATATCCTTTCCATCTGCGTCTGTATCAGCCTAGTCGCCCGGAGGATCTCTGCCCCTGTTCGGAGTAAGATCTTGCCCTGATAAACAAGAGGATCATTATTACGTTTCTTTAGAATTTCAGGGTCCCGTGATAAAGCCGCAGTTTCCAGCTTGACAGTTGGTAGCTTTGGAAAAAGCTTACCCAGCATAGGTGATATTTTCTGAAAAAAAGGAGAAATATCTTCACTTATTTTAACAGTGGGTGCACTTAGGATCACTCCCCGTATATCCGGCTGCCTGGTTATACAATACATTGAACATATCCCCCCTCCCATGCTGTGGCCAAGCAGAAAAACCGGCATATTAGGGAGCCTCAGCCGTACTCTGTCCAGAAATACATCAAGGTCCTTTAAGTAATTATCAAAAGATTCGATATAAATTTTTATTCCTTCAGATTTTCCGTGACCTCTCAGGTCAAATGTATCAACCGCATATCCGTGAGCAGTTAAAAATTCAGCTGCAGCATTATACCGACCGCTGTGCTCACATAATCCATGTAAAATCACCACCGCTGCCCTGGGTGAACTCTGTGGCCGCCACCATTGATCGTACAGCTTAAGACCATCGAAACTTGTAAACTTCCCAGACTCTCTCTGGATAAGAGCTTCCTTTGCCTCCATCCTTATCTCCCGATAATGTTTATCAAGATAAATTCAAGTTAAATAAGGTTATATCACCTCAAAAATAAATGCAAGAATATAACCCAATTCTGGAAAAGCAGGTTAGCCTATGGGGGTGGGGTAGGAATGAAGCAAAAAACAAGACCTGACCCCATCACCAGGCAATTCCGTAGTCCTCACCGTAATTACTGGCTCCTCCCCACAAAGTGCCGTGTTTCCAATCAAAATAAATAGCAGTTATGGGACCTGACGTACGTTCACTCACCCGGACTTTATATCCCATTCCCTCCAGCATCTCTCTGACATTCTCCGGCACTCGCTCATTTAGAGTCAACCGTCCGGGAATGGCCACATGCTCACCAAATGAGCTTTGCATCTGGTAACTTACAATATTTGCAGCCTCGCAGGCCTGTTGGACATTCATGTTAAATTCCACCATATTTAGAAAAAACTGCAAAAGGTTCTGGTCTTGAGTATCTCCCCCCTGAACAGCAAAGGACAGATAAGGTTTACCGTCTTTAAGCGCCATACCTGGAGTTAAGGTAGCCCGGGGTCTTTTCCCGGGCTCTACTAAATTAAAGGGATTCTTGCCTTCATCCAGGACAAAACTCTGCATACGCTGGCTCATACCGATCCCGGTTTTCCCGGCAATACAGGCTGGAATCCAGCCTCCGCTGGGAGTCACAGAAACCACCCATCCTTCTTTGTCAGCAGCCTGGATGGAAGTAGTGCCTGTAAAAAATTCCTCATCATGGGCAGCCAGTTCCTCCGGGCTCATCTTTTCCACTTTCTTCTCCCCTGTATTTGTCCATTTTTTCAACAGATGCAGATACGGATTTTTCTTCCCCTCAAAAGGATAAGGGTCGCCTGGTTTAACGTCCGGATCATTTACATTCCAGTTGAGCTGTTTTAAGCGCTCTTTTGCATATTCTTTAGACAGCAGCCCGGTTATTGGTTCTGCAGGCGGATAATAGGGGTCACCGTAATAAAAATCCCGGTCCGCATAAACAAGATTCATGACCTGATAAAGAGTATGGATGTAATTGACACTGTTATATGCCATAGATTTCAGGTCGATCTCCTCCAGTATATTAAGAGCCTGCAGCATGACCGGCCCCTGCACCCAGCTTGTCAGTTTATAAACTTTTATACCCTTATAATCAGTGGTCACCGGTTCTTCGATATAAACCTGCCAGTCAGCTAGATCTTTTTTAGTGATAAGCCCGCCCTGTTCCTGACATCCACGCACAAATTCCTCTGCAATATCTCCCTTGTAAAAGCGGTCATATGCTGTATATATCGCTTCCTTACGACTTTTCCCCTCTTCCAAGGCTTTTTGTTCTGCTTCCACCATTTTTTTAAGCGTATCCAGCAGATCTCTCTGATGAAAAATCTCCCCCGCATGAGGCGCTTCATGTTCCTCTCCCAGATGAGGCAGCAGGATTTTCTTGGAATAAGGCCACTTCTTTATCCTCTCTTTTCCACGCTCAATCCTCCGGCATAGACCGTCTTCTATGGGATAACCCTCGGCCAGCTGCTTGGCCGGCTCCAATACTTGCTTTAGGCTCATGCTCCCGAACTCAGCCAACATAGTCAGCAGACCACCCGGTGTTCCTGGTGTTACTGCGGCAAGCGGGCCATAAGCAGGCGGGTATTCCAGGCCTTTTTGCTTAAAAAACTCGAGAGTAGCTCCTGTAGGTGCTACTCCCAAAGCATTTATCCCATAAACTTTTTTGGTATGGGGATTGTATATAAGCGCCTGCGTTTCCCCACCCCAGCTTAAAACATCATACATAGTAGAGACTGCCGCCAGCATAGCACAGGTGGCATCGACCGCATTCCCACCCCGCTCAAATATTTTTGCACCAGCTGTCGCCCCTAAAGGCTTTCCCGTTATAGCAACCCAGTGACGGCCATGCAGGACCGGCTTTTGCGTACGCTGCGCAGTCATACTGGTATTGGCCAGAAGCAGAATAAGCAAGACTGTAAAAATCTTACATAGATTAAATATGCTATTTTTTGACATTTCTTTCTCCTTATATAAGAAGCTCTTTGAGTTTGCTTTGTCATTTCTTTCTTTCTATCCTGACCTATTCATAAAAAAATGGCGATGTTCTTATTATTAATTTATTTTTTGTGAATAATCCAGGTTATTTATTTTCCAAGTAGTATTTCTTCATTAAGGGTAGATATTTGTCCATTAGCTCTTTGTTCAAATCCAAAGGAGGCTTAGCATCCTCCGGCAGAAATGATTTATAAGGATGTTCCTTCTCATAAGCATCAAATTCTTCTTTGATTTTTTTAAGTTCTTTTGGATTTTTGAATAGATCAATAACTGTGGCAGCCATTACTTTAGCCCCTGCATTCAGGCCCTTCCAGGCAGTAGAGCCGTAATTTGAAGCAACGGTAGACCAGTGATGGCTTATTGCCCCTGGTACTCTGCCCGGGAAGACAACCGTAGTGGTCGGTACTACCCGCGTTACCTCACCTACATCAGATGAGCCCCCTCCTACAAATACCGGGGAAGGCGCTCTGAGCTTTCCTATTTTTAGGGGCATCCCTTTTTCCGGCTTGCCCAATTCCTTTTGTAGAGCTTTAGCATAAGCATTCTCTTCTTCCGTCCATTCCGGCATTCCTACTAACTCTATATTCTGCTGTAAAAGCTCAGCAAGCCCTTTATTGGCATTACGCTGATGTATCGCGGATAAAACTTTCACCTCGGCCAGTTCGGTTCCAGTCGCTAACGCTCCTGCTTTAGCACAGTTCATCACTTTCTCATACATCTCTCCGACACTCTCATCACTGTTGCGGACAAAATACCAGACACTAGCCCTATCCGGTACTACATTAGGGGCCTCTCCCCCCTCAATAATCACGTAATGCATGCGGTAGGTATAAAAAAGATGCTCCCTTAAGAAATTTGTTGCCACATTCATAATATCCACTGCATCCAGAGCACTTCTTGCTGACCAGGGAGAAGCACCGTGGGAAGTCCTTCCCTTAAATGTAAAAATAACAGAGTACATGGCATTCCCACCTATGCCGTATCCTGTCCCCAGAGTACTACTGCTGTGATTATCTATTACAGCATCCACCTCATCAAACAAACCTGCTCTTACCATATAGGGACGGCTTATCAGAGTTTCTTCAGCCGGGGAGCCAAATACTTTAACTGTTCCTGCCAGGTTATATTTGTCCATAGCCTCTTTTACGGCAAATGCTGCTGCCGCTGCTGCTGTACCCATAGTATTGTGGCCGCAACCGTGACCAGGGGCACCTTCTACTACCGGGTCCTGTTTGGGCACACGTCCTTTCTGGGAAAGCATGGGCAGGGCGTCATATTCACCCAATATCCCAATCACAGGTTTTCCTGATCCATAGGAAGCGACAAAACAAGTAGGCATACCTGCTACCCCCCGTTCTACAGTAAATCCAGCCTCTTCCAATGTATCTGCCAGCAGTTTTGAAGATTTAAACTCCTGCATCCCCAGCTCTGCATAGGACCAGATAGTGTCTGATATCTTTCCAAATTTTTCTATCACCTGAGGCCGGCTCAACCATTCCAGCACCAGTTTTTTCTCCTTGGCTACCTTTGAGCCTGCAAAAACCTGCACGTTTAAGCCCCAAAATAGGATAGAAACTGCAATAAAATACAGTATACTGTTTTTAAAAACTTTGGATTTCATAAGGCCTCCTTTTTAACCTGAACTATTCATAAAAAATGTCGATCTGTGTATGAAATTCGGGTGTGGCTTGTGCTCGCTTCATATTTTACAATTCACGTTTTACGGTTTCCATTTTCTATTTTCTGCTTTTACTGCATTCCCTGGTTTCTCTGTCTTTCCTGAAGTTCCTGTTATTTCAAAACAAGGTTATATCAGTAGTATCTATGAAGTCAAGATTGAAAAGTATGTCAATGCTAATATATAATCAAACTCTATGTAATGAACAAAATAAAGGATACCCTCTTAAAAAGTATCGCCATGCTCAGCACCCATGGGTATTTCGACCCTGTTCCCCAGCTAGGCAGAACCGATACCGGTGGGCAGGTAGTCTATGTTCTAAAACTGGCCGAAGCGCTTTCTAAACTGGATATAAAAGTAGATATCTACACGCGCTGGTTCGACCCCTCTCAGCTCCAGGTAGACCCGGTCCCTGCCAATCCCGGAGTCAGAGTCATAAGGATAAAAGCCGGCCCCTGGGCATTTCTCCCTAAAGAAACTATCTACAATGTGCTTCCTGAGCTATCAAAAAATATGGCAGCATTTATCCGCAAAAACAAGCTGGAATATGACCTCTACCATGGGCATTATGTCGATGGCGGGATAGTTACCATTGCCGTAGCCAAAGAGATGGGAAAGCCGGCTTTTTTTACAGCCCATTCCATCGGCGCTTGGAAAAAGGAACAAATGGGCGGAAACCCTAAAAAGATGGAAGAAAAATTCAATTTTAAGCTTCGCATCAAAGAGGAGATGCGGATTTTCAAATCAGTCAATGCTCAATCAGTCACAACCAGATTGCAGCAGCAAAAATTGGACAAATTATATGGATTCAAAGCCGATAATATAACAGTAATTCCACCGGGCACTGATATACACCGCTTTAAGCCGCTTAAACCAGGAGAAAAAAAGCAAAAAACCAACCTTCCTGACAAATATATTTTTTGCCTCAGCCGCATCGACACCAATAAAGGCCACGACCTTCTTCTTAAGGCTTTTGCTAAGGTTGTTCCCAAGGTCCCAGATATGCATTTAGTAATAGGCGGAGGATCCCCTCAGCCTCAGACTCGCGAGAAAGAAGTCTTTGCCATGATGGAAAAAATCACCCGCGAGAGGAATCTCCAGGACAAGGTGTTGATCATCGGATATGTCCCGGATGAATTCATGGTTCCATATTACAGACAGGCTGAGATCTTTGCCCTGCCTTCACTTTTTGAACCATTCGGAATGACTTCCACTGAAGCTATGGCCTGCGGGGTGCCGGTCATTGCTTCAAAATTTGGAGGAATTAAAAATGTTATTTCCTCAGGCAAAAACGGCATCCTGGTCGATCCTTCTGACTCAGATAAGTTTGCCGGGGCAATGATCGAGCTTATAAAAAACAAAGATAAAGCCCAAACCCTGGGCCATAAGGGCTATGAAACAATAAAAAACCATTACAGCTGGGAAGCTATTGCCCAAAGGTTTATTGATTTCTACCGCAAATTTCGCTATTTATAGGGCGATGAAGACAGTGTTTCGACGATTCTTTTAGCGGTTTTACCGTCCCAAAACTTTATTTTGCATTTTTCTCTTTTTTTATTAAGGATGGCTTCTACTTGTTTATTTAAATCTTTGGGCTTAGTCAGTTTGTTTGTACCTTGAGTAATGGTTATAGGCCTTTCTGTGTGGGGGCGAACGGTGAGGCAGGGTATTCCCAGATACGTCGTCTCTTCCTGGATCCCTCCGGAATCAGTTATAACAAAACGGCAGTTAAAGACAAGGTTCATAAAAGGTATATAGCTTAGAGGGCTTATCAGTAAAATATGGGGAGATGGCTTTATTAGCTTTAGAAGCTTGAATTTTTTAAGGTTTTTCATAGTACGAGGGTGGGCTGGAAAGACAAGGGGCTCCTTATCAGCTATTTGAAGCAAGGCCTTGCAGAGTGTTTTTAGCTTATCTGCAGAGTCGACATTGGCAGGACGATGGAGGGTTACAAGGCCGTAGCTGTTGCGCTTCAGTTTTAGCTTCTGCCATTCCGGTTCTTTTTCTATGCGGGGGCGCAGCATCTCAATAGAATCGATCATAATGTTGCCTACTCTTTGGATCTTATCCGAAGATATTCCCTCTTTTTTAAGATTCTCATCCGCATCAGGGGAAGGAGTCCAGAGAATATCAGCCAAGCTGTCTGTAACTACCCGGTTTATCTCTTCAGGCATACTCCTGTCATAAGCACGGAGGCCTGCTTCAAGGTGAGCTACTTTAACTCCTAATTTGGTAGCAGCTAAGGTTGCGGCAAGAGTGGAGTTTACATCTCCTACGACTATGGTAAGGTCTGGCCTTTTATTGAGCAGGATTTTTTCGTAGGCTATCATGACACGGCCTGTCTGTTCGGCGTGAGTGCCGCTGCCAATACCGAGATGGATGTGGGGTTCTGGGAGGTTTAGATCATTGAAAAAATCATCCGACATATTTAAGTCATAGTGCTGGCCGGTGTGGATTATTTTCGGGTCAGCCCAATTTTTTTTGCAGAGGGCGTGATAGAGAGGGGCAATTTTCATAAAATTGGGACGGGCAGCGGCGATGAGGTGAATCACTTTTTTGTTTTTTTTCATAGTTTTGGCTGTATTTTTATTGATAAAATTCTAATATTTTCTGGATTATATACTCTTGCTGAGAAGTAGTGAGCTCAGGATAGATTGGGATTGATATTACTTGGTGCGAGGCTTTTTCTGCTTCAGGCAGGTCTCCCTGTTTATACCCCAGGTCAGCGAAACATTCCTGCAGGTGAAGCGGGAGGGGATAGTATATTTCAGCTCCTATATCGTTTTCTTTTAGAAATTGGCGGAGTTTATCACGGGAAGAGACGCGTAAGGTGTATTGATTATAGATATGATAATTTTTATCATCCCAGTCTTTATAAACCGGGACAGGGGTTTTGATCTCGGCCTTTTCGAAAAGACCAGCTGACTTGAAGTTTTTATCATAAAAATAAGCGTTCTGGCGGCGCTTTTCTGACCAGGAGTCGAGGTGATTTAACTTTACAAGCAATACTGCTGCCTGGATTGCGTCAAGGCGAAAATTTCCGCCTACAGTCTTGTGAAAGTATTTGGGTTTAGAGCCGTGAACTCGGAGTATTTTTAGTTTTTCATAAAGGGACTGGTCATTTGTCACAACCATACCGCCGTCCCCTATTCCTCCTAAGTTTTTTGAGGGGAAAAAAGAGAATATACCCAGATCTCCCATGGTGCCAGCGCTGCGACCTTGGTACTGTGCTCCTATGGACTGGGCAGCATCTTCTACTACTGCCAGATCGTGTTTTCGGGCTATTTTGAGGATGGGGTCCATATTAGCAGACTGGCCGTAAAGGTGTACCGGTATTATAGCCCTTGTCTTTTCAGTTATGGCTGCTTCTATTTTTGCAGGATCTATGTTGTAGGTTACAGGGTCGATATCTACAAATACAGGTGTAGCATTAAGGCGGGATATGACCCCTGCTGTTGAAAAAAAAGAAAATGGTGTGGTTATCACTTCGTCTGTGGGGCGGATGTCAAGGGCCATAAGGGAGACAAGCAGGGCATCTGAGCCTGAGGAAACTCCTACAGCATAACGGGAGCTGGAATAAGCAGCGACCTTTTCTTCTAATTCTGCGACTTTAGGTCCGAGGATAAAATACTGTGATTCCAGCACTTCGTTTATGGCGGTAGCGACTTCGGTTTTGATGCTTGCGTATTGGGCTTTAAGGTCGAGAAGTGGTATTTTCATAATTTTTCCTTTCACGTTTTGCGATTTTTTCTATTTTCCATTAAAAAAAGATAAAATCACTTTAGCTACTGCAGTGTTATCAAGGTATTTTCCCCTGACCTGGTCAAATTTATCTGCGTACTTATTAAACCGTTTGCAACCTAAGCCTTTAGCATAAAAGGGAACCAGTGAATTGGTATGCTTGTCGGAATACCATACCATACCCGGCACATTTCCCTTTCCGTTATTGACCAGAGGTTTCCAGACTTGCCGGATATCCAAGCTGGCTGAAGGTTTTTTATTCCCGGAATCAGGGCCGCAAAGATACCCTGTCTCATGATCTGCAGTAACGATTATCAGAGTTTCCTTCCAGCTGCTCTGCTTATTCACCCAGTCAACAACCGCTTCAACAGTATAATTAAAATCGATCTGCTCTTCTATCATCCGTCCTGATTGATTATCATGAGCAGCCCAATCTACTGCTCCTCCTTCAATCATTAAAACAAAACCCTCAGGATTTTCATCCAGGACATTTATTGCACCCAGAGCCATCTCTTTTAAATTTGGAACATTCTCAATAAACGGCACCTTAAAAGGATCTGCATTTTCTTCCCCTGACCTCTCCTGCTGTAAAGTATGATACACTTGGGGGATACCTAATACCCGGGATGGAGTTTCCCCTGTCATCAATTCCCGAAACTCCGCCCGGCTCTGGATAAGCGTCCAGAGGTCAGCATCACCATCGTTATCGGCATCACAACCAATAGTGCCATCTCCTAACATCCGCCATATTTCCTGACCGCCGATATATTTGAAGCTGGAATTTAAAGTCAGTTTCCCTGTTTTATCAAAATATGGATGCCCGCATCCCATGATCACATCCACTGGGCTGGCAAGAAGCATCTCCTGGGCGATCTCTTTATAATTACTGCGCTTTTCATTATGAGCTACAAAACAAGCAGGGGTAGCATGGGAAAATTGAACACTTGTCACAACTCCAGTAGCCCTGCCTCTCTTTTCAGCCAGGTCGAATATCGTAGTCAGCTTGACTTTACTACTGTTTACACTAACAGCACCATTATAGGTTTTAACTCCAGTTGCCAAAGCTGTAGAAGAGGCTGCAGAATCAGTTGGATTTTTTAATACACAATCAAACGATCTCCAGGCTGTTATGGGGTCATATTGATTTCCTGTAGCGGAGTATGTAGTCATGGCATATCTAATTGGAAATTTTTCATATACCTGAGAACCTGTTTTTCCATATTGATACATAGAAGCTGCATCTTCATGATTAAATCCGCAGCCATCTGATATAAAAATAATGATATTCTTGGGTACGAGGCTTTTTCTTGCACATACAGATAGGAGGAATAAAATGGAAACAATGACCAAACATGTACTTAAAAATCTTAAAAGATTCCTCATGAGCTTTTATACTGCCATATAGTAAATGCAAAATCAACACAGGAGTTCCTCCAATTTCTCTAAGCTTCTGAGCCTTAGCAAAAATCAGGTCAGTTGATACGAAAACACGCAGATTTTCCCCAGCGTGGAAAATCTGCTCGGATACAGTCTTCGCTCTCCTCTCCCTCGACTTTTATAACCAGATAAGGTATCCTTGGCAGCTTGGCTGATATGGATATTCCGGTAGAATTTATCAATATAATAATCGCATTTTTTATCACCACTATTGGGGCCACCCTTCAGGGCTCTATCGGATTTGGCCTGGGTCTTATCGGAGTTCCCCTGCTGGTTCTACTCGACCCTGTATTTGTTCCCGGCCCTTTGCTACTGGCAGCACTCTGTCTTACCCTGCTTATCGCTTTACGGGAACATCACGCAGTCAAGGCCCAGGAACTTAAATGGGCTATTAGCGGCCGGGTCGCAGGTACTGTAATCGGCGCCGGGATACTGACTATTGTACCCAGGGAGGAAATCTCGCTTCTTTTTGGCAGCATGGTACTACTGGCTATCGCAATAACTCTTTCCGGATTCAATCTTTCCCTTAAGCCAGCAAACCTGTTCGGGGCCGGTACATTCTCCGGTCTTATGGGGACGACTTCTGCAATAGGAGGTGCTCCTATGGCTCTTGTTTACCAGCACCAGAAAGGTGCAAAAATACGAGGAACATTGTCAAGCATCTTTGTTGCCGGAACGATCATTTCTATAACTTCCCTAGCGATAATCGGCAGATTCGGTCAAACAGAGCTTAAAGCTGCGCTGGTGCTTATTCCAGGAATGATCCTGGGATTTTTTCTCTCAAAACATACCAGCAAGATCCTTGACCGGGGCTTCATCCGCCCGGCCGTGATCATAGCTTCCGCTATTTCCGGAATCGTGGTAATACTTCAGAATGTCCTTTGAAACCAGGAGGCAGTCGGCAGTTAGCAGGAAAACCTTTATCTGTAAATATTTCTTACATATGTAAACTTTTTAAATCTTAATACCTTTTTGCTGATTGTATATCCCCTTTATTTTCTATGGTTTATAACTTTATCACTTTTGGCATTAATCCTGCATATATATTAAGTGAATGTGTCAGATAAGTGTGTTAGATGGAAAGTATAAATTCAGCTTACAAAAGCAAGACAATATATGGGGTCAGGAGATACTCCCTCCTTTTTTCCCCCTGACAAATTTCCTGACCCCAAAAAAGAAGGCTGACCCTCTTTTTTTGCCAAAATTTCCAATTCCCTATATTAAAGAGGGCGGTCTTCTTTCCTAGTTTTTTCTTCTATTAACCAATTTTCTATTAGCTTCTGCTGCCTTATCCTTATCCATTTTTATGAGCTCACGGTCATAAGTCATCAGACCATTTACCTCTATCTCCACATCTGTCGTTTGAGTATAAACTGCGGCAGACAGCCCTTTTTCTATCATCGGTTCAAGCTTGACCAGCAATTCAAGGTAAGCTGCAGTCAGGTCCTCAGCGTTTTTAAAACTGCGGTATCCCCAGTTTTTCTCTTCCTGCCAGTTGTGCCCGGGTACGGGAAGGCCTAAGCCGCCAAACTCACCCAATACAGCAGCCCTCAGTTCTTCATTTGGCGGCGCCGCAGGTCCAGGATAGGCATGGATATCGTGTACATCTCCGACTTGGCGGTCTTTCCACCCACTAGCATTGTCTACAAGCCGGGAAGGGTCATGCCCTTTTATCCAGCCTGAAATCCAGGCAGTTTTATATTGCCCCCAGCCTTCGTTAAAGGGCACCCACATTACGATCGCAGGATGGTTGCAGCGTGTATCTATTAAGCGCTGAAGCTCAAACTGGAACTGTTTGTCTGATTCATGAGAACGCGTAATGTCTTCATCTTTCCTGCCGATATATTTATCCCCGCTCGGCATATCCTGCCACACCATAACTCCCAGTTTGTCACACCAGTAGTAGAAACGCCGTGGCTCGATCTTAACATGCTTCCGCAGCATATTCATTCCCAGCTGCTTTGTCACTTCAATATCATAACGTAAGGCAGCATCCGTAGGAGCAGTGTACAGCCCGTCCGGCCACCAGCCCTGGTCAAGCGGTCCAAATTGGAATAAGTCATGGTTATTGAGGAACAAACGGGTTACTCCGGCATCATCTTTTCCTAAACTTATTTTTCGCATTCCAAAATAGCTTTCTATTTCATCCATAATACTACCATTTGAGTCCTTAAGCCTGACCTTTAATGTATAAAGAAACGGGGAATCAGGAGACCACAGTTTTGCATTTTTTATAGGAACACCTACATTCATTCCAGCTTCGCCTCCTGATGAGGCTAAAAATTTATTCCCATCTAAAACCTCCAGCTCAACCATCCAGGCCGGCACCTTACCCGAACATATGGTTTTAATCCACACTTCTTCTCTATCAATATTTGGGATAATCCTTAAGTCAAATATATGGGTCTCAGAAACAGGTTCCAGCCAGACAGTCTGCCATATTCCTGTGACTGCTGTATACCAAATGCCGCGGGGTTTCATAACCTGTTTACCACGGGGCTGAGTTCCTTCATCTGTCGGGTCCCACACTGACACTACAAGCTGCTGGGGGCCACGTTTTTTTAAAGCACTGGTAATATCAAAAGAAAAAGGATCATACCCCCCCCTGTGAGTCCCCATTATTTCCCCGTTCACCCATACTGTTGCCTCCCAGTCAACCGCTTCAAAATTAAGCAGAATATGCCGGCGCTTCCACTTGCGGGGAACTTCAAAAGACCGCCTGTACCACAGACGCTTTTCTTTTCCGACTGGCCTTCCTACCCCGGAAAGTGCAGATTCAACCGGAAAAGGAACCAGAATTCCTCCCTCATATTCATCCGGCTGCTTATTTGAGACCGGACATAGAGCATATTCCCACATGCCGTTTAAATTAAGCCATTCCTTGCGGTTCATCTGAGGCCGAGGGTATTCCTGCAAGACATTATCCGGAGTTATTTTCTCGGCCCAGCGTGTTTTTAAGCCGCCTTTGACCGGCTGCCAGGAAAGCTCTGCCTTAACCTGTTTATCCCGGCTGCAACCGGTGCTAATGCCTAAAGCCAGAATTATCCCCATCAAACCCAAACCAAATAAAATCGAGTTTTTTCTCATTGCTATCCTCTCTATTCATAAATAATACTAACCTGACCTATTCATAAAAAAATGGCGATGTTTTTATTATTATTTTCTTTTCAATGATATGCAAGATTTTTT
>JAUWNW010000086.1 GCA_030612445.1 Candidatus Aminicenantota bacterium
GTTTTTCAGCAAGTTATAATAAGTAATAAGTGGGAAGTTATTTTTTCAAGGAAAGGCGCTAGAAAGAATAAGGTCAAGAGCTGGCCTGGATACTGGTAAATCCCGGAGAAAGCCATCCGGAACAACGCGGGCATGGTTCCTTGAGAAGATCTCGAGGAGAGCGTTGTGAGGACAGGAAGGGATTTCCCCGCTGGGGGAAATCCCTGTCTTTTGGAGGGACTTACCCGTATTCAGGCCTTACATCACCTGTAAGTTTAAAAAAATGGGGGAACTCCTGTAAATAGTCCAGGTTGATTATATCATTTATTATGGGTATCATATTGTAAACAATAATATGAGAGTACTTGCATAATAAGGAGATAAGAAATGAATCTGCAGGAAATGAAGGCTAAACATGAGCTTTTACAAGAGTATTCCTATGATTTATCTGAGCTTGAAAGAGGTTATAATAACCGCACGCTCTATATTAACCTTAGTAATAAAACTATAAAAGAAAAACCGGTGACAGAACAGATGAAAGAAAAGTTTATCGGGGGAAAAGGATTTGGATTAAGATTGCTGTGGGATGGAACCAAACCTGATACCAAATGGAATGACCCTGAAAACGAGATTATTATTTCTCCTGGGCCTATAGCCGGAATCACTGAGTATTCAGGTACTGGAAAATCCCTTGTTGTATCCATATCGCCTACCACGAACCTGGTCATAGACAGTAATGTCGGAGGCTACTTTGGGCCGTTTTTAAAGTTTTCCGGATTTGATGCTCTTGAACTCCAGGGGAAAGCTGAGGATGATGTAATAATAATTATTGATGGTACTACAGGAACTATTTTTATCGAAAAAGCGCCGGAAGAAGCAGTAGACTCACATATCTTGGTAGAGCAGTTAACAGAGATGTATGCTGATGATGAAAAGGATAAAAGGAACATTTCTGTAGTATCTGCTGGAAGTGCTGCGGAGAATACTTTGATCGGTATGTTGAACTTCAGCTGGTATGATGTTAAAAGAAAAGAATGCCGGATAAAACAGGCTGGTCGGGGTGGTATAGGAACGGTTTTTAGAAATAAAAATATTAAAGCCCTGGTTATTAAATCGGGAAAAATAAAGCCGAATATGAATAATGTTGTAGACCTGCCAGCTATTATGGAAAGAGGAAAAAGATTTGCCAAAGAAATGCGGGAGCTGGATAATGAACAATCCCGAATGAAGCAGGTCGGTACTGCCCATCTTATTGAAATCATGAATGATTATGACCTTCTGCCAGTACACAATTTTAAATATGGGTCCCATAAGGATGTCCCAAAGATGGATTCTAAAGTTTTAAAGATTAGATTTACTCAAGGGAAGCCGGATGGATGCTGGCTTGGATGTATGATGTCCTGTTGTAAAACGGTTGAGAATTTTGAGCTTAAAACAGGGCCATATAAAGGGCAAAAAGTAACGGTTGAGGGTCCAGAATATGAGACAGCAGGCGGAGTCGGCTCTAATTGCGGTATTTTTGATGTAGATGCTATTTTGGAATTAAATTTTTACTGTGATACATATGGGATTGATACTATCTCATTTGGAACCTTAGTCGCTTTTATCATGGAGTGCTTTGAAAATGAGGTGGTCAATGAAGACATCACTGGAGGATTGAAGCTGAATTTTGGAAATGCCGCAGCTTCCCTGGAGCTTATTCATCAAATGGCCAAAGGAGAAGGATTTGGCTTGGTAGCAGGATTGGGTGTGCGTAAAATGAAAGAAAAATTTGTTAAGGAATATGGAGCGGATCCGGATTTCCTCCAGGATATAGGGATGGAAAACAAAGGATTGGAATATTCCCAGTATGTAGCAAAAGAATCTTTGGCTCAACAAGGTGGTTTTGCCATGACCAATAAAGGACCCCAGCATGATGAAGCCTGGTTGATCTTTATGGATATGGTAAATAAACAGATCCCCACATTTGAGGATAAAGCTGAAGCCCTGCATTATTTTCCGATGTTCAGAACCTGGTTTGGCCTAATGGGATTATGTAAGCTGCCGTGGAATGATGTTGAACCAGCGGATAATGCTGAGACTTATGAACCAGCTAAAGTTCCTGAGCATCTTGATAATTATGTCACTATATTTAATGCTGTAACCGGGAAAAATATTGACAAGCATGAATTGATAAGGCAGTCAGAGCGGGTATATAATTTCCAGAGGATATTTAATCTCAGGAGAGGATATGGAGAGAGAAAACATGATGCCCAGCCTTACCGGGCTGCCGGACCTGTGACCGTAGAGGAGTATGAGTCCAGGCAGGATAGATATGACCAGCAGATGAAGGAAATAATCGGAATTGATCCGGAAGGAAAATCAACAGCGGAGAAGGTCAATATCACAAGAAAGCACAGAGAGAAAGCATATGAAAAATTACTTGACGCGGTTTATAAACGAAGAGGCTGGACGAGAAATGGTATCCCCAAGGTCGAGCACTTAAAAGAGCTTAAAATGGATCTGCCGGAGCTTATTGCGGTGGTTAAGCCATACCTGGACTATTCATAAGAAATGTCGATGTTTATAATACATCCTTTTAGGTAAATATTCTACATTGATTGATACATAAATCCTATTTGCCGTTTCGTACACAATACAATCTATATTTATAATCGACATTTCTTACCTTTTAGGCGAGCCGATCTCACCGCATCTACTTTGTTGCAGCGGATTCGCGGTGAAGTATCACAGCTTCATCCCCTGCGCCTCGTATCTGCGGCAACCTCGACTCGTTAATAGCCCAGGTCCACCTGGACTATTCATAAAAATTGCCGCTGCTGTATTTAAAAAAAAACAAAAACTTATTTTATCAGCGGCACTTTTTACTCTACGAGCGAGCCGATCTTACCGCATCTACTTCGTTACAGGGTATTCGCAGTGAAGGACCACAGCTTCATACCCTGTGCCTCGTATCTACGGCAACCTCGACTCGTTAATAGCCCAGGTTAAATATTTTTTTGGGTCCACACTCCGTCAATTAGACGCCACATTTTACCGGTTGGGTTTTTGTCCTTAAGTTCCGCAGGCAGGCGGTGTTTTCTCACATTATCATAGCAGTGTAGAGCTGAGAAACGCAGCATTGCAGCAGGAATCCCTACCGAAGTGAAACCTGGGTGTCCGGTAGCAGGGAAGGGGCCTCCGTGGCTCATAGCTGGAGATACAGCTACACCGGTTGGCATTTTATCATTTATTAAGCGCCCCACTTTTGTCCGCAAAACTGCTTCAATCTCAGCGTAAAGGGATTCTTCTTTTTTAGCGGTATGACTGTAAATAGAGCCTGTGAGATTCCCTTCCAAATGAGCGGCTATAGTTATCATTTGTTTGATATTTTCTGCAACTACTATAAGGGAAGATGGGCCGAATGCTTCTATCTGGAGTTTTTTGCTTTTCTTTAAGAAATTATCACCTGTGACCCTAAGGAGAGTGTTGGCAAAACTGAATGCATTTGTGTCAAGTTTTTTACCACCGCTGACTATTTCAGCGCCGAATTTTTTCAATGAAGCAACAGCTGCAATCAGAGATTCGAGTACTTGCCGGCTTAAAAGAGTGCCGGCAGGAGTTGATCTCAATTTTTCAGCTAAGATTTTTATAAAATTTTCAGTATCCTGATTTTTCAAGAGGACAACAAGTCCTGGATTTGTGCAAAACTGTCCAGCTCCCAGAGTACAGGATTGGCTGAGCTCTTCTGCGATTTCTTTCCCGCGCTCTTTAAGAGCCTGAGGAAAAATAAAGACAGGATTGAGGCCTGACATTTCTAGGTAGATCAATTTGCCAGCTGATTCGGCTGCATGTTTTAAAGCAAGTCCTGATTTACGGCTGCCGGTAAATGTAGTGGCTCCGGTTAAGGGATGCGATACAAGTTTAAAGCCCTCTTCTGGTTGAAGATGATATATAAGCTGGATCATTGTCTGGGGAAGACCGCATTTTTTTAGTGTTTTTAAGGCTGCTTCTGCAAAGATCCTGGTTGTACCCGGATGACCGGGATTTGCTTTAGCGATCACTGGATTTCCGGAGGCAATAGCTGCGGCAAAATCACCGCCGGAAATGGAGTTAAAGGCAAAGGGAAAATTATTCGGGCCAAAGATTACAACCGGTCCTCCCAGGGGACTGAATTTGGAGCGGATATTGGCTTTAGTATCTATGGTAGCCCGGCACCATGAACGTTCTTTAGCAGCTCTTGCTGCCTGGCGTAATTGACCTGTAGTGCGGGGCAGTTCAATATCAAGAAAGCGGGATTTTTCAGGAAGAGCGGTTTCAAGTGCGGCGGTCTGGGATAAGATGTTGGCACGATCTTCGATATTTGAGGCATAGAGTTTAAGGAATTTAGCAATATTTTCCGGAGATACAGATTTAAGCTCCTTAATAGCCCCTTGCGAAGCGGCAAGGGCAAGTTCAATATCAGCAAAACTGGAAATAGGGTATCTCTTTCCTTGAGCAACTCCTGTTTCAGGAGTAATGGACTGGAAGTGCCCTAAAGGAGACTTAGATTCTCGCCAGGACCCATTGATCAAAACTTGTTGTATAGGCATAATATTCCTCCTAGGCTGTAAATAGTAAATAGAAAATGGAAAATTGTAAATAGCTATTTATTATTTTGCCCAGAGGAACTTTTAAGGATAAAATGCGTATTAATAAGTAGAGAGGAAATTATGACAAAGAAATTATACCGGTCTCAGAGTAGTAAAATGCTCGGCGGAATATGCGCTGGGTTGGCGGAGTATCTGGAGGTCGATTCGACCTTGATCAGGCTGATATTTGTTGCGGTTGGATTATTGACAGCCATCTTTCCTATGCTTCTTTTTTATTTAATTGCCTGGATAATAATCCCAGTCAGGGAAGAAATCGAACAAATTCGCAAGCAGCAAAAATCTAACAAGAAAAAGCAAAAAGCATGAAGCTGTAGACTCCACTTAGCAGCTTTCAAACCTTTCCCCTTTTTTTGATATACATTTGACTTAATTTTCTTTATTCGTTATGTTTATGCGATATTGGGTGAACAAATGTTTGATGCCGATAATATTAAATTCCAGCATATTGCAATCGAGGGTGTTATGAATTCGGGAAAGACAAAACTTGCTGAAATGCTGGCTAAAAAAACTGAAGCAAAAGCAGTTTTTGATAGAAAAGATAATCCTTATCTGAAAGAATTTTATAATGAGAGTAAAGGGGCTTCATTTCTCACTCAGCTTGTTTTTTTAGTAAATCGATATCACCAGCAAACACAGCTTCTGCAGAGAGATCTGTTTCAGGAAAGAATTATCAGTGATTATCTTTTTGAAAAAGACAAGATATATGCTTACCAGACTCTGGCTGATGACGAACTTATTGTATATGAGAAAATATATAATATTTTTTCAGAGAGGATAGTTAAGCCGGATTTGACCCTTTATTTACAAGTTTCATTTTCTACGATTTTAAAAAGGATAAAAAAGGAAGAAAATTCTATAAAAAAAAACATATCTGAAAAATATCTACAAGATATTATCGAAGCTTTTGATTATTTTTTCTTTAACTATCAGGCAACGCCTTTGCTGGTAGTTAAAGCAGATGAATTGGAATTTTCCCAGGATAGGGATGTTGTAGATCTTATTGACAAGATCAAACAAATGAAAAAAAGTCCGTTATTTTATGTTCCCTTGAGCAAATCAAATAAATAGACTTTACCTCAATCCTGATATTAAAGGCAGGATGGGGAGAAAGGATTTATCATGTCAGAAAAAGTAATCCAAAAAGTAACCGTGCCGTTTCTTCGAAAAATGAAAAAGAAGGGGAGGAAGATAACTGCCCTTACTGCTTATGATTTTCCGACGGCAAAAATTGTCGACCAGGCCGGAATTGATGTAATTTTAGTTGGAGATTCACTGGGGATGGTAGTTCTGGGATATGAGAATACAATTCCTGTGACTATGGATGAGATGATCCATCACACTAAGGCTGTAGCCAGGGCAGTTAAGAGAGCATTGATTGTCGGAGATATGCCGTATTTTTCCTATCATCTTTCCCTTGAAGAGACTGTATTGAATGCTTCCCGTTTTCTTAAGGAAGCAGGGGCTAACGCAGTTAAAATCGAAGGAGCTTCTGAAAAAAGGTTGGAATTGGTAAAGACTATGATAGAAGCAGACATACCTGTAATGGGGCATGTGGGGCTTACTCCCCAGTCGATCTATCATTTGGGGAGGTTTAAAGTCAAGGGCAAAGAGTTGGAGGAGGCAAAACAAATTGTTAGGATGGCAGTGGATCTAGAAAAAGCAGGGGTTTTTGCTGTAGTATTAGAATGTGTGCCCATGGAGCTGGCAAAAATAATCACTGGGAGATTGGAAATTCCTACTATTGGAATTGGAGCCGGTCCTCTATGTGACGGGCAAATACTGGTCTTTCATGACCTAGTCGGGTATTCAAACGGGTATCTTCCTAAGTTTGTAAAGAGATATGCAGACTTGCATGAGGTTTTAAATAAAGCTGTGCAAGGTTATATTGAAGATGTTAAGTCTGAAACATTTCCCGAAGACAAGTATTCCTACCACTTCAAGTCAAAAAAGGACCTGAAGGAATTAAAATAAAATGAAGATAGTAAAGTCGGTCTGTGAAGTGAAAGAATATGTCAAGGAATTGAGGAGGAAGGAAAAAAATATTGGTTTTGTGCCGACTATGGGGTATTTACATGCCGGACACCTAAGCCTTGTACGGGAGTCAGTCCGGAGATGTGATTATACGGTAGTCAGTATTTTTGTAAACCCGACTCAATTTGCTCCAAATGAAGATTTTAATAAGTATCCCCGAAATATACAGAGTGATATAGAGATTTTGGAAAAGGAAGGAGTGGATTTGATATTTATCCCGGGAGATGGGGAAATGTATCCTGAGGGGTATCAAACCTATGTTGAGGTGAAAAATTTACAGGACAGGCTGTGCGGTGGATCACGTCCTAATTTTTTCAAAGGAGTGTGTACTATTGTCTTGAAACTTTTTAATATTGTTACGCCTGACATTTCCTTTTTTGGACAAAAAGATGCTCAACAGGTGGTTATTTTAAAGAAAATGGTTTGTGATTTAAATTTGGATGTAAAAATTGAAGCCCTGCCGATCATAAGAGAAAAAAGTGGCCTGGCCTTAAGCTCCCGTAACGAATATCTTGATAAAAAGCAGAAAAAAGCTGCCCTATGCCTTTCAAGGAGCCTCATAAGAGCCCGTGAGATGGTGGAGACAGGGGAAAAAAATGTTGCCCTGGTCTTAAAAAGCATGAAGACTGAAATTGAATCCGAGCCTTTAGCAAGGATTGATTATATAGAGATCGTAGATTCGGAGAGTCTTCAACCGGTGAATCAAATCAATGATAAAATGTTAATAGCTGTGGCAGTTTTTATTAACAATGTCAGGCTGATCGATAATATTATTGTATAAAGTTAGGAGAAGAAACATATGAAAAGAATAATGCTGAAATCTAAAGTACATAAGGCTGTAGCAACAGAAACAAACTTGGAATATGATGGAAGCCTAACTCTGGATGCCAGTCTGATGGAAGCTGCTGACATGGTGCCTAATGAGCAGATTCATGTGTATAATATAAAAAATGGGGAAAGGTTTATAACTTATTTGATCAAGGGTGAATGTGACTCCGGAGTTGTGGGGATCAATGGTGCTGCTGCCCATAAAGTGAAAGTAGGAGATCATCTGATAATCGCAACTTATGTTTTAATGGAAGATAGAGAAACAGATTTTTATATGCCTAAGATAGTATTGGTAGATGGTAATAATAAAATTAAAGAAATCAAATAGCCTGAACTATTCACGAGCCAAGCTTGCCGTAGAAAAAGCAGAAAATAGTTAATGGAAAATGGTAAATGGGAAAAACCGTGAAATGTGAATTGTAAAATGTGAAATGTTAGTTAAAAGACTTCTATCTAATGAAATTCTGATGCGGCTGAAGCGATCACAAGCCACACCTGAATTTTATTTTTTATGAATGACTCAGGATAGCCTGAACTATTCACGAGCCAAGCTTGCCGTAGATACAAGGCGCAGGGGATGAAGCTGTGGTCCTTCACTGCGAATACCCTGTAACGAAGTAGATGCGGTAAGATCGGCTCGCCTGAAAGGTAAAAAGTGCCAATTATAAAATTAGTTATTGTTTTTTTGAGTACAGAATTGGCAATTTTTATGAATGATTCAGGATAATTCAGTCTAAGTGGTAGTTAGGCGCCTCTTTGGTAATGACCACATCGTGTACGTGGCTTTCTCGCATGCCAGAAGGGGTGACATGGATGAATCTGGCCTTTTTGTGAAGCTCTTCGATAGTACTACAGCCTGCATATCCCATTCCAGCTTTTAACCCACCTTCCATCATCTGGATAAGAGTGGAGACGCTTCCTTTATTAGGAACGCGGCCTTCAATTCCCTCAGGAACGAGCTTGGTTTCATTTTCAACTAAGTCCTGAAAGTACCTGTCCCGGCTTCCCTTCCTCATAGCCTCAATTGAGCCCATACCCCTGTAAGTCTTATAGGAGCGTCCCTGAAATATTACAAGTTCTCCGGGAGATTCATTGGTTCCGGCCAGTATGTTTCCCATCATTACTGAACTAGCGCCTGCTGCAATTGCTTTTGTTATATCTCCAGAGAATTTTATTCCCCCATCAGCTATAAGAGGGATGCCCTCAGTTTCTGTTACACTGAAGACATCCTGAATGGCTGTTATTTGGGGGATGCCGGTGCCGGATACGATACGGGTGGTACATATCGAACCTGGCCCAATACCCACTTTTACTGCATCTACTCCCAGTTTTATCAAATCTCTGGCTGCTTCAGCCGTACCGATGTTGCCGGCAATCAGCTCCTGTTCCGGAAATTCTTTTTTTACTGATCTAACAGTATCCAGTACTCTCTGGGAATGACCATGAGCAGTATCTATAACTAGAGCGTCACATTTTGCCTTGATCAATGCTTGAGCTCTTTCCATCGTATCATCCGATACGCCTATGGCAGCTCCTACCCGTAAACGTCCCATTTCATCCTTTGAGGATTTAGGGTACTGGATACGTTTAAGAACGTCTTTATAAGTGATAAGACCTTTCAGGAAATAATTTTCATCAACCATCAGGATTTTTTCGATCTTGTGTTTATGAAAGAGTTTTTCTGCTTCCTCCAAGGAGGTGCCTAAGGGGACGGTTATCAATTCTGTGGTCATAGCTTTTTTTATTGGAAGGGTGAGCCTGGTTTCAAATCTGATGTCTCGGTTGGTCAATATTCCGATCAATTTGCCGTCTTTTTCTGTTATGGGAAGCCCGGATATCTTGTATTTTTTCATGACTTCCTTGGCTTCGAATATCTTGTTCTGAGGCCGCATAGTAATGGGGTCGACTATCAGGCCGCTTTCATGCCGTTTGACTTTGTCCACTTCTTCTGCCTGTTCCTGGATCGACATGTTTCTGTGTATTATGCCGATTCCTCCAAGCTGGGCTAGAGAAATAGCCATTTTTGATTCAGTGACAGTATCCATTGCTGAACTGACAATAGGGATATTAAGAGAAATATTGCGGCTTAGCTTTGTCGAAACATCCGTTTGGGTGGGCAGAACATTTGATTTGGCAGGTAGGATCAGAACATCATCAAATGTAAAACCTTGTTTTATTTTTTTTTGTTGCATTCCTCCCCCTTATCTATTCCTTTTCTTTTTTTTTCTTTTCTTAGGAATTACAGACCTGGCTTTTTTACCTTTTGGAGCTGGAGCATTTCGAGCCGGCTCCTGATAATAGACAGTCTGTTCTTTTCGTTCCGGCATCTCTTCCTCAACCACTGGTTCAAGCAGATAAAGGTATTTGATGGTTTCTTCTTCAATTCTATCCATCATTGCTTGATACATATCATAGCTTTCCTTTTTATACTCAACTAGGGGATCTCTCTGTCCATATCCACGTAATCCAATACCTTCTTTTAGATAATCCATTCCTAAGAGATGGTCTTTCCATTGTGAGTCTATGAGCTGCAGCATGATCACTCTTTCGAATTCCTGCATTTGGCCTCTACCTATAATATTTTCTTTTTCTTGGTAATGGTCCTTAATAGTATTGGTGAGCTTTTCTTTAAGGTCAGGGAAATTTATAGTATCCCAGTTGATGTTTAATTCATCCAATTTAATTCCGAATTGGGCATTAAACGCTTTTTTGAAACCTTCAACATTCCAGTCTTCAGGAGATTTTTCTTTGTCTGTGAAATTTTCCATCAACCATTCAACTAACGTAACAGCCAGGTCTTTAACATATTTACCCATATCTTTCCCATATAAGATATCTTTGCGCATATTGTAGATTGATTCCCGCTGCTTATTCATGACATCATCATATTCCAGAAGGTGTTTTCGTGTTAAAAAATTCTGACCTTCTACCTGTTTCTGAGCTCTCTCAATGGCTTTGCTTACCATTTTGTGTTCAATAGGAACTCCTTCTTCCATTCCAACCCGGGACATTAATCCAGAAATGCGTTCACTTCCGAATATACGCATCAGGTTGTCTTCCATGGAAAGATAAAAACGAGAGGAGCCGGGGTCTCCTTGCCTTCCGGACCTTCCTCTCAACTGATTGTCGATTCTGCGGGCTTCATGCCGTTCTGTTCCTATAATGTGCAGGCCTCCCATCTCTAAAACATTTTTATTTTCTGAGGATGTGGTCTTTTTAGCTTCTTCCAGAGCTTTTTCCCAGTTTTCTTTGGGTATATTGGAAGTATCGATTCCCTTTGTGGATAAAGTATCTATTGCTAAATGCTCTGGATTTCCTCCTAAGAGGATATCAACACCCCGCCCGGCCATATTTGTAGCTATTGTTACGGACCCGACTCTTCCGGCCTGAGCTATTATCTTAGCTTCCATTTCATGATATTTAGCATTTAAAACATTGTGCTTTATCTTCTTTTTTCTTAACAAATGGCTTAGGTGTTCTGAATTTTCAATTGATATTGTTCCTACAAGAAGAGGGCGGCCTTTCTGATTATTTTCAATAATCTCTTCGACAACTGCATTCCATTTTTCTTTAGTTGTGCGGTATATCAGATCATGATGTTCTGTGCGGATAAGATTTTTGTTGGTTGGTATTTCAATGACTTCAAGTTTATAAATCGAGTGGAATTCTGCGGCTTCTGTTATTGCGGTACCGGTCATTCCGGATAGGGTATCGTACATACGAAAGTAATTTTGAAAGGTGATTGATGCCAGGGTCTGGTATTCAGCTTCTATCCGGACTTGTTCCTTGGCCTCCAATGCCTGGTGGAGGCCATCACTGTATCGTCTTCCGGGCATCAAACGCCCTGTAAATTCGTCTACGATTACAACCTTTCCTTCCTTGACCATATAATCAACGTCTTTTTTAAACAGATTATGAGCTTTTAAGGCCTGGTTAATGGCGTGGATAATGTCCATATGGGTAAGGTCATATAGATTCTTGATTTTGAGGTCCTTTTCTGCCTGGGCGACTCCTTCCTCAGTAAGAACAACAGTCCGGCTTTTTTCATCTACCTTGAAATGTTTTGTTCTTTTGAGTTTACGTACAAGTGTATTCATTTTGTAGTAGATCGCAGTTGAGTCTTCTGTTGGTCCTGAGATAATAAGAGGTGTACGAGCTTCATCAATAAGAATGCTGTCAACTTCATCGACGATTGCGAAGTTGTGATGCTTTTGAACAACATCAGAGAGGCGAAATTTCATATTGTCCCGTAAATAGTCAAATCCGAATTCATTATTAGTACCGAAAGTTATATCCTTTTCATAAGCTTCTTTCCGAACAAGTTCATCCATGTCATGCTGGATTATTCCCAGTTCAAGCCCGAGGCTTTTGTAGACCGGACCCATCCATTCCGCATCACGTTTGGCAAGGTAATCGTTTACTGTAACAATATGGACTCCTTTTCCTGCCAGGGAATTTAAATAAGCGGGGAGGGTAGCTACCACTGTTTTTCCTTCACCAGTTTTCATCTCAGCTATTTTGCCTTGATGTAATATTATCCCGCCCATAATCTGAACGTCAAAATGGCGCATTTGAACTTTGCGTTTAGCGACTTCTCTGACTACGGCAAAAGCTTCCATAAGGATATCATCTAGGGTCGCTCCCTGCTCTAATTTTGTTTTAAATTCACTGGTTTTGTCTCTTAATTGACTATCAGAGAGTTTCTGGATGCTGGGTTCAATTTCGTTTATGGCAGAAACCATGGGTCGGAGCTTCTTTATGTCTCTTTCGCTTTTTGTCCCGAATATTTTTTGGAGAACTGAATTAAACATTTGCTTATTTGTATCAGAAATAGGGGGTAATTGTCAATCTGCGAATAATCCAGGACATCCCCCAAAATTTCCATTCATTTTCGTATAAACATAGGTTTTTCAGCAATTTATAATAAATAATAAG
>JAUWNW010000173.1 GCA_030612445.1 Candidatus Aminicenantota bacterium
AAACTTTCAAAAAAGGAGAGGTTGGAGTATTATTATGATTGTAAGGCAGAAAAAGAAAAGATGTACGAAGCAGGTATCGGACTGGAGAATCTATGCAACTCCGTTGCCGTTTGCTGACAAAATTGAAAAATAATTCCGGGAAGCTTAAACCGTAATAATATATCTAATAACATTGGACTTGATTACAAAACCGTAGACAATTATCTGAATATATTAAATGAAACTGGATTAGTATGTTTGGTAAAAGAAAATAAAGCAAGAAGTGGTTTATTAAAAGGTACAGATAAAATATATTTGGATAATTCCAATTTATATCGAGCGGTTATTAATGAGATTGGTTTTGATTATAGAAAAGGAACAGTCCGGGAGATATTTTTCATTAAAATGATAAAAAATTATGGGGAGAAAATTTATTATAGTAAGATTGGAGATTTTCAGGTAAAAGGCATAAATTTTGAGATAGGTGGTAAAAGTAAAACTAAAAAACAAATTAAAGATAATTTAAGGAATTCCTACTTAGTTAAAGATGGAATCATTTATCCAAGTAGAAATGTCATCCCTTTATATTTGTTTGGGTTTTTGTATTAGAATATATCATCTTTAAAAGCGTCCTTAAGCAGTTTACTCTGACGCGAGAATGCGAGCCTAGGGCTTCTGGTCTCGTGCATTAGTGATATCTCTTGAGTAAGAAGCCTGCCTATATACATGGTATAGGTGGCTGTTCTTTTTGATTGTCGTTTATATAGGGAATGGTCACGATTGATATAGACTACATTTCCTTCAGAAAAGCATTCCGGCCCGTTTTCTCCAAAAAAATCCAAGCAAACAGAAACACTTTTGTCACCCATTCTTACTCTACGGACAATTGCATTAGGAGTTATTTTCTTAACCAACGGATTACGTCTTTTCTTTTTTTTTGACTTAGGTTTGCTCTCTTTTATTGTCTTGATATCGGTTTTATTCTGTGTTTTTCCTTTGCCTTTTTCAAAAACCGCACCTTTTCCAGTTTCTTTGTTATCTCCATAAGGAACAGGACCGAATGGGGATAGGTCAGGATTTAGAGCTAATGATTTGTGAATTCTATTCAAAGCATCTTTGACTACACGTCCTGCTTTCCGGTCCTCTCTTCTGTATGCCTCTTTTCCTAATGTCCTTTTTATTATTGAGACAACCTTTTCCATAACCTTAAGAAAAGCCTGGTATTCATCAGAATCAGTAACAAAATTGGAACGGTCGCTGGTTATTGGAAGAAAATCCGCATTTATCTCTCCTTTTATTCGACAAACTACCTTACCCCATGTTTCCATTCCAAATAAGGCTTTTTTTACTGTAACTCCCTTGACTTTGATATCAATGCCTAATTCTTTCATTGAGGCCATGGATGAAGTAACTATTATGATTTCACCGGAAATCAGCCCAAATTTGCTTCCTTCCAGAATAGGGATTTTTTGTCCTATTAAGCTTCTGGCATACAGACGCTTTTTATTCACATAGACCTCAAAATCCGGGGCTTTAAGTGGCACGCCCTCCATTAATTTTTTCTCAACATCCTCCAAATCAAAAGATTTGGTAAGTTTGGATAGGATTATAGTTGTGCCATCATCCCTCTCATGGTCATAGTCGAGAATTTCTAGAGGGATATGCCATTTATTTTTAGAAGTTTCCCAGGCGATTTTATCGAAAATTACCCTGGCAGCGAACTCTTTATGTTGAGTTATTACTTCAAAGCACGCAGCTGCAGCCAATGATGCGAATTTTCCAATGCCGAACTGACCGACTCTAACTCTTCCAAATTTAGGAGAGCGGGAATGGATGACTTTTTCCTCAGAGCCGATGAGGAAATATTGTTTTAGCCCTTCTAAATCCATTCCTTCTCCATTATCGCTGACTTCAATTTTTTCAGGATCTATTTCAACATAGACTTTAGTAGCATCTGCATCATAGGCATTGTTTACAAGTTCCCTAAGAAGCTCTACGCTTTCTGTATAAAGCCTTTTTCCTAAAGAAATTATATGTCTTTTATCAACTTCAACCTCTAATTCCATTTTTTCTTTTATTTTCATTGAATTTACCTGATAATTACTTATCTTATTTCTTTTTTATTTACAAGTAGAAATGTGAGAAGAAGTTCCTTAAACTGGCCCGTGTTGCGGACTTCTTGTTGACAGGATATGTTGTATCCAAGTAATATTGTTAACGAAGCAACTAAGAGGGTGAAAACTTGATAAAAATGAGAGGAGATCGTCATGAATAAAAGAGCAAATTATTATCGTGAAAATGGCAGTGTAGGAATTCTTTTTTTTATTGTGGTTATTCTTTTTCCTCTAGTTTTTCAGGCTCAGAAGATAACCACAAAACAAGAAAATGGTATAACTGTTGTTTCCAATCCAAAGACACCTGCCCCGCCTCCTGACACCCCGGTGAAGCTGGTTCTGAAGGAGGATTTTACTATCGGAGTAAAGGAAGGGGATGAGAAGTACATGTTTCTTTCGGCCCGTGATATAGATGTTGACGATGCAGGCAACATCTATGTATTAGACACCAAAGCAGCGCACATCAAGGTATTTGATGAGAATGGTACATTCGTTAAGACAATAGGGAAAAAAGGCGAGGGGCCAGGGGAGGCAGAAAGGCCCAGATTTTTGCAGATTACTCTTCAGGAAGAGATCATGGTGTGTGATGCGAGTTCTGGTCGTATTCTATTTTTTGATATGAGTGGGAAGTTTCTTCGAAAAATTTCGATAGCAAAATTCACGATGTTTATGAATCCAAAAAGAGATCTCAGAGGAAATACTGTAGGAAGCTATATGGTTTTTTCAGATCAACCTGTGCAAGAATTGAAAAAATTTAATGAGGAGATGGAATCTATATTAGTTATTAATACGCTTAAAATGCTGAAACGTCCGAGAATAGATGCCCGTTTTCCCCGCCAATATTGGCAGATAAACAAAGATGGCAGTATTATCTGGGGTGTGAATACACGCTATGAACTCCAGGTGATAAACCCGGATGGAAAAGTCACCAAAAAGATCATAAAGGATTATGATCCTGTATCAATAACAAAAGAGTACAAAGAGAAATGGATTAAAGAAAGATTCGGGGAAGAGGGTCCTATGCCTGGGACAAAATTTGTCTGGGGTAAACACAATCTGGCGTTCAGAGATATAAGGCTTGATGATGAGGGGAGAATATTTGTTCAAACGTATGAAAAAATCGGGGAGAGCAGTGGCGGATATTATGATATTTTCGACTCGGAAGGACGCTACATAGCTAAAGTCTTTCTGGAAGTGGAACCTTTGGTGTGGAAGAAGAATAAAATGTACACGATCTACGAAGATGGAGATGGTTACCGTTTTATAAAACGCTTTTCGGTAGCCTGGGAATAGGGGAGCCTCCAAGCGATGTCACCTTTTTTCCTTGCAAATTGAAAGGTAACCTTTTAAAATACAAGGATGATAAACAGAAATCTTCAGAAAAAAATCATCAATTCGTTAAGCCAGTTTCCCGTGGTGGGTATTCTTGGTTCAAGGCAAGTAGGTAAAACCACTCTTGCAAAGGAAATACAAAAAAGTATTGATATACCTTCCATCTATCTCGACTTGGAATTGCCCTCCGATTTAAACAAACTACAAGACCCTGAACTTTACCTCGGTCAGTATAAAGATACGTTGGTGATTATCGATGAGATTCAACTTAAGCCGGACTTGTTTCCCCTTTTACCCGCGCTGGTTGACCTGGATCGAAGACCGGGACGTTACCTCATTTTAGGCTCTGCTTTAAAAGATTTAATCAAGCAGTCTTCCGAATCGCTGGCCGGTCGGATTATCTATCATGAGTTGATGCCTTTTACGCTAAAAGAGGTGGGTGCCGACAAAGGCACGATTAACAATCTGTGGCTTAATGGGGGTTTCCCGGATAGTTTTTTGGCAGGGGATATTGATTCGAGTCTCACCTGGCGGCATGCCTTTATAAAAACATATCTGGAAAGAGATATTCCACAACTGGGAATCAGAATTCCTGCCCCTCAATTGAGAAATTTCTGGACCATGATCGCCCACTGTCACGGACAACTGTGGAATGCAAGCCAGATTTCAAAAAGTTTAGGTGTCACTGCACCGACAGTGAAACATTATTTATCTGTTTTGGAAGAGACTTTTATCGTTCGCTGCTTAAATCCTTTTTTTTCTAATATCAAAAAAAGATTGGTAAAATCTCCTAAAGTATATATCAGAGATTCAGGCCTTCTTCACGCGTTACTAATGACCAGATCCTTCAATGAACTTCATGGGCATCCACAAGTCGGTAATTCCTGGGAAGGCTTTGTTATCGAACAAGTGCTCAGCCGGCTTTCCATTGAAGGCAAGGGTTATTTTTACAGAACCGCTGCCGGCTCAGAGATTGACTTGGTTATTCTGAATGCCGGCAGGCCACCGGTGGCTGTGGAAATCAAATACTCCTCCTCACCGAGGGTATCAAAGGGATTCTGGAATGCCTTTGAAGATTTGAAATGCCAAAAGGGATTTGTTGTTTACCCGGGGACTGAATCTTATCCCATAGGGAAAAACGTATTTACGTTGCCCCTTGCAGGGCTAGACCGTATTTTTTATTAGAAATGCTGCAATGCCCCCCTCACATGATAAATTGACCTTTAAGGCAGTGCGACAACCTCCTCCCCAAGCTCAGCTTAATATGGCAGCTGAGGATAAAGGGGGATTCTTGTTGACAGTATATATTTGTTCTATGTATTATTATTGTTGATGCAGCAGCTCAGAGAGTGGAAATGAGAACCGGAGTGACTTTATCCAGAATGAAAAAGAAATTTTTAATACCGTTGACTGTTTTAGCTTTCCTGGCGGTTGCATTTTCTCTTCACAGAGAACCGGCCAGGACCCTGACCCAAAAGGAATTATTGGGCAAGAAGATATTCTTTGATGAAGCACTTTCAGACCCGGAAGGAATGTCGTGTGCTACCTGTCACGATAAAAGAGGAGGGTGGGCCGGACCGGATTCAAAAATTAACAAGGATACAGCTGCTTATTCCGGGTTCAGCCCGAAACTGCATCGGGATGATGATGAGGAGGGAAATTTTGAGGGAGGACTGTTCCTGGACGGCCGGGCCACCGGCTGGGAAATCGGTGATCCCCTCGCAGAGCAGGCTATGGGTCCCTTTCTCAATCCCCTGGAGCAGAATTTATCTGCTAAGAAACAGTTGGTGGAAAAAATCATGGAAGCGGATTA
>JAUWNW010000003.1 GCA_030612445.1 Candidatus Aminicenantota bacterium
CACGAGGGTCGAAGCGTTGTTTGTTGAAAGACTGGCTTATTACAAAGCAGGATTATCATTACCCCAGCGTACAAAGAAATACAGTAGAGTTGTGGAACTTGTGGGGAGATTGAAGGAGAAGTACCCCCGGGCAGCCAAGCTCTATGAGGTTGAGGTTATACCTGAGGATAAATCGGCTGCAAGTAAAAACCTGCGAGCTGTGGATATAACCTGGAAGGAAAAGACTATAAAATATGACAAAGAAACATCTCGAGAGGGCAGCTATATCCTCAGGACAGACCGGATGGATCTGACTGATGAGGAGATATGGAATATTTATATCATGCTTAATCGGGTAGAATACGCATTTATGAGCATGAAATCCTGCTTGGGGCTGCGGCCCATCTTTCATCAGAAGGAAAATAGAGTTGATATTCATATGTTTGTATCGGTTGTAGCCTATCATATTTTACATATGATCGAAAGTCGTTTAAAGGCAAAGGGGGATAACCGGAAATGGTCAACGATCCGCAAAGTCCTCAGTACCCATGCGCAATTAACGATCGGCTATATGGTGAAAGAAGAGGATGGGATCTGCCGCCAGGAATATGTGCGTCTCTCCTCAAACCCGGAACCTGAACATCAACAGATCTACAAGATGCTTGATTTATCCGGAGCTCCGCTTCCCAGAAAACGGCTAAGATTCAATCAGTAGGGGGTAACACTTTTTGCTATCTCTTTTTGTTTCAGCAGTTTGTGTTTTAAAATGGTGAACTTGGGTTAAATGGTGAATGTAATTTTTTCCCTACTTCCAGGAGAAAATCTCTATGTTAAGAAATGAAGGAGACAAATTATCACGTGTAATTGTATGTTCACCCAGTAGGGAATACTTTAATTATAACAATAGAGTTATACACAACATCACTCAGCCTGCTGATAAGAACAAGGCAATAGACCAGCATAATAATCTTAAATCAATACTTGAAAAATCTGGATGTGAAGTAATTGATGTTCCAGAACTTAAAGATCATCCGAATTCTGTTTTTACAAGAGATGCCTGTCTGTCTGCTCCTGCAGGATATATTAAATTAAGAATGGGACTTAAAACAAGGGTTGGAGAAGATATCTGGATGTCAGAAATATTAAATTCTATGCATGAACCTGAATATGCAAGTATTAAAGAACCTGGTACAGTAGAAGGTGGAGATATTATATTAGCCGGATCAGTTGCATTTGTTGGACTCTCTAAAAGAACAAATAAAGAAGGAATAAAACAGATTTCAAGGTTTTTAAACGCTCTGGAGTATGAAGTAAGAACAATACCTGTTCCTTTCCCCTATTTGCATATTGGCGGTGCTATGAGTGTTATTGGTCCTAAGAAAGTACTTTGTTGTAAAAATATATTTCCTGATAATTTTTTCAAGGGTTTTAACAAAATTGAAGTTCCGTTTAATACATTTGTAAGTGGAAATGTAATATGTATTGGGAATAATGAAATCATAGCAGAAATTTCAAATATGGAAGTAATTAATAAACTCAAGCATACTGGTATTTATGTACATACTATTGACCTGTCAGAATTTAGAAAGGGGACAGGTGGACCAAGTTGTCTTATTATGCCTGTTGAACGAAAATAAAAATGCCTTATCGCAAATAAGGGATAATAGGGTGAATACCAATTGATATTTTTCAAAGGGAGATATTAATGAATTTATTAGATGAAATCGCTGTCAGCATTGAGAATGGAGACGCAGACGAAGTCAAAAAACTTACTGAGCAGGCCCTTTCTCAAAAAGTTTCAGCGGAAAATATTTTAAATCAGGGCCTGGTTGCCGGGATGAATGTTGTCAGCGAGAAATTCAAAAACAATGAAGTTTTTATCCCAGAAGTCTTGATTTCCGCCAAGGCGATGAAAGCCGGGATGGGAGTCATAAAGCCTCTTCTTGCACAGGCAAATATCCAATCCAAGGGTAAAGTAATTATGGGTACTGTAAATGGTGACCTTCACGATATTGGAAAAAGTATTGTCGCCATGCTGCTTGAGGGTGCCGGTTTTGAAGTGATAGATCTGGGAGCTGATGTTTCGCTGGAAAAATTTATGGAGTCGATAAAAAAAGAAGATGTTGATATTGTAGGAATGTCAGCCCTCCTAACTACTACTATGACTTTTATGAAAGTTTTAATCGATGAACTGGAAAAGACCGGTCTTAAAAAGAGGATCAAGGTAATGGTAGGCGGCGCGCCTGTAACCTCAGCTTTTGCAGAAGAGATAAAAGCGGACGGCTATGCTCCGGACGCAGCCCAGGCAGTAGATCTGGCTGTAAGCCTCCTGAATTAAGGCTCAATCCTCCCCCGTTTATTTCCCCTTATTAGCTGCTAAGCTCGATTTCAGGCTAAAGTGAGAATAGCATTGGAAGCAATCCTTTTATTTTTTCTCCAGCCATTTTTTAAATATTTTCTTCTCTTTATATTGATAGCGGCTTTTAATAAAAGGAAGTTGTGTTAATTTAAAAAACCGGCATGGATATATACTTTTCTTTTTTTTCTCTATCCCCTTAATCACTGCACGGGCAACTTTATTTGCTGTTTGGGAGGGCCAAGGAATTGGCGCTGGAGGATGGCTTGCCTTTGAGAAAAAATTGGTTTTTGTAGCAATTGGGTATATCATAGAAATTTGGATGTTTTTGTCCATTTCAAAAGAGTATCCTTCAAAAAATCTGTCTATTGCTGCTTTTGTAGATGAATAGAGGGCATATCCAGGTAAGGATATTTTCCCCATAACTGAACCTATAACTGCAAAGTGAAAACCCTTTTCTTCCATATATTCCATCATTTTCTCCAGCGAGTATATGACAGAAAATACGTTTGTTTCATATATCTTTGATATATGCTTCCAGTCTGAGCGGCTGATTTTTTCATAATATGGGATACCTGCATTAGCAATGAATAAATCGATACCACCCATTTTTTCCAAGGCAAAGTTGAACAGTTTATCTATTTCTTCAGGTTTTGAAAGATCGCCTTGAAATGAAGAGAATTTATGGTTAGTCGTTTTTATTTTATTTTTCCATAGATCCTCTTTTATCATATCTGCGCAGACCAGATTAGTATTGTATAATGAGAGCTGTTTAAAAAGAGCATTTCCTATACCTGAAGCAGCGCCTGTGAGCACAATTCTTTTTTTATTGATATTCATATATTTACGATTGGGTTGTGTGGGCGGTATTGTTTTTTTTCATGCTAGGAGGCCATGGGGCTGATCCTCTGATACAGAACCAATTGATAGAGTCTATAAGAGTTTCTTTTAATGGTCTTGATTTATAGTCTAGTTCCCTGCGTGATTTTGAATCATCATAGTACCAATAGCGGCACATAATTTCTGCTGACTGCCTGTCCAGTTTCGGAGCTGATGAGAATGCCTGGTTTATTAAGCCTATAAATTTGCCCATCCGTCCAGATAATTTAATCCTTGGGTGGGGGTAACCTGTAATTTCGCATAAAAGAGCAAATAATTCGTAATATGACAGATTTTTACCGCCAATAATATACTTTTCTCCCTTTTTACCCCTTTCCATGCCAAGATATAGACCGATTGCAGCATCACGGACATCCACTACATTCTGACCACCTTTAATGTATCCAGGTACTTTTTTATTCAGGAATAGGACTAAAAGTTTTGAGCTGGAATTATTAAGATCACCTGGTCCGTAGCAGAAACACGGATAAACAAGCACTACAGGCAGCCCTTCTGATATCTTTCTCCTAACATAAATCTCAGACATTCTTTTTGCTCTAATATAATCAGCATTTAAATCACCAAGTTTGCAATCTACTTTCTCATCAACAGGTATAGAGCCTCCTCCCCCGAGGGCGAATATACTGGAAAGAAATACTATTTTTTCAATGTTTTTTTTTTTACATTCTTCGAATAGATTATATGTGATATCATAATTAAGCTTGTATATCTTGTCTTTGTCCCTGGGAAGGGTAGAAATAAAACCTGCTACATGATACAGCCTGTCCACTCTATCCAAGGCAGTTGATATATCATTTATTTTAAGAAGATCTCCTTTGACTATGTCCAATTTATTTTGTTCCGGCCCAAAAATCATAAGTTTATCAGGATCCCTAACTAATACCCTTACATTTTCTCCTTTTTTAAGTAAATATTTTACTAAGTGGGATCCTATAAAGCCTGTTGCTCCGGTAACTAAAGTCAGCTTTTCTTGATTATTTATCATATGTATTTTTTGATTTTGGATAGTTTGTTTTTGTAAGGAGGATAAATTAAGTTAGAGTTGATAATATTGGATTTCTTAAGAACGCTCTTGTAATTTGTAAAGCAGTCAAAGCTGGCTTTCCCATGGTATTTGCCTATTCCGCTCTTTCCAACACCTCCAAAAGGCAGTGATAATACTGCATGCTGGATAATAGTGTCGTTTATACATACATTGCCAGCGCTTGTATTATTGAGGATTTTTTCCTGTGAAGATTTGTTTTTTGAAAATATATACATACAGAGAGGTTTTGATTTTTTGTTGATATATGATATCGCCCCTTTCAGGTCATTGTATTTTATCAGGGGCAGCAAAGGCCCAAATATTTCTTCCTTCATTATTTTCGCATCAGGCTTTACATTATCGATAATAGTCGGGGCAATATATCTATTTTCCATACTTGTCTTTCCGCCTGAGACAATCTTTGCTCCTTTTAGTAATTCAAGAAGTCTTTTGAAATGACTTTCATTTATGATCCTTCCATAATCAGGGTTTTTAGAAGCATCATTGCCATAGAATTTTAAAAGCCACTTTTTCATCTCCTCAATTAATTGTTTTTTTACTCTCTCATTAACTAATACATAGTCAGGTGATAAACAGGTCTGACCTGCATTAATAAACTTGCCCCAAACAATTTTTTTTGCAGCCATTGAAATAGAAGTATCCGGCTCTACTATTACTGGATTTTTCCCTCCCAGCTCGAGTGTAACTGGGATTAAACATTTTGATGCTGTTTCCATAACTGCTCGTCCTGCTTTTTCTCCTCCTGTAAAAAATACATGGTCAAAACCACTGCCTAAAAGAGATTGAGTTGTGTTTGCACTCCCTTCTATACAGGAGATATAGTTTGGTTCGAATGTATTTTGTATTAGTCTTGTACATAATCTTGATGATGTTGGCGCCAATTCAGAGGGTTTTAGAACAGTGCAGTTGCCTGATGCAATGGATCCAATCAACGGATATAATACTGTGTGCAGGGGATAGTTCCATGTTCCGATGATGAGAATCCTTCCTAGGGGTTCTGGATATCTGTAACATGAAGACCCAAACAGAACCAGAGGAACTTTTACTTTTTTTGGGCTTGACCATTTTTTTATATGATTAAGCGCATACTTTAATTCATAAATTACAGTTCCTATTTCACTGTACCAAGCTTCGAATTCAGGCTTATCCATATCTATTTGCACTGCTTTTATTATGCTTTCCTCATTATCTTCTATGGTTTTTTTTAATTTTTTTAACTGCTTTATTCGGAAGGGAACTGATAGGGTTTGACCTGATGAAAATAAGGCAGCCTGCTCTTGGGCTATTTCATCTATTTGGTTTTGATTCATTTAATTATTTCTTTTCTCCTTTAAGAATTATTTTAAATATTTAAAAAAGTAGTCTGATACTTTATCATGCTGCTTCCATTTGCTAAATTCAGTTTCAGTCCAATCATTGTTTTTATAGATTAATTTCATCCATTTTATCTTATCCATGTTGCCAACTTTGAAATATATTTTTTTATATGAATGACTTGATAAAGATATGGGAGTGACTTCATAGAAACTTTTATCTTCTTTATATTCAATTTGGTAATTTTTTTTAATTTCCTCTCTTTTCTGCCCAATGAGTGGAAGCATGTGTCTTTTAACTATATTTTTGGAATTCAGTTCCTCAAAGCTGTACACTTCTTTCTCTTCTAAGTCATAATCGATTATACAAATTTTTTCCCCATCACAGTAGATATCATAATTTTCATCTCCTTTTATTTCAAGGCGGAAAAAATGTGGATATTTAAAATAAAATTTACCATGAATAGAAATTTTGTTTTTTAAATAGGAGATTTTTTTTTGCTGTTTTATATTACAGGAAATCAGCTTTTGATTTTTAAGGCGGCTTTCCCATTTTATAAGGAGCGAATCTATATCTTGACTATATACGCCAGTAGAGAAAAAGATGAATGAAGCAGTAAGAGCAGTGAAAAATATTAGTATATATTTTATTTTCATAACCTTTTTCTGTTTAAGAATGACGGAAGAAGAAACATGGTGTATAACCAACAGGCAAATACTCCAAATCCGACTATAGTCCCGGTGTTAAATAGGAGGGGAGAGGAAGATACACTTAAAGTCAAAAAACAAATCATTGTTGAGATGGTAGTTAGAGTCAGTACAGGAGCGATATCATAGAGAATAGCAGAAATATGTTTTTCTGGGTTATTAATTTTGCGGTAAATAAGATGTACAGAGTCGTCAATACCAATACCTATAACCACAGCAACTATACCGATTAGAGCAGGAGAAAAACTGATAGAGGTGACATTAATAAAAGCTAATGTCAGCGGGATTGCACCGAAGAGAGGTAATAGAGCTAAAAACAGTAGTCGAAGTTTTCTAAAAAAAATAAAAAGTATTAGAGCTATTATACTTCCAGCCCACAAACTGATAGAGATAAAATCTCTTTTGATTATTTTATTAACAGACTGGTGGACCTGATATGTTCCGGTAAGCTCTTTTTCTATGTTTTTTTGAGAAGGTATTTTTTTCAGAACTTCAGAAACATTTAGAAGCGAATCCGGGTTATTTAATTCATTTATGGGCCAAACATAGGTTTGTAGATAGAAAGTTTTTCCTTCTTTTTTAAGGAATTGAGCTAGAGGATTACTGCTGGTTTTTGAGACCAATGTTTTTTCATTAAAAATCTCCTCCAAAAGATTATAGTATTTTATATGATGGGGAAGAATGTTAAAACCATGCAAATCTAACTGCTTGAAAAAAGCCGACCGGGATTCTTTTATTTTAGTTAATAGATTTCTCACTTGAACAAGGTTATTTTGGACCTCGTCATAAGGAACATAAAATAAAGTCGGAGAATAAAACCCAGTGATTTTCTTATTTTGCAATAATTTAATTAGTTGTTTATCTAAATATTTTTGATAATCTATTCCCTCTGAAATCTGTTCTGTTTTAAGAGTTATCTGGGTGTTTAATAAGAAGGAGGCCCCGAATTTCTCTGAGACTTCTTCTGCATTTTTTAAAGATTTTATGTTTTTAGGCAGTAGTTTGAATAAACCCATGTCAAATTTTAGGTTCAATGAAATTATGACTGAGATAATGATTAGTGCGAATGCAATTATTCGGCTGGTAAAAACATTTTTAATAGATTTCTTGTAGAAAAAACCGGGTATTATTCCTATTTGATTTAATTTGATATGTTTTATTCTTTTAGGCTTAAGTATTCTAACTATAGCTGGAAAAAGCAATAAGATCATAATTAGGGTTAGAATAAGGCTTGAACAGGTTAGTAATCCAAACTGCCTTAAGGCAGAATATCTGGAAAAGGATAATATAAAAAATCCGCATCCAGTTGTTAAAATTCCTATAACCAGGGGAGGGCCGCAGTCGCTCATCGTAAATTTAATTGCTGTTTCAGGGGAATTATGCTTTTTATAGTATTGAAAAAATCGGCTGGACAGATGAAATGTAATATCGATACCTAAGCCTAAAACGATTGCTGCAAATCCAATAGAAATCAGTTTTAAGGGATTGAAAAAGAAGCGGGCGATCAAAAGAGATGCAAACACTGAGAGAAATATTGGAAGGAAACATATCAAAGTTACTTTCAGATTCCTAAAAACTATTACCAGCAAAGTAAATATAAGGATTGAAGATAGTAGATTAATAATAATTATTTCTCTGTTCATTGATGAAGATGTTTCAGCGGTAAGACCATATTTTCCCGCAAATTCACAGATGATGTTTTGAGAGCCCTCTATTGATGACTTTATTTTATTTATTTTTGTTTTGATAGTATTTGTTAGTTCTAGACAATATTTTGTATCTTCTCCTGACCCCCGTGGCTGAGCAAAGATTAACCGGGAGGAATGGTCTTCTGAGTCAAAATAAAGACTAGTTTGTGAAATTTTAAAATTAGCCATATAATCTTTAAGCCACGGTTCTAATAATTCCCGGAGATTAAAAACATCTACTGCGATCAGCGCTCTGTATTCTGGATTATCAGTTATTACAAGCTTTTTTCGTGTTCGGGCAATCTCCCTTTTTATACCTTGGTCAGTGAATTTTTCTGAAAACCAAGTTAAATACCTGCTTGGATCTTGAAATACCGCAGCTCTTGTCATTTGGATCAGCCTATCTGCTTCTGATAGGTCGAATAGCCCTGAGTGAACAAATAATATCTCTTCCATAGATCGGAGTTCCTGGGCTAATGTATCTGTAAATTGATTTTTTACAGTCTCATCAACCTGTTGATGTTTTTGCAAAATGACAATAGGAGTGCTTTCACCAAACCTCTCATGGTTTTCAAGAAAGTGCTTGAACTCTTTTCCATGAAGTCCTTTTATATCAAGAAGGCTTGGTTCAACTTCTAAATCTTTTAGAAAAAAAGTCCCGGATATTAATATAATTACAGCAGCGAGAATAACTATTCTATAGTTTTTATAGGATAAGTGAGATATAATTTTTGAAATTTTTTTTAATATTTCCAGCATTTAGGGAAAGACCTTTTATCCTGTAATCAGGTTTCATAAATAAAATTTGTAAGACCTGTGATCATTAACTTGATCTGTATTTTTGCCTCAGTCATGGGAATAACTTTTGAGAAATTTTTCCATTCCCTTTCAATCATATCTGTTGCTTCTTTTTTACATAAAGAAAGAGCCCCGGATTCTCTGATAATATTATTAGCGATTTTCAATTTTTCAGGGTTATTTCTCATCTCTTTTGAACATAAAATAGATAACAGCAGGTCTGCATCTTTTTTCTCTGAGGATTGGATAGCCTTATAAATAACATAAGTTAATTTTCCTGAAGAAAGATCTTCACCGGATGTTTTAGTCCAGTTAGGAGATCTGCTGAAATTATGTATATCATCGATTATCTGAAAACCTGTTCCAAAAGCTCTTGCCATTAATTTATAGCTTTTATAAGTATTTTTATTCGCTTTTGCAATAATGCACGCAGCTTCGCTGCCACCCTCCACAGCTGTACCTGTTTTGTATGCATACATTTGTAGTATTTTATCTTCAAGAGAATCATTTGACCAAGCTTTAAAATTTTCGGCTGTTAAGTTCTTTGACCAAAAAATATCCATTGCCTGTCCAAAATGTGCCCTGATCATTGTCTTATTTATTGCTTCATATAATCTTCTTTTTTGGTTATTATCAAGACTTGGATTATTCTTGATCAAAATGTTCGGAAGGAAATATAATGTACATCCAGCATTTATTGATACATCTTTACCGTAACGGATATGAATACAATCATCTCCTCTTCTTAGCAAGGAATCATCCTCTATATCATCAATAATAAGTGCGCCTGTATGGTTTAGTTCCATCACACTGCATACTAATTCTTCATATTGTTCAGGATTAACACCCAATGATTCAAGAGTTAAAAGTCCGAACAGAGGACGCCACCTTTTTCCTTTTCTTGAAATTAAATCCCATACTGGTTGTGACAGCACAGAGCTTAGAGCAGCTGAATCGTGTTTCCATTTGGGTTTTCCAAGGTAATATTCAATTTTTTCATTGCTCATATTTTTTGGGAAAAACGATTCGATTCTTTTATCTACTTTTGAAGAAAAAGCATCCAAGTGTTTTTTAAAATCGAATATGTAACAATATCCATGCAGTTCTAATCGGGCTCGACCTGATATTTCTTTATCTTTTTTTATTCCTTTGACTTTACCGGCTCCTTCCCAGATAGCCCGAATAATCCCAAAGAAAGGTATTTCCTGGTCTTCTAATAAGGGGAAAAAATCAAGCTCGGTTTCTAATTCTGGAATTAGGATTTTCCATTTAACTGGATAAACTACATGAGTTCTAGGACTTTTCCAGAAACCTGTGGGTTCCATACTTATGCAACTAAGAACTTTTGGAACTGAACCCGGTTGGTGATAGAAAGCCCCTCTGTTAATTATTTCATCTTTTTCCATATCCCTGTGGGTAGTGATAATAATGTCAGAGCCGTCGTTTAAATTTATGCCTATCCAATCCCAACCCAGATATCTTTTTTTATCAGAGTTTAAAAAAAACCAATTATTAAAATCGCCCCACTGATGATCCATCCAAGCTTTACCGGTAATAGAATGTGAATCTGCTTTTCCTGATAATTTCATTTTGGGATAAATGTTATAATAAGTAGATTCCAGATCTGGAACGTCATAATCATGTAGATTAATGACTTTTTCTAAAGGAGACAGTTTTATCCTAATAAGCTTTTTTTGGGCATGGTCTTTGAATGAAAGAATAAAAGTTTGTCCTTTCTGGTTAAGAGAAAAGTCATCCCAGTGAATACTGAGGGAGTCAGCTTGTAAATAAACAGGGTCTGTTATAACTTTAATTGGAGAGGGAGGCCCATAAGTTTTAATTTCATCCATATAAGCTTTAAAAAGAATAGGATCTAGATTCCCTGATTCATCTTGAAGCAGTAAAAACTGCTTCGCATCATTAAGGTTGTCTAATACGTCTCTATGTATCTGGCTGAGAAAACTGAAGGAATTATTTTTTGGGTCAGTGGTTGAATTAATTAGATAGAACGCATGCTTTTCTTTTTCCGGAGGATCTTTATCTATCTTTTGCCGGAAAAGAGATAACATGAAATACTTTCTGTCAATATTATTTCCTTCATAAAATCCCTGAAAAAACCACCATTCAAGAGGAGTTTCAAGATGGGGAGATTCATCTGCTAGTTTCAAATTAGGTCCTTTAAGTATTAATAGGAGTTAATATACTAGTATACTATTATAAAGCAAGCATGTGTTTATAAATAACTCCGGCTTTTATAGATATTCTGATTTATCCTCAGTTGCCATTTTTTGAAATAATATTTTTCCGGGATAAAAACAGAAAGATCACAAAATACCCGATTTTGAAAATGGGAATGAAAGTTGAAGGGGTGAAAATAAAAAAATAAGCGAATTTAGAAAAACTCAAAACCCGCGACAACCAGGGGAAATGTTTGGCCCGAATCCCAGTGTTTTCCCCAATCAAAGACCCGGCTTAGACCACCACCTAATAACAATGATAATTTAGGAGAAAGCGGGATTCCCATAAATACACGGGCTTCGAGGATATGCTGGTCAGGAGTCAGGAGAGAGTGCTTAAAAAGAGATTTGTTATCCCGGAAGCGGTATCCGATATCTGTATTCAGATCGAGATCACCAACAGGAAAAGATATCCCGTAATGAAAACCATAAGTCAGGGATTCATTGATCTTATCATTGAGATTAAACAGACCAAGGGAAATGATGGAGTATAAGTTTCGCACGCTAAATTTTACGCCGCCACTGGCTGCCACTGAATTGCCTCCCCAGGCAATGCCCCTAACAAACCCGTTTCTTGCTAGGTTAACAAGGCCAAAGGGGACGCCGTTGTTTTCTTTTTTTGCATAGTTCACCACCCCGATTTGAAGGCCGTCGGATACATCTCCCAAATTGACCACGCCGATCTGGACTCCTTTTGAGTGGGCGGCTACATTAATAGGGCCGAGCTGAAAACCATTAAGTACGTTACCTGTAACATTAAGCAATCCTGATGCCTGAAAACCAGTAAAGTCCTCCCCTACAACATTAAAAAGCCCTGAGGCCTGAAATCCTGAGCCTTGCTCTCCAATAACATTAAAAAGTCCTCCCACCTGGATACCGGAATAGGTCTCACCCGCAACATTAGCTAGTCCCGCGGCCTGAAACCACCTGCCGTGTTCCCCAGCCACGTTAATAAGACCTGCGGATTGAAAACCGGATAGACTCGTGCCGGCGACATTGAACAACCCCGATACTTGAAGACCGGAAAAATGATCACCTGCAACACAAACCAGACCGGCTGCTTGCACCCCTTGGCCTGATTCGCCGGCCACAGCGGCTAGGCCGCTGATCTGAACCCCTTCCATCCTGTGGGATACAGCCGATGCCAGACCTGAAAGGTCAAAGCCAGAGACATATCCTACATGGGAATAGAGAAGTCCCAGGTTCAGGTTTACACTGTCATTTTTGGTCTTATTCAGACTGATGGGATAATAGAGAGATAAGTTGACAACATAGTGTTTCCCTTTTATTTCTTCTATTTCTTCATCTTCTTCTTGAGCGAATGAATTGGCGGTGATACCGAGGAGAGAAATGATCATGAATAAGGTAAGGATTTTTTTCTTCACAGGGCACCTCATTTTTTTATTAATTCACTTATTTATACGTGATTTCAGGTGAAAAAGTTCCGTATAGAATCATATTCGGACAGAGTTAGACTCTGGGGAAGAGCCTCATTACTAAAAAAAAGATGCAAACTGCTGTTATCTTAAGCCAATATTATTACCACAACTTCTTGATCTCGTCGTCATAACCAGTCAACTCCCACCGGATTAGAGACATAGGAATCATTCCAGCGCCTAAAAATTCATCCATGAACTCTCGCAGGACAAATTTATCTCCCAGTTGTTGAGTCCTATCTCTGAATATTTTCATGAACTGGACCTTGCCAACGACCATTTGCATATGCCAGCCCACATGGCACAGGGTGGTTTGCATTTCATGCCACAAATGAGGACTGTTTTCAAGCAGCTCTCCCTGCGGGGCATTCGCAACGCAGAACTCCATTGCCTCTGTTAAGCTCCAATCTCTCTTGTGCATATGTAAGTCTGAGAGCGCCCGGACAGTGCGAAAAGCTGCCTGCTCGTAAGTGATCTCTCTTCCATGCGGCGACCGTCCGTCAAGGTAGCCTGCATGCATCAATAATTCCTCAAGGCCGAAGGCGAATCCCTCGTTTCGGTTCTCGGCGATATCATAGGGGCCCTCGTGTTCCCTGTTTCCCCGGATCGGCCGGTTGTCGCGCCGGACCCTTAGTAAATCGAAGTGGTGGCCCACCATCTCGTGTGTTTCCTCCATAAGCGGCTCCCGGAGTGAAAAATTAAAGAAATAGTCATGCTGCTTTGGCCATGGCTTGCCCAATCCATATTTACCGCCACTTCTGTCCTCTAGATACTTATCAGGCACAAGGTAATCCTGAACAGTGAATATTTCTTCTTCCCTGAGGAAATTCATAACGTGTTCAATGGCCCCCATATAGCTTTTTTTGTATTCCTCTTGGGATGACACCGGCTTAAGGGGGGGAAGATTGCGGTTCCTGTTTTCTTCGAGTTTCTGAAATGTTATCACGCGATTATCTTCCAGCTCTACGATCCTGCGACAGTCTTCCCATGTATAGGGAAAAAGATATACGTTTTTAAGCAACCAGTTGTAATTTTCTTTTCCAACCCCGGCTGAGGCAGTCATCTTGCTCTGGTTTTCCTGGAGCCAGCTGAGAAAGCCGTTGATTGCGGCCGTAGCTTTTTTTGCATCAGGAACTAGATCAGGATGAAAGTCGGTTAACTGGGTCATAAGGCTTTGGAAGGAATTGTTCTCCTCCATATTATGAATGGCAAACATTGCCAGGTCACCAGCTACCCCGGAAAGATTCCTCAGATTCAATTTGGCCTGTTTGTAAAATTCCGGGATAGCCTGAAATCTCCTGCGAAGCCAGGTAATGGCCTCTTCCTGAAGAGGAAATTCCAGGTTCCGCGGAAGTCTGGGTACTTGATCGCCATAGAAGCTGGGATCACGTGACCAGGGGTGGAGAACCCTGTGTTGGAATTCGAGCCCGTTCATCTCCGCCCGGACCAGGTGGTAATCGATTTGTTCTGAAACCGACCAGCTGCTTGGATCGATCGCGGCCAGACGGATTTGGAATGTTTTTAGTTCGCTGTACTTTTTCTCCATAGCCGTTGCCGTGTAATCAGGTACACCGTTGGTGATCTCCGGCTTATCAAACGCACGGAACTCATTAAACAGGCTGAGAAGGTCAGTATAATCGCTGCTTCCGACCACCTCAGTCGTCCCTTTTTCCCCAGGGCAACAAAGAAATATGAGGCCGCCAAGAAAGATAAATAAGACAGCGTAAAGTTTGTGCTTAAGCATGGTTTAATCCTCCGTTTTTAGAATTCTTATTAGCCTGAACTATTCATAAAAAATGTCGATGTTCATGATAAACCTATTTATATCAAGATGTTGGATTAATTTCAGGAAATTCATAATGACCATTTCGTTTTTGATGAAATCCCTGTTAATAATCGACATTTTTTACCTTTCAGGCGAGCCAATTTTACCATATTTACTTTGTTGCAGCGGATTCGCAGTGAATTATCACAGCTTCATCCCCTGCGCCTCGTATCTATGGCAACCTCGACTCGTGAATAATCCAGGTTAGATGCTAAATATACATTGCCAGAATGTTTCAGACTTTTTATCTGATTTCCTAATCTACTGATTCACTTTATATAATAATATTAGTTTATCCCGCATGGCAAGGATTAATCAAGAGAGGTTTTTGCTCTTGGGGTGGGAAATCCTTAGAGATCTATTTGGGGGATTCGAATTGGCTCTTTAAGGGATTCTGAATGAATGCTTATGATTTGGGGTGGATAATTCTTAAAAGGGATTTTTCTCAGATACTTGTTTAGGTCTAACCCTGTTATCCGTTATATAACTTTTATCAGCAAAAATTCTCTAATATTTCCATAAGACTTTATACCGTTTAATGAACTGAAATCCTTCTTCGTCTTCTTCAACTGTATAGAGTTTTTTATTTTTAAAAACAAAGGGTCTAACTTTTAGAGGGATTTTCACAATGAACTTTCCTTCCGAATCGAAAACATCATGATAGAATCCCTCTTCTTCCTCCACCTGTTCATATGTCATGACCCAGATCCTACCCTCATCATCTATAATAAATCGTCTTAAGGGATTGTGGTGTTTTGGTATGGACACTTGTATTCCTGCTGGCATTCCTTCTGTGACCTCTTCTTTTTCCTCTTTTGTAATTTCAACAGGATCATAGTCTTTTGATATTTTCATAACTAAATCCCCAATAGGATCAAAGACATTCAGTTTATAGGTCTCAGGAGAAGCGCAGATAACATAATCATCATGACGAATTGCATACATAACAGCCCCCCCGAAAGGATTAAATCCTTCGTTTCTGGTATTCGGTAAAGGCGACGATAGGAAGGAATTGAGTTTATTCATTTGAGGATCAAATTTTCTAACCTCATACCGCGGATCTTCTTCATCGCGAACAATCACTGTTCCGAAAATATTGTCACGTGAATCAATCCCAATATCTAACGTGCCTTCCTTTGCGGTCGAAAGCTCCCGGATAAAATCTCCTTCCAAGGAATAAAAATTAATACCTCTTCTGAAGTTTTCAACAGCAAGTTCTTTCCTACTGGTAATATTAATGCTCAAAGGAGTACTCAATTCGCCCGGCCCCTGCCCTTTCTCTCCAAAAGTTTTGACATAATTCCCCTCGCTGTCAAAGACATAAACATGCGCTTCCCTCTGATCCAGAATATACATACGTCCGGATTCATCCACATCTAATCGAATTTGGGAAAATATACAATCTTCTCCCCCGGCATCTTCAGTAATGGAGAGTTCATCTTCCAGAGTGAACACATCTGCGGTGTACATTGGTTCCTTTGGATTTTTTACGAACGTCACACCATTTTCTTCCTTGAGAGTACCTTTCCAATCAGGACTCTGTTTCTGACATCCAAATCCCAAAATGAAGATAAAAAGCACAAATAAGGACAAAATCAATTTTATTTTCTTATTCATATCCAATTCCTCCCCTAATAAGGAATTTTTATTACAATTCCATATTTATTTTAATTTATAGGTAATGGAAGCACAAGAAAAATAAGGGAAATATTTAAATTTTTGTTATTTACAAAGTAAAGAAGATGCTGAGTGAGTGGGAAAGTATATGATGCGTCCTATACTCTCCCTCAGACCAGAGCAACCTTATGTAATTAAATGAAATAGATTTTTTTCTATCCTTGCTTTTTTCCATCTTTTCATGGGCTTGAAAAAGCCTATCGGCTCCATTCCCAGCATAAGATCAACGATATTCCTCATAAGAAAATCAGGAACGATAGTATGCTGAGTATTGCACAAAACCGCTCTTCCGAGGTTTTCTTTGGGCAAGAAGGCCTCCATGGTCTCGAATCTTACCGCTGAATAACCATTGATGTCTGCTTGTCAGGAAATTAATTGTTCTGATCATACCTCAAACATTTTATAGGATGTACCTGCTATAAAGCAAAATGAAATATTTCCCTTAGCACTTGAATGTGCTGTCAATAAGAAGCTCCCGCTTTATTCTCAGCTGTATATTAAGCTGTGGCTGAGCTTGGGGAGGAAAAGGATCTCCGCACGTTTTTTCTCATTTTTGTTTGGATTTGAAACTCAAGCTGATCAGGGGTGGCGCAATCAGGGTGGTGAGGAGTGACATTCCTAGGACAATGGTGTAGATCTCATGTGTGATAGTATGCAGAGAAAGTCCGATCAGTCCTACTATTATACCTACCTCGCCTCTGGGAATCATACAGACTCCTGTCTGAATCCGGGTCCTCCGATCTTCTCTCATACAGGCGAAATAAGCTCCCAGCATTTTACTGATTACTGCCCCTGCAGTAATAACCAGGATCAGGATCAAAGTCCTAATATTAATAAATGCTCTGGGATCAAGGTGCGCACCCATCATCACAAAGAAAAAAGGCAGGAAAAATTCACTGACATATTTGACTTTATCTTCCAGATTATAAACGCCGGCTAATTCATCGATCATGATACCCGCCATAAAGGAACCGATGATGGCTGCCAGTCCTATGATGTCAGCCAATTCTGCCAGTCCCAAGCATAAAATCAAGGAGAGCATAAACGGCCCTTCCGGTATATTCAGGCGCTCTACCCATTTGCGGGTTTTTTTGGTTAACTTAGGTCCCCAGATAGTCAAAAATCCCACAAAGATCATAGACTCAAGCACGAGCAGCACAAATTCAACTACTTGAAATTTTCCTCGAGCCAGTCCCCTGACGATAGCCAGGATCAACAGCGCTAGAATATCATCCAGTACCGCTGCTCCAATTACGATATAGGCGACTTTATGCTTGATTAATCCCATGTCGTGTAACACTTTGACTGAAATTCCAACGCTTGTGGCTAGAATAGCAGTGGCCACAAACAAGCTTTCCACTATTTCAAAGCCGAGTAGAATCATACTGCCGAAGCCGATAAGCAGGGGAAAAATCACGCCCAGCAAGCCAACCAGAATTGCAGTCCGTCCCACCGCAATTAGATCTTTGACCCTGATTTCTAATCCGACATAGAACATAAGGAAGATTACTCCGATCTCAGCAAAAGACATCAATACAGAATTGGAGGTATCGATTACACCCAGAACATAAGTTCCCAGCAGCATCCCGGCCATAATTTCGCCGATAATCACCGGCATTTTCATGCGAACGCATAATTCACCCATGATCTTGGCCGAAGTGAAAATTATAAAGATTAAAAAAAGAAGATTTCCGCCTTCCATTTTGTTTTCCTGTCAATTTTATATCTGACAGAAGGCCACAAGTCAACTACCTGAGTTATTCAGGCTGGTGGAAATCTTTCAGGATGTTATCAAATGAATTCTGAAGAGCTTTGTAAGTTTTGTTTGCAGTTTGTTCAATGTATATTTTTACTTCTTTTTTCTGAGGTTTATTTATTATCCATTCTCTAAGTTTCCGGTTTGTTTCTTTTATGACTTTGTTTTCAATAGATATAATTATTGGCAGAAATCCTTTGTCTTTGTAACTAAGGAAACGGGTGATATCCAGGTATTGCTTCATGTTACCTCTTTGGTCATGATAGAGATAAGAGATAAGTTTTTTGGATAGGTCCTGCATCGGCGCAGTTTTTGGGCCTCCCAGTACACTTGGAACATATTCGCCATGTACCCATAAAGGGAGAGCAACAGAACATATTGGCTGACCCAGCACAATCCACATTGTGGCAAGATAGGCTTTTTCAGGGCTTGGAGCGCCACGAAATACTACGACAGATATTGTTGAAATGCGATTGATTGTATCATTTGTTCTTATATAAAGAGGAGAGGAAGCATCCGGCTTATGATTAAGCGAGAGGGGATTTGAATGAAGCTTTTCGTTTACAAGGTCTCTGGCTGCTTTTTGAAGGATGAAGCCTAAGTTAATTTGTTTTTCATCAGCATTTTCAAAGATATTGGATATTCTATCATGTCTTATAAATCCGCCACCCTTGTTTTGTCTCTTGGAACTGAAGGCAAAGTTAGTCCGCAGAATATAGCCGGATGGGGCGGTCTCAGGGTCGTTTGCATCGAATTTTACATAGGATTCGCTGCTTGTCTCAAAAAAGCAGGCATTCCCATAAGCATCTATTACTCCATAATTTGCTCCTACTTTGCGCTTTCCATTGGTCCTGTGAAGCATAGCCTCAAAATCCTTTACATCTGCACAAATTCCAAGAGCTTCCCGCATGATCCTGCCATTATCAATTGCTACTCCTTTATCTGGCAGTAAGTCACTTGAAGCAGAGTTTATAATTGCAAATCCCCTGGAATTTATTCCCTGCCAGACAGATGTTACATGATTATCTTCAGAATTTATTATTCCGAGAAAGCTGTATCTTTCCCCTTTAACGAAAACGACTTTGTTGTTTGGATTGCTTGTATCGCGGTTTTTCCACAGAAGCGGACAGCCGTCTTGTGTGGCCTTTCCCGAGATGACTGCTACAGTACATGGCTCTACTGCAGAGTTTCCCATAAAAAAGAAAAGACATACTAAAATAAGTATGGTTTTAAAATTATTTTGATTTTTCCTCATTTTCTCCCCATTGTTTATACACCTTAATATTTTATAATCAGATTTCTCTTGCCCGGTTATTGCAAGTCCTCATTATAATCCTTTTAGAGCCTTAAAGAAATAAAATGGGGAAAAAACTTAAAAGTCGGGGAGGGGCTGCATGAAGCTTGTTCTCGATTTTCGAAGTTGGACTGGATATGTTTGTTCTGTGTATTGATTAGTTAGAACAGACTCAGGTATAATGATTATTCCAAAATTTGCTATGAAAAAATATTCTTCGCTGTATCCAAAAACAGAACCAATAGCCATTATTGGGATCGGCTGCAGGTTTCCCGGAGGAGCGAATAGTCCGGAAGCTTTCTGGGAAATGCTGTGCCGCAGAAAAGATGCCATCCAGGAGATTCCCTCAGACCGGTGGGATGTAAACAAATTTTATGACCCGGACCCGGATTCTCCAGGAAAATACTATACCCGTTGGGGTGGATTTATCCAAGGAGCCCAGCAATTCGATGCAGTTTTTTTCGGCATCTCTCCCCGCGAAGCAAAAAAAATGGATCCTCATCAGAAAATCCTGTTGGAAGTTACCTGGGAAGCATTGGAAGATGCCGGAATTGTAATCGACCGGCAAGATCCTAAGAGTGGGGGTGTTTTTATAGGGATTTCTAACCAGGATTATACCAAAGTCAATGCAAGCCTTTGGGAATTGAATGCAGTGAGCCCTCACACAGCTACCGGCATCTCTTTCTGCCTGGCTGCCAACCGAATATCCCACAGTTTCAACCTTTCCGGACCAAGTATTGCCCTTGATACTGCTTGCTCATCTTCCCTTACAGCTATTCATCTTGCTTGCCGGAGTCTTTATGAGGGAGAATGTGATTTTGCTTTGGCCGGAGGTGCCAATATCATCCTCAGCCCGGAAACCTATGTAAGTTTTTGTAAACTATCCATGCTTTCGCCTGACGGCCGTTGCAAAGCATTTGATGCGGAAGCTGATGGTTTTGTCCGAAGTGAAGGAGCCGGCCTGATTGTACTTAAACTTTTATCCCGGGCCATAAAAGACCAGGATTCGATTTATGCGTTAATCCGTGCTACCGGATTAAACCAGGACGGCCATACACCCGGAATAACCATGCCGAGCAGCAGGGCTCAGAAAGATTTAATGCACTATGTCTATAAAAAGTCCGGAATTGATCCCGCTTGGATAGGTTATGTCGAAGCCCACGGTACTGGGACCGCTATCGGAGACCCTATAGAAGCGAATGCCTTAGGAGCAGTTATACGATCAAAACGAGAATCCAATTCTCCCTGTTTTCTCGGCTCGGTTAAAACTAATATTGGACATCTGGAAAGCGCTGCTGGAATCGCAGGATTGATAAAAACGGCACTTATTCTAAAGCAACGGAAAATCCCCCCTAATCTACATTTTCATACGCCTAATCCAAAAATCAATTTTAGAAAACTGAAATTAAAAATCCCTCAGAGACTTACGCAGTGGCCTAAAAAATACCCCTTATTTGCAGCTGTTAATTCATTCGGATTCGGAGGCTCAAATGCTCATTTGGTCCTTGAGGCTTTTCCTGAAGATTGTATTGGGCTAAACCCGGAAGTGCAAAATAAAAATAAACGCAGCGAAATCTTCAGTATATCAGCCTGCAATCAGGAATCGCTCAAGCGGTATGCCCAAAAATGCCTGGATTTTCTGTCAGGTAAACAATGGGAAAAATATTCTCTGCATGAAATATGTGGAGCGTCGATAAAAAAACGATATGCACATGGACATAGACTGAGTATCACGGCCGATTCCACCCGGAAGCTTGCAGAGTGTTTGACAACTTTTCAAAAATCAGAAACCGCACCAGGAATGACTTCATCAGAATCCATTGCCCCGGAGCAGCCTAAGATCGTTTTTGTTTTTTCGGGCCAGGGACCGCAATGGTGGGCCATGGGACGCGAGCTGTTAAGCCAGGAACCGGTTTTTTGAAAAGCCATATTACAATGTCACAATATTCTCAGCAAATATGCGGAATGGTCACTGCTGGATGAGTTGAGCGCGGCTGAAAAAACTTCCCGGCTTCATAAAACATCTATCGCACAACCGGCCATATTTGCGCTCCAGTTCGCTCTCTTAAAATTATGGGAGTCCTGGGGAATCTCCCCCGATACCGCTGTTGGCCACAGTGTGGGAGAAGTAGCAGCAGCTTATGTCTCCGGAATACTGACACTCGAGGACGCACTATTGGTTATCTATCACCGGGGTAAATGTATGGAACATGCCGCCTCTTCCTCTGGCAGGATGTTGGCAGTGGGGCTATCAGAGAAAGAGGGAAAACTCTTGCTTAAAGGCTATGAGGGCCGGATTCATATCGGATCTGTTAACAGCCCTGAATCAATAACCCTGTCCGGAGATGCTGAACCTCTGCAAGAGATCGAAAAAGAACTGCAGCATAAAAATATCTTCTGTCGTTTTGTAAAAACCAGATATGCTTTTCATAGTCACCACATGGATGGCATGCAGGAAAAACTTCTGTCAGCTTTAAAATCAATTCAAACATTTCCTTCCACTATGCCCGTTTATTCTACTGTAAGAGGAGTCCTCTCCAAGAAAAATGATTTTAATGCTCAATACTGGTGGCTGAATGTTAGGCGCCAAGTTAAATTTTCCACTGCTATTGCCGCTATTATCAAGGAAAAATATTCCATATTTCTAGAACTCAGTCCCCATCCGGTCTTGGCCAGTGTAATTACCGAATCTCTGATCCATCATCAGCATGAAGCCGTAGTATTACCATCATTAAAAAGACAACAACCGGAGTGCTTTTCTATGCTCTCTTCTCTAGGTGCTCTCCATGCCAGTGGTGTAAGTGTAAACTGGGATGCTCTTTATCCCCGGACTTATGCGGAAATTAAGTTTCCTACTTATGCCTGGACACGAGAACCCTGCTGGCATCAGACTGAACTTAACCGAAATTATTTAATCGGTACCGAGGGGAATCCTCTCCTCGGCTGCCTTATTTCCGATCCCCAACCAATGTGGGAGAACCAGATCAATGGTTGGATGTTTCCTTATCTGCTGGATCATAAGATCCATGACCACGTTCTTTTTCCGGGAGCAGCTTATTTGGAATTAGCTCTGGCCGCAGGAAAAGAAGGCCTGGGAGATAGCTATCCGATTATGGAGGATATTACGCTGCATAAGGCCGCGTTCCTTACCAAAGGAAACAATTTAGTCCTTCGAACCAATTATGATTCCGAGGAACTTTTTTTTAAAATCCACAGCCGTGAAGAAGCGGACCATACAAAATGGTATCTGAATGCTTCCGGCACTTTTCTCCCTCCGCAACAATCTAAGCGTATTAAGGTATCCCTATCTAAAATTCAAAAACGCTGCCCCCGAATAATCTCCCAAAAAAAATGTTATCAAATGTTTAAAAAAAGCGGGATTGATTACGGCCCCGGTTTCCAGGGAATCAAACGTATTTACTGCAATAAAAATGAAGCCTTAGGGGAAATCACTCTTCCCCGGGAAATAAAAACAGAACTGGACGCTTATCACTTTCATCCTGCTGCTCTGGATGCTTGCCTGCAGGCTATTATTGGCTCAGATTTTCTCGATCAGCGGAAAAGTTATCTTCCCATATCCTGCAAAAGATTCCAATTACATACAAGGCCGGGCGGCCGGTTGTGGAGTCATATAAGATGTTTAAAAACCAATAATAATAAAATAGAAGCCTCTATCCAGGTTTTAGATCCGGATGGATACCTGATAGCCGAAATCGAAGGCCTGGTTTTACAAGTGCTGGATAGTCTGGCAGAATTACAATCAGCTGATGTGGATGATATGCTGTATAATTATGAATGGATAATTGATCCGGCCCCAGCTCCCCCTGAGAAAAAGCAGAAGACCTGGTTGATTTTTAATGATAAAAATAATACGGGCGAAAAATTAGCTGATTTGCTCAAGCGTAAAGGGGAAAATCCATTTATCGTTTCTGTAGGAGAAGTTTTCCGGCAGATTGATGATTCCCATTTTAGTATTCCGACCGGTTCCGGCATTAATATCCGACGTCTGTTTAAATTATTGACAAGGGCAATAAAACCAAACTCCTCTGTGGCAATAATTGATCTCTGGAGCTTAGACACACCATCGCTTGACAGCATTAAAGCTGCAGACTTTAACTACATATATAATTTTACTGTAATCAGATTTCTCCACATGATTCAGGAAATAGCTGCCGGGGAAGAAATATCTTTCTCCCAAATCTGTTTGATAACCCGGTGGGCAGTATCCATTACCCAACAGCCGGAGCCTGTTTCCGCTTTTCAAACAGCTCTCTGGGGTATGGGGCGGGTTTGTATAAATGAATTTTCCCAGCTTCGATTTAAGCTTATCGACCTGGACCGGATTTCAAAATCAACTAAAAAAAAACAATCTGAAATAAAAAACCTGTTTAACGAAATCTTCTCTTCCAGCCGGGAAGACGAAGTCTGTTTCCGCAACGGCCAACGATATATTCCCAGACTGCGAAAAACCAGTCTATATTCAAGACCTGATTCAATGAGGGAACAAAAAAGCAACGAAAATTTCCGCCTGGAGATAAACCGACCCGGGGTTTTAGACAATCTTTTAATTCGCTATTCGAGCCGAAATTCCCTGAAATATGATCAGGTGGAAATAAGGGTACATGCGGCAGGGCTCAATTTCAGTGATGTGATGAAAGCATTGAACTTATACCCGGGTCTTCCGGATGGTCCCATACCGCTGGGAATTGAATGTGCCGGAGTGATAACACAAACCGGCCGTATGGTTAAGGATTTCCGACCTGGTGATAGAGTTGCGGCCCTCGCACCTTTTTGCTTTGGCAATTATATATATGCAAAAAAACAACATGTCATGCCCATCCCGGGAAATATGAGCTTTAAAGAAGCGGCCACAATACCTGTCGCATTTTTGACCGCATTTTATGCTTTGATCTCTAAAGGAAATCTTCAAAAAAACGAACGTGTTTTAATTCATTCAGCTACAGGAGGAGTTGGACTGGCTGCTATCCAGATAGCGCGGCAGGCAGGAGCGGAAATTTTTGCAACAGCCGGAACCAGAGAAAAAAGAGAGTACTTAAAAAAGCTGGGCATAAAATATGTTATGGACTCGCGTTCATTGACCTTTGCTTCGGAAATAATGAAACAGACCAAGGGCCAGGGAGTAGATGTAATCCTTAATTCTTTGTCAGGAAAAGCGATTTCCAAAGGACTTTCCATTCTAAGAAATTACGGCCGCTTCCTGGAAATTGGTAAACGTGATATATATCAGAACCACAATCTGGGGCTCCTGCCGTTTAAAAACAACCTGTCCTTCTCTTCCATTGACCTGGATAAGATCATAAGGGAACGCCCGGAAATAATCCATGACCTTTTTTCCCGAGTAATCCAATATTTCTCCGACCAGGATTTCAAACCGCTGCCCTTAAAAAAATATCCTCTTGCAAACGCCGGAGAAGCTTTTCGCTTCATGGCCCAGGCAAAACATATAGGTAAAATTGTCCTGGCCACCAGGGATAAAAATGTCAAGATCGCCCCGGCTGTAATTACACCGGTAAAATTTAAGAGTAATTGTTCATATCTTATAACAGGAGGCTACGGAGGATTCGGACTTGTTATAGCAAAATGGATGGTTGCGCAGGGCGTCAGGTTTTTAGCGCTGATGGGACGCAGCGGTGCTGCTGACACAAAGGTAAAAAAAGAAATTAAAAAGATGAAAAGCCAGGGTGTCCAAATATTGGAGATACAGGGAGACATATCCAAGCAAAAAGACGCAAGAGCGGCTCTTGTTGAGATCAGGAAAAACCACCCTCCTTTACGCGGTGTATTCCATGCTGCCATGGTCCTGGATGATGCCGCTCTGGTCAATATGACTCCCGGGCGTATGGTTGAGGTTATGGACCCTAAGATCAAGGGCGCCTGGAACCTGCATATATTGACTAAAGCAATTTCCCTGGATTATTTTGTGCTGTTCTCTTCCATTTCTTCCTTGATTGGAATGCCGGGGCAGGGAAATTATGTCGCTGCGAATTCGTTTCTTGATGGTTTATCCCATTACCGACGGGCTTGCGGTTTGCCTGGAATGACCATAAACTGGGGTTATCTGGGAGAAGTAGGTGTGGCGGCCAGAAACCGGGAAACCGCCGCCCGTTTTGAACGCCAGGGACTGAGAAGTTTCTCGCCGGGCCAAGCGGTTGAATTAATGGCCCGGTTTTTAAAATTTGATCCGGTGCAAATGGCGGTTGTAAATATGGACTGGTCAAAATTTGGGGAAGTATTTCAAACCCATACGGCATCTCCCAAGTTTTCCGATCTCTGGTTGGATGAATCAGAAGGAATTGGCGAAGACGGAACCGTGCGTCCGGATAAATCAGGTCTCCGAAAACTGCTTTTAACAGGGTCAGAAAAAGAACAGATTAAATTGCTGAATAATGCCTTATGCGAGCAGTCAGCAAAAGTATTAGGAATTTCACCTACCAAGATTTCCATGGAAAAACCCCTTACTGAATTAGGGTTCGACTCTCTCATGTCAGTGGAACTTAGAAACTGGGTCGAGAATAACCTGGGTGTCGCTCTCCCGACTATGGATATAATGAGCGGACCCAGCATCAGACAACTAACTGAAAAGTTGCTTAAAGCATTTGCAGTAATATCAAGTAGACCAGTATATGTGCCCAAAAAAAAGAAAGTCAAATCCGGCCGCACACCTGAAAAAATCCTTGATTCAATCGATGAGCTTTCAGACCAGGAAGTGGATTCACTGCTGGCAGAAATGATGCCTGCCGACAAGAAATAATTTGAATAAACAACATTCGTATCTGGATAACCTGACTCTAGAAGAAAAACGAGCTTTACTAAAAAAATTAACCCGTCAGAAGCTCAAAGCTTCTCCGCCTTTGTCTTTCCCCCTATCTTACGGACAAAGAGCGCTCTGGTATATTCAACAGCTCAGGCCGGATAGTCCGGTTTATAATGTATGCCTGGCCTGGCAAATCCTGTCGGAACTCGACATGCCTGCTTTGCAACGTACTTTTCAATGGCTGGTCGACCGCCATGCTTCCCTGCGTACAACCTACACAATTCACAAGCAGAAACCGGCCCAGATCGTTCATCCTGAGGAAAAAGTATACTTCAAGATCCATCAAGCCTCAGAATTGAGCGCTATTGAGTTTGAGCGTGAGTTGGACCGTGAGGCCCACCGGCCGTTTGATCTGGAAAAAGGACCATTATTGCGGATCAATCTTTTTTTGCGCGAAGCCGGTAAACATATTTTACTGGTGTCTTTTCACCATATTGCTGTAGATCTTTGGTCATCCACATTTATTTTTGATGAAATCAGCATTCTTTATCCGGCCGCAAAATCAGGCAAACACCCTCCTCTTCCCCCCACAGAAATCCAATATACCGACTATGTCCGCTGGCAAAGAAAAATGTTGTCCGGGCCCGCAGGTGAGAAACTTTGGCGGTACTGGCAAAAACAACTTGCCGAAGATATAAAGCCGCTTGATCTTCCCATTCAATTGAATCGATCGGCCCATAATTCATTTGTAGGGACAATATTCCCTTTTAAAATTGACCAGGGTCTGACTACTCGGATCAGGCAACTTGCAAAGGATCTACATTTGACATTATTTATGGTTCTACTGACCGGTTTTTTTACTTTACTTCATCGATACAGCCGCCAGGAGGTTATTTCCCTTAGATCTCTTACCGTGGGGCGCAGCCGAGCGGATTTTGAAAAAATTATCGGTTTTTTTGCTAATCCCGTAATCCTAAGAACGGATTTTTCGCGCCAGCCTAAATTTAAAGATATTTTTAACCAGGTTCGGCAAACCGTTTCCAAAGCGATCGAGCATCAGGATTTTCCTTTTGAACTGCTTATGGAAAAAATGCGCTTCGGACGGGACAGTAGTTCTAATCCAAATCCTGAGGTAATGTTTATTCTGCAGACACCACAACGATTTGTTTCCGTTAGAAGAGCTAAAAGCCAGTTATCTCAAACCGGAGTCTTTGCTCCTGGAAAAACTGGGATTCGTATTGATCTTGGTGGTCTGGTAGTGGAAAAATACAATCCCAAACCCCGGGTTACTTTGAACAATCTGGCATTAGAAATGACCGAAGTCGGCCGTGAGATCTCCGGGGCAATACATTATCGCACAGATATGTTTCTCCCACAGTCAATAGCCAATATGGCAGTGCACTTAAACGAGCTGCTGGAATATATGGTCAACAATCTCGATAAACCAGTAGCAAGTTTTGTTCCTAAAGGAGGCCTGCCGCAATCTTCGTCTAAGCTTTCCAATCAAGAAAAAACACAGGAACCGACAAACAAGCCTGTTTTTTTGCCGCAGACTTTTACTGTTCCCCGAAATCCTACGGAAGAAAAGCTGGTGGAAATATGGCAGGAAGTCCTGGGTAAAAAAGAAATAAGTATCTTCGATAATTTCTTTGAACTGGGTGGGACTTCATTACAGGCACTTCAGCTTATAACTCTAATCAGAGAAAGGCTACAGATTGAGATTACTTTGCGTAGGCTTTTTGAAGTCAGAACAATTGTCGGACTGGCAGAAATAATACAAAATGAAGAACTCGTTTTGCAGTCCCCCCCGATCGAACCTGTTTGGCGGGATGGAGAGCTTCCACTTTCCTTTTCCCAGGAACGTCTGTGGTTCTTGGATCAACTGACTGGAGGGAATGTTTTTTACAACATTCCAGTTGCAGTCCGGCTATCTGGTCCGGTCAACATGAATATCCTGAAAAAAAGCCTCAACGAAATTATTCGGCGCCATGAAGTGCTGCGTACTTCATTTATTAGCAAAGACGGATCCCCGGTCCAGGTAATAGCCTCCTCTCTTTTATTAAAGATTCTGCTGACGGATATCAGCCATCTGACTGATAAGGAACAGGAATATGAGACCCGGAGGCTTACCTCAGAAGAAGCAAGAAAACCCTTTGATCTGAAAAAAGGCCCGTTGATACGCCTTAAACTCGTAAAATTGAAAGAAAATGAGCACCTTGCCCTGCTGACAATGCACCACATTATATCGGACGGATGGTCTTTAGGAATATTTGTCCGGGAATTTTGCCAACTATATGCAGTATTTTTGCTGGGCAAAACTTCTCCCCTTCCCGAAATACTTATTCAATTCGCGGATTTTGCGCTCTGGCAAAGACAGTGGCTGCAGGGAAAAGTATTGGAACATAAAATATCCTTCTGGAAAGAAAGATTAAAAAACATCCCGATTCTGGATCTTCCATCAGACCGGCCTCGACCGGCCCTTCAAAGCTATAAAGGAGCCTCCCTACATTTTGAGATTTCTCCCTCTTTAGCCAGGTCTCTTAAAAAGACAAGTGGGGTAGAAGGAGTCACACTCTATATGACTCTGGTTGCAGTATTCCAAACTCTGCTCCATCGATATACACAGCAGGATGATATTGTGATCGGTTTTCCCGTTTCCGGACGGGACCGGATCGAAACCGAAGGATTGATTGGTTGTTTTATTAATATGCTTGTCTTGCGGGTAGATTTCTCAGGTGACCCGAGTTTTCGAGAATTATTAGGGCGGGTTCGGGAAGTCGCTCTGGAAGCTTATACACACAAGGATCTTCCCTTTGAAAAACTTGTGGAAATTCTCCAACCGGAAAGAGATCTAAGCCGTGAACCGCTTTTCCAGATAATGTTCGCTTTGCAAAATATGATCTTGCCTTCTCTTGATATTCCGGGAGGCCCCTCCTTAACCGTGTTGGAAACAGAAAAAGAGACCACCAGATATGACCTTACTTTTTTCATTACCGAAGTCGATGCTAAACTTATGGGAATGGTAGAATTTAATACTGACCTGTTTGATAAATCCACTATAATTCGTATGATTGGACATTTTAAGGTACTGTTAAAAGCAATCGTCACAAATCCGGAGCAAAAAATAGCGAAGCTGCCGCTGTTAACTCAAACGGAAAAAATCCAAATCCTGAAGGAATGGAATAACACCCGGAGAGATTATGCTTTTAATACCACAGTGTCCGAATTATTCGAATTCCAGGCAAAAAACACTCCGGATTCCATAGCAGTGGAAACAAAAGATAAACAATTAAGCTATAGCGAACTGGACCGGCAAACCGACCTGTTATCACACCTGCTGCAATCCTTAGGGGCCGGCCCTGATGTACTGGTAGGTATCTGTATGGAACGATCCATAGATATGGTAGTGAGTATTTTCGGGATTTTAAAAACCGGTGCCGCCTATGTACCAATGAACCCCTCTTTACCACCCCGACGCTTGCAATTTATACTTGAAGATACTCGGATGCCCCTGCTTTTAACTGAAAATAAAAACACCGCCAGCTGGTTAGAAGCAAATAAAAACAAGGAAAAACTTAAAATAATATATCTTGACGAAGAACGGGAACTTTTTTCTCTGCCGGAAAAAAACAAGCTCAAAAATCCTTCAAAAGCGGATAACCTGGCCTATGTCATTTATACTTCGGGAACAACAGGCCGCCCTAAAGGTACTTTAGTTACTAATGAAGCGATGCTTAACTATCTCTATTGGTGCTGTGAAACCTATAATCCTCAGGCTGGAAATGGAATCTTCCTGTTTTCCTCACTGGATTTTGATTTTTCCATCACCAGTATATTCAGTCCTCTAATAACCGGGCAAAGACTGGTACTTGCAGCGCCTGCCTCCCAGGAAGCAATAACCGTCGGCTTGAACGATTCTGCTGCGGACTGGAGCCTGCTCAAGCTAACTCCATTACATGCCCAGACTCTTGGGGAAACACTAGGGGATAAATACTCATCTCGAGTACGGACTCTTGTCCTGGGTGGAGAAGAACTCAAGACCGCACATATCGCATCATGGTTAAAATGGGATAAAACTCCAGTAATATTTAATGAATACGGTCCTACTGAAGCCACAGTAGGTTGTTGTGTTTATAAAGTCCCGTCTAATATAAAAAAAATCAGTACTATTCCCATTGGCAGGCCTATAGCAAACTCTCAACTATACATTCTCGACCGATATATGAACCCGGTTCCTATCGGTATTCCAGGCGAGCTGTATATCGGAGGCAGGGGACTGGCAAAAGGATATCTAAACCGCCCGCAATTGACAAAAAAACATTTTGTCGCTAACCCGTTTATTGAGAAAAAACAGATTCGGCTTTTCCGCTCTGGAGATAGGGCACGTTACCTGTCTGATGGTAACGTCGAGTTTTTGGGCCGCATGGACAATCAAATAAAAATCAGAGGCTACCGCATAGAACCGGGTGAGATTGAATATGCCCTGGCTGAACATCCGGAGGTAAAACAAGCAGCGGTTGTGCTTTGTAAACATACTGATGGAGAGAAATATCTGGCCGCGTACATTGTCACCCACAATTCCCTGAAATTAAGCCCCGGTCTTATGCGAAACTTTTTACAAATCCGTTTGCCTGAATATATGTTACCTAATACTATCTTTCAGATAGATAAAATGCCTGTAACCAAAGCAGGTAAGCTCGACTATCAAAAACTCCCTGCCCCCGGACCTGCAGATCAGCACATGGGGCAAAAGTGTATTCCGCCCCGCAACCCGACTGAAGAAAAAATAGCTTCACTCTGGAAAAAACATCTGGTCATAAAGAATGTCGGGATTTTTGACAATTATTTTGACCTTGGGGGACACTCATTATCAGCCGTAAGCCTTGTTTCCAGATTAAGAGAAGAATTCAAACAGGACCTACCCCTGCTGGTTCTTTATACAGCACCTACTATTGCGGACCTGGCCTCCTATATAGACACAAAAATAATACCCTCCCCTTTAGTTCCATCCGCTGCCTCTTTTCCAACTCAAATAGTGACTATGCAGAGCGGAACAGATTACTCTCCTCTGTTTTTTGTCCACCCTACCGGCGGAGGAGTTTCCAGTTACCAAAATTTAATCCAGGCTTTGGACATGAACCTCCCGGTTTACGGAATTCAATCGCGAGCTATCAGTGGGGCAGTTGAAGAACATGGTTCGATTGAATCCATGGGTCGAGAATATGCCCGCCTGGCCCTTACTCAACAGCCGCAGGGGCCTTATTTTCTACTTGGCTGGTCTATGGGCGGCCTGATTGCTTTCTCCATGGCTTCAGCACTAGAAAAAGAGGGAGAAAAAGTAGCTTTTCTGGGGCTTCTGGATACCTATCTTTCCCAACCTGGCGCAGATTTCCCCCAGGAAACAGACAGTTTAAACCTGGAGTCTCTCCTGCCCTCTCAGCATCTTCACCAGATTCCCCTCCCATACCTTGAATTCTTAAGCCAAAAGCTTAAACTTGTAGAAATACACAACCGGTTGATAAAGTCTTTTGTTCCCCCTAAAATTAATGCCCCAGTACATATCTGGTCAGCAGAGGAAAGTCTGAAAAATCCAGCCAACACAGGAAAAAACCAGTTGGATCATTATACGAATGGGCAGGTCCATAGAGATAAAATCGAGGGCGACCATTTTTCCATCCTGCTTACTCCTAATATTGATAATCTGGCAAAAAAGATAGCTGGGATACTGCAGAATATTGCCAAGGAAAACCTAAAATAAGTGAATAGTTCAATAAGACTCGGATTAAATGCTATTCATGTGTGGAGGGCATCTCTGGAGATAAAAAAGAAAGATATTCAAGTTTTCAAGCGCCTGCTTACTCCGGATGAAAAAGAAAGGGCCGACCGTTTTTGTTTTGAAAAAGACCAGGCTAATTTTATAACAGGCAGGGCGATACTCCGCACCCTGTTAGGCAGATATACGAACCAGTCTCCAGCTGATATTAAATTTAAATATAACTCCTATGGAAAACCTTTATTAAAAAAGCAAGTTCAAAGCCCTCCCTTTAATTTCAACCTATCCCATTCAGGTGGAAAAGTGTTGTATGCTTTTTCCCGGGGGATTCCTCTGGGGATCGACCTGGAAAAAATGAAGCCGGATATTGATTTTGCCGCTATTGCCCAACGGTTTTTCTCTCACGGGGAAGTATCAAGCTTGTTCTCTCTGAAAAAATCAGACAGAGTTGAAGCTTTTTACGCCTGCTGGACAAGGAAAGAAGCATTTATAAAAGCTATGGAAATGGGTTTGTCTCTGGAACTGGATAAATTTAATGTTTCTTTACGACCGGGAGAACCTGCCCGACTGATAAGTATAAAATCCCAAAACCAAAATACTCGAAACTGGTCGTTATATGATCTGAATGTCTTTCGCGGTTTCAAAGCCTGCCTGGCTGTAAGATCCAGGAATATCATAATTTCATATTATTTATGGGATTCCACCTGCTAAACCTCCTCTCAAACAGAGATAGAGATGTTAACTTTTTGTGTTTGTGTTTTATGTTTATTTCATCTAATATAAAAAGTTAATTATGCGATTTTTTAAAAAAATCACTTTTCTATTATTTCTAATCCTTTCTTGTTGGTCAGTTTCCTTTTCCCAGACAGGCACTAATACTAAAACCTACTCTTTAGAATCAGCTATACAAACGGCCAAGGCCCAAAACCCACTTGGAAAAGCCACTGAATTTGAAGTCCAGAAAGCTTTCTTCACCCTGAAAAAGACCCTTGCTCTGAAAAACACTCCCCAAATGAGATTCAACCTCTATTCAGGCCTGGTCCCAGAGGCCAGAGGGGATATTTTCTATTCCCCGGATAAAAGCGATGATCTGGACAACTTCGGACCTTTTATTAGGATGTCGTTTGACCTGGTGAAATCTATTTATACTTTTGGAAGAACATCATCAGCAATTGAAGCGGCGAGACAAGGCCTTTATATGGAAGAAGCGCGGAAAGACATAGTCCTGGAAACCCTGGCTTTTGAAACCGTCAAAGCCTACTGGGGATTATCCGCAGCCCTAAAAGCTGAATCCCTGGGCGAAGATATGAAAAAAAACTATAAAAAATTTCTGAACGAAGTAGAAGAACGGGTTCAGGATGAAGAATCCGAAGTTGATGACCTGGATCTTTTTGAAGTCAGAATCTTCAACTACTCGGTGGAAGAAATGGTACAGGAGAGCCATAAGCTCAAGACTCTGTCGACAAAAGTATTCAACTCGCTTTTAAATCTTGAATTAAACCAGGCGGTTTCAATTTCAAATGAACCCACCCCGCTTTTTATGTTTAGTGAAAATAATTTAAGCGATGTGATCAGTTTGGCCGAAAAATTAAGGCCTGAGGCCAGAGCCCTGAATTCCGCTCTTTTTGCCCTTCAAGCCCGGATCGATCTGGCAAAAAGCCATCGGCTTCCGGTTATCTTCCTGGCAGCAGGACTGGGATATGCTTATTCTCCCAATCGGGCGGACCAGACCAATCCATTTGTCCTTGACAGTTTCAATTACAAGAGAGTTGGGGCTGCGTTTGGCCTGAAATGGGATGCGAATATTTCTCTGTATAATATTGAAATTCAAAAGACCAAATCGGAATATAAAGCGATTCTGGAAAAACATAATGCCTTAAAATCCAGGATTGGAGTAGAAGTTAACCAGGCTTTTGCCGAAGCAGAAAAAAACGCTGTTCTGCTGTCGGAAGCAAGAAAAGCTTTAAAGTCAGCCAAGTCCTGGATTAGATTAAACATAGAGAACTGGGAGTTGGGAATCGGGGATGTCTTCAGAATGATCAGGGCATATGAAGCATATTACCGTTTTCTAAGGTTGGAAATCGAGCGAGAATACCAGAACCATGTCTCTCTTGCCAGGCTGGCATTTGTAATAGGGGACATTAATATTTATCAAAAATGGGTAAAAAATGGCAAGGTTTTCTTTTAATAGATTGTTTACTTGGGGAGTATTGATCTCCCTGGGAACAGCCTTTAGTCTTTCCCCCCAATCCCCCCTGGAAATCATTAAAACCTCTAATCAGCAAGTACTTGAAATCTATAACGCCAATGAAAAGATAGATCATGCTCTTAAAAATGAAATAATTCAGATTATTGAAAGCGTGACGGACCTGGACGAAATTTCAAACCGAACCACTTCCAGTTTCTGCTGCAATCTGAGCTCCGAGCAATGTGCAGAATTCAACCAGGTGTTTAAACAATTACTTAGAGCCTCTTCTATGAGCAAGGTGGGGAGATATCGTGCCGACCGGTTTGAATACCTGGAAGAAAAGATCGAAGGGAATAAGGCATTAGTTAAAACCACTGCTTATTACGAAGACGAATACCTGACCCTTGACTACCTGCTGGAATATAAAAATAACAAATGGAAAATAATCAATTATGTAACTGATGATGTTGATACGATCAGAAACTACCGCAAGCAGTTCATTAGGCTATTTGCTAAATACACTTTTTCAGAAGTCATTGCTCGTTTGAACAAAAAGCTCTTAAGCCTGGAAGAAGAAGAAAATACACTTAACCTGGATAATTCATAAAAAATGTCAATTATAATAGAATATAACAATAGGAGAACAAAGTTATTTGTGTACTCACCGAAAAAACTTATGTAATCTCTTGATATTACTTGTATTACGTGAAATATCGACATTTTTTATGAATTATTCAGGTTAGAGATGTTTAAGAAAATAACCGATTTTATTTGTGAAAAATCCTATCGTCAGCCGGGCCTATGGATGCTTATTGCTCTAATTTTATGTATTCCCGCAATTTATCAAATCCAGCAAGTAAAACTGAATACCAATCCCCTTCGCCTTTTGCCTAAAAACAGCAGAAGTGCGGTCCTGTCCAGGGAATTAGAGTCAATGGTAGAAGAGAAGGGTTTTTTCTATGTTTTACTGCAAAGCCCGGATAAAGAAAAGCTAATTGAAGCATTAAATACAGCCGCGCAGCAAATTGTCAAAATCCCGGAAGCTAAGTCCATTACCTTCCGTTATCCGGTTGATTTTTTTAAAAAATACCGCTTCCTGCTTATTCCCTCAGAATATTTAAATAAAATCCTTGAGACCCTGATCAGATGGGAAGCGGAAGTCAGCCCGCTTGGATTAGACCTTCTGGGAGAAGAGCAGGAGGAAACCCAAAGAGAAATTGAAAATAAAAAGTACGTTGACCAAATCATGGAGCTGTACGGTAATCTACCTCTTTATCACCAGAGTAAAGACGGGCAGGTCATGGGGATCACAATATTCCCTGAAAAAGGCCTTAAAGATATGGCTGAGACAAGAAAACTGTTTTCGAAACTGAAAAAGATCACACAAGATATCTCGTTCAAATATAATATCTGGGCGGACTTAGGCGGTTCCTTGAGTAGATGGGTTAACGGATATAATACAGTTATTTCCGATCTTAAGCGTTCCGGAATGATTTTTTTTGCTGGTATTTTACTAATTCTAATTATTGGATTTCGTAGTTTCAGGGTGATACCTGTTTTGCTTTTTCCGCTTATCCTGGGATTGCTCTGGGCTTTAGGGTCGATTCCTATCCTGGTGGGTGACCTCAATATTATCACTTCCTTTTTTCTGGTGGTTTCTTTTGGCCTGGGAATTGATTTTTCCATCCATTTACTCAAACGTTTCCAAAAAGAACTAAACCATCAACCGATGCAGAAGGCCCTGAAAATTACTATGTCCAAAACCGGGAAATCCGTATTGATTTCGGGAATTACAACAGCAGTAGCCTTTTTTATTTTAGCGTGGTCTGATTTCAGAGGAGTATCCGAATTTGGTGTTGTTGGAGGAACCGCAATGATAATGATCTTGCTGGCAATATTGATATTCATGCCGGCTACTATTATACTTGGTTTCAAAATACGACTTATTAAACCCTCCCTTCCAAAAAATAAAAAGAACAAAAGGTTCCCTCCCTCGCTTTTTTTTATTGTTTTTTTAGCCCTGATACTTGTTGCTTTTATATTGGGAAGTTTAATGATCAAATTTGATTATAATTTCAGCAATCTTGGGGGAAAAATTAGCGAATCCCCGGAAATCAAGAATAAACAGGACAAGGTTTATCCTACGTCTCTCCCTCCTGCTGCGGTTTATGTAGCTGATAATCTGAAAACTCTTGATAAGTTATTGCAAACCCTCAACCGGCATAAAACGTCAGATCCCGATACTAATATAGGCTGGGTTCGCAGTGTTCGTAATTTTTGCCCTGACGAGCAGGAAACACTGCTTCGTTTTAAAATCATAAATGAAATTAAAGAGCAGGTGCAAGGGAGATGGTTAAGACGCCTGGAAGATCCGGATCGTAAAAAATTGATCGAGGATTTGCAACATTGGCAACTACCTGGAAAACAAGCAGGCCTTACTGAGCTTCCGGATGTTATTAAAAGAAATTTTATTACCAGTGACGATTCCGGCAAATTTCTCGTTGCCATTTATACTGCGGAAGACCGTACTCATGGGAAAAATGCTATTGCCTTTACTCAAGAACTCAGTGAGCTTGAAGTCCCGGATCAGGTACAAGGCCCGGTCGGTGAAGTTGCAGTTTTAGCTGAAATTCTTTTACTGGTAATATCAGAAGGGCCCTGGCTGGTCCTGATTGCTTTTGTAGGTGTACTGTTGCTTATTTTTATCGCACAACGCTCGTTTATTCATACTATATGGTTGGCCCTGCCCCTGATTTCAGGCCTGGCTCTGACAATAGGAATTATGGGAGTATTCGGCATCAAGATAAATTTTTATAATATCGTAGTATTTCCGGCTTTATTAGGGATGGGAGTGGATGATGGGGTGCATTTTATCCGAAGATGGAAGGAGAAAAATCAACATACTGGGGAAACCTGGTCAGATCTGTTTGGAGTTCTAACAATAACAACCATTACTACCATGTTGGGATATGCTGGACTTACTCTGGCGCATCATCCGGGTTTGAATTCCATCGGAGTCCTGGCCTGTATCGGACTTTCCAGTATCTGGGTAACTTCTTTATTTTTGCTTCCTGGATTACTGCATTTATTTTACAAACCAAAAATAGATCCCCCTGTAAAATGATTTGTCCGGTTAGCAATTAAACAAATGTGGCATTTTCAAAAACATCACAGTTTTTACAGGCAGGGATTTCTTTTTCCCGACCATGAAGATGCTTAAGCCTGATTTCTTGCATAACCGGGCCATTCCAGACTTCAAGGATGGATTGATTATTAAGGTCACCTATAATCTGGAGTCGTTGCCAGTCATGAGTGCAGATAAGACATTCTCCTGTTGCCAGTACTGACATCTGAAGAAAAGGATAGGGACAGCAGCCCAGCAGGTTTTTAATAAATTTTTTTTTCTTCCTTACCAGAAGTTTCTCCTTCTCCATAGGCCGGGCATAAATTTCATAATCTTCGACGGCTCCCCCTCTGTTATTTATTCCATGAACAAAACAAGAGAATCCGCGTGAACGCCAGTACTGGATTGCTTTTTCCAACTCCTCTCGATATAAATTACTGCGAACAAATGACATCATAACCGCTATTTTTGAAAGGTCTCGAGATAGAAAATGCTCCAGGTTTACTCTGAATTCCTCCCAGGATTTTCCCTGATTTGCTGCCTCAAAATCCTCCTTACCAAAACCGTTACAACTGATGTGCATGGCATCCAGCCCACAATCTAATATCCTATCTGCTACCTCAGGCGTAAGTAGTGTGCCATTTGTCACCAAAAAGGTCATGGCTTGAGATTGCACCTGTTTCCGAAAATAGCTAATTTTAGAAAATATGGTAGAATCCGTCAGTGGCTCATTCTGGAGAACAAAACCCACCCCGAATAGTTTTGATTCTCCGGCACATTGCGCGGTTATATTACGAAAAAGCTCATCCGGCATCTTGGCCTTGGGGAACATATCCGTTATTATCTTTTGAGGACAAAAAACACAAGCCGCATTACAGCCGGTCTTAGTCTGCAATTGCAGAATAGGAGGGAAATCAAGGAGAGACCCCTCATTTTTCCGGGCCCTATGCTGCCCCACCATAGCTCCGTAAAGCTGGTGGAACTTGGTCCAAAATACCCGCCTGCCGACAAATGGCCGGGCGCGAGGATTCGCCCAACCTGGGGAGCGTGTCTTTTTTTTCATAATCGAAAAGTATATTATCACACAAAAAACATTGTTGGAAAGAATAAATTACGATCCGATTGACAACTCCCAGCTTACAATGATATCAATAATATATAAAAATACATGAAGATAAAATTTATCGAATCCACCCGCTATCTTATGGATGGGTCCCTGCTCAAGTCCAAAGGATTTTTTTACCCGGCCATAACATTTCCCTACCTTGCTGCTCTTTCTCCTCCCGACATTGATATCTCTATGAAACATGAGATCCTTGAAGAAATAGACTTTGATGAAAAAATTGACTTGGTAGGACTCACATCAGTCACTAACAATGTCTTCCGGGCATATGAGATAGCAGACGAATATAGAAAAAGAAATGTTTATGTTGTGCTTGGTGGCATCCATGTTTCCATGATGCCTGATGAGGCGGCAAAGCATGCAGATACAATTTTTATCGGAGAAGCCGAAGAGACTTGGCCCCAATTTCTTAAGGATTTCCATAATGGAAATGCTAAAAAAGCCTATAAGGCCGAAAAGCCCCCTTCCCTTGCCGATCTTCCAGTCCCCAGTTGGTCACTCATCGATAAATCACGGTATTTATGCTTTGATGTTTTTCACCGATATAAACTCAAAGGCGCTTATCCTATTCAGAGTTCCCGAGGATGCAATTTTTCCTGCGATTACTGTTCTACAAGTAGAATGTTTGGGCGGGCGGGTTTAAGAACCCGACCGATTACTGATGTTGTTAATGAAATACAAAGTCTTAATGCCAAAAGATTGTTTTTTATGGACGATAACATTTTTGCCGATCCTGCCCACGCCAAGGATCTATTTCGGGCTCTGATCCCATTGAATATTAAGTGGGGTGGTCAGGGCGTTATCTGTGCTGCTGATGACGAAGAACTCATTAAACTTGCCCGTAAAAGCGGCTGCTATTTTATAGTTGCCGGATTGGAAAGTATTACCCCCAAAGTCCTTGAATCCCTGGGTAAAAAGAATGATAAAGTTGGAAACTATATAAAAAACATCGAAGTCTTTAAAAAAGCAAAAATTGACCTTGATGTATCTATGATGTTCGGGTTTGACGATGATGAGCCTTCTGTGTTTAAAAACACCTGTGATTTTCTGGTAAAATGCGGTGTTCCTTATGTAAGCTGGCTTCCCTTAACACCATTTCCCGGAACCGTATTTTATAAAAGATTAAAAAATCAAGGCCGTTTAAAAGATGAAAAATGGTGGCTTAAAATCAATCCGGATATGAAAGAAAAAATATACGGGCTTCTTTACACCGGAACAAAAATGGACGAAAAAAATTTTTGTGATAATTTTTACTACCATTATCGCCGGTTTTATTCATTCAAAAACATTTTAAAAAGGTTAGCCTTTCCTCCGAGTATACGTGCTTTTGTCACTATCTTGATCAACCTTTCGATCAGAAATAAGATCAGTACATATGCGACAGTTGTGGAACACTAAATATTTATTAAATTGATACACGAAATTATTTTTAACCAATCGATCTCTATACCAGATAAAACCGCTATTATATCCGGTGAGAAGGAGATTTCATTTCGGGAATTATGGCAAAATATCCAGAGTATAAGTAATTGGTTGACTGATTTTTTTCCTCCCAAAACCAGGATTGGTATTATGCTTAACAATTCTATTGAAATGGTGACCGGTATTTACGCCATATGCGCGGCAGGAATGATATGTGTTCCCCTTGATTTTGAACTGAAAACGCGAAATTTAGACTACATCACAAATGACTGCGATATAAAATCGATCTTTACTTCCAAAAAATATTTACCCCGGATTAAACATACACAGGCTTTTTCTGATTTAAAAATCATTCTCATCGATGAAAATATAATTGATAATAAAGCTTTTTTTTTATGGGACGAAATTCTACAGGACACTCGACGATCCGAATTTCCAAAGCCTGACATCTCGCCTTCAGACCCGGCCTGTATTCTATATACTACCGGTACTACCGGCTTATACAAAGGAGTTTTATTAAGCCATTTCAGTCTTACCTCAGCGGTAAAAAATATTAATCAATTTATGCAGATTAAAAATGATATTATTGAAAGCCTGCCAATGCGCCTCTCTCATTCATTCGGGCTAGCCCGAATGAGGTGTGTGTTTGATGTCGGCGGGACAGTAATCCTGGAAAACGGTTTTTTAAGACCTGAATTCATCCTCCACCATATGAAAACCAGGCAGGCGAATGCCTTGGCTTCAGTTCCGGCCGGGTTTGCAATGTTATTGGAATTATTTCCTGATTTTTTCAAAGCAATCGGATCACAAATAAAATATATTGAGATAGGCAGTACCCATATGCCGATGAAATTGAAAAATCAACTGATTGAAATTTGCCCGCAAGCTCGTATCTGTATGCACTACGGTCTGACTGAGGCCTCTCGTGCTGCTTTTTTGGACTTTTACCGCGATAATAACCATCTGGACACAGAGGGAAAGCCATCCCCCCAGGTAAGTATAAAAATAGTAAATAAGCAGGGACAAGAACTCGGGCACGATACGGCCGGTGAAATTGCAATAAAAGGAAATATACTTATGTCGGGATACTGGGGAAAGCCGGAACTTACCCGCAAAGTCTTGAAAAACGGATGGTTGTTAACGGGTGATCTGGGCTTTTTTGATAAAAACGGATATCTGCATTTAGTCGGACGTAAGGAAGATGTTCTTAATTTAGGCGGACTTAAGGTGGCAACCCTGGAAATTGAGCAAGTGCTCTTGGGATTTCCGGGGATTACGGATGCAGCTGTAACAGAGTTTTATATGGGAGAAAAAATAATATTCCCCCGGGTAAAAGCCTACATTGTGGTTGAAAAGCCGAGTAGTTCTTTTAATCTAATGAAATTAAAAAAATATTGCTTAAAAGAACTGGAATCCTATAAAATCCCTAGTGAATTCGTAATAGTTGACCGGATCCCTAGATCCAGCTCAGGAAAAATTAAACGACATTTATTGAAGAAGACAAAGTGATATCAGAAGATAAATTACATAAAGACATATATGATATAATCTCCGGGCAGTTTCTAATCCCAAAAGAAAATATTACAGCCGTCCTGGGTCCCGGCGACCTGGATAACTGGGATTCCATCGGCCATCTCCAATTAGTACGAAAATTGGAACAGCACTTCAATGTCAGTTTTACCGTACCTGACGTAATGTCATTTGATACAGTAAAAGACATTTATGATACAATAAAAAAACTCTTGGCATGAAATCAATCAACTCAATAGACAACTTTCTGCGGCTTCCGCCGTTTGAAATAGATGAAAACCGCAAGTCTAACTTGTTTTCCGCTATGATGTGGAAAGCTTATACATTTCATTATAATAATTGCCCGGAATTTCAACTTTATTGCCAAAAACAACATATAACCCCGGATAAGCCCGCTCCAGCTTTACCCCAATATCCTTACCTCCCTGTCAATATTTTCAAAAAACATAAGTTAATATCCGTCCCGGAAAATAAAATAAAAAATCTTTTAAGCTCGAGTGCTACCTCGGGAAATGTATCCACAATATATATAGATGCCCTTACGGCAAAACGCCAGATGCTGGCCTCATCCAGTATTACAGCTGCTTATCTTGGAAATCACCGGAGACCTTTTCTTATCCTGGACGAGGACCCTTTACTTTCCCGATCTAAAAATATTTCTGCGCGTTCTGCTGCTACCCGGGGAATTTTGATGTTTTCCGACTCAGAGGATTATTTTATTAAGAACACTACCAGAGGATTAGTACTGGATAAAAATAAATTATTACGGCAACTTGAAGTATATGAAAATAGCCGGGAAGAAATCTGTATTTTCGGCTTTACATATATTCTATATAACTATGCAATAAAGTTTCTGAAGGAAAAAAATATAACATTTAATCTCTCGGACAAAACTAAAGTAGTACATATAGGTGGATGGAAAAAACTGGAACGTGAACAAATAAGCAGGAAATCATTTTTAAATGAAATAGAAATGACACTGGGTATACCAAAAAATAATGTCCTTGATTTTTACGGCTTTACCGAACAGATGGGATTGGTATATATCAACAGCGGAGACTCTCCGAAAACAGTTCCTCTTTATGCCGAAATTATTATCCGGGATTTCCAGACACTGGAATCGGTTGAAGAGGGAAAGGCCGGCCTCATCCAGATCCTCACACCGTTACCTTACAGCTATCCCGGCATATCCGTTTTAACCGATGATGTCGGACGTATTATAAGGGAAGGAAAAGACCGGGAAGGAAGATGGGGCACTAAGTTCGAGATAATCGGCAGAGCTAAAAAATCAGAAGCCAGGGGGTGCGGTGATATTATGTCGGAATCGATGGGGAAAGAGTCCTGATGCCTATTTTTTTGATTGAGCCTGATCACAGCACATTACAGAATAACTCTTGGCATATAACCCCGGAAATTATTTCCTCCTTCCCCATAATCAACAATTATAGCGCAGAGATCAACCGTCTAAAAAAAAACACCAATTCCCTTTTAGATGTTTCTGTAGAAGAACGATTGGATTTCTTTGATGCCCTAACAGAGAACTGGATTTCTAACCCTTCCAACATACTTAATAAATACGCGTCCTTAGGCATTTCATTCCTTATCCCATTTCTGAAAAGATCCAATCTTTGCAGACTTGTTAAAAGTGCCTTATATGGAAATATAGCTTTTCTTGATACATTTGTAGAAATGACGGAATTGGGGAAAAAAATCATGGCTCATCCCCGGGGCCTTATCACACACTGGCTGGCGGGGAATATCCCCATGCTGGGAATGATCTCATTAGTACAGGGAATAATATCCAAAAACTCTAATGTTGTAAAACTTCCTTTGGAAAACGGGCTGGTACTACCGTCGCTTTTTGCTGATGTGAATCATTTTGTTTCTGGCTTTAACAGCGAGAAATCACATCTCTGGAAAAATATTCTGGAATCGGTTCTATTTGTTTATTGTGAAAAAGAAAATATGGAAGGTCAAAAGATGTTGTCAAAACACAGTGATGTGCGGGTGGCATGGGGAGGAAAAAGTGCAGTGGAACAGGTATTAAGTCTTCCAAAAAAACACACTGCAGATGATTTAATTTTTGGACCTCGCTCCTCTTTTGCCGTTATCGGCAGGAATTCATTGGATATTAAAAATCTGGAAAATATTGCCTTAAAACTCGCTCTGGATACCTCAATGTTCGACCAACAGGCATGCAGTTCTCCCCATACAGTCCTGGTTGAAAAAGGGGGTCAAGTCAGCCCCTATGATTTTGCCCAGGCTCTTGCAGCAGGTATGCAGAAAGCATGCCGGAGAATACCCAAACAACCGGTATCCGCTGATGAAGCCTATACGGTAGTAAATACCCGCAGCGAATATTCCTTTTCTGGAGAAGTATTCTCCTCGCAAGGAACGGAGTGGACGGTTATTTATTCAGAGGAAAAGGGACTGGCAGATCCTTGCTATTCCCGAGTAGTCTTTGTCCGCCCTATAGATGACATTAATGAAGTTGTCCCCCTGGTAAATCAAAATCACCAAACTCTTGGTCTTTTACTGGATGATAGACGCAAAGTCTCTTTTGCAAAAAAGATAACAGCAAAAGGGGTTGATAGAATCACAGATCTTGGAAAAATGAACCTGTATGATTATCCCTGGGATGGAGTATTTCCCATAAGCAGATTTATCAGATGGGTCTCAATGGATTAATTCCGGGCGGGATAATTGGAGATTTCAGGAACAATATTTATAAAATCAGGCACCTTGATCGGAGATAAAAAATAGCTGCAGTAGCTTATTAATGCCTTTTCATCCGAATCATCGCCTTCTGTCAGCACTACGAAACACTTTATCAATTCCCCAAAAAAATCATCCGGCTCTCCTACTGTTACAGCTCTTTCCACCCCGGGATGTTTTAACAATAACTCATTGATCTCATCGGGATGAATATTAAATCCTCCCCGTATGATCAAGTCCTTTTTTCTGCTGCAAAAGTAGAAATAACCTTTTTCATCCTGATAGCCGATATCACCTGTACAAAAGTATCCCTTTTTAAAGTACCGAAAAGCGAGCTTTGAATTAAAAGCATAACCTGGAAAGACATTTTCTCCTTTAACCGCTATCTCTCCAGTATTTCCAGGAGGCAATTCATTTCCCTCCTCATCTATGATTCTGATGTCATTTACATCCAATGCTTTTCCGATTGTTCCTCTTTTCCAATTTGCATCAAGGGGATGATCAACATGAGTCGGTCCGGTTTCAGTAAGCCCATAGAGATTTGCAACCGGCAAATTAAATGTCCTTTCGAATTTCATCTGAAGTTCTTCTGATAATGGGGCTGACCCACAGCCAATATATTTTAAAGATGTAATTTCGCTTTTTTCAAAAGGCAAATTACACAGCATATACAAAATTGTCGGTACAACCTCAATATAAGTTATCTGATAAATATCACAAATGTGCCAAAAGCGATTCTTTATATTCCAGAAGCTATCAGCTAAAATTATAGTTCCGCCCTTATAGAGAGCCGTAAAGAGGGAATAATTCAAAGCGGCACTATGGGCAAGGGGAAGGACAATCAAGTGGATATCATTTGAACAAAAATTAAAGCCGCGGCATACAGAAGGAATCAAAGCCATTATGTTTTTCTGGGAATACAAAATTCCCCGGGGATGAAGAGACGTTCCGGAAGAGTGAAATAAACAGGCTATTTCTTCAGGTCTAATATTCTCTGCTACAAATCTGTCCTCATATTTCATCATATCTCTGAGAAAACTTTGTTTCTCTCCATTAATATAAATCAGTCGGGAGAAAGAAACTTCCAGGAAGTCGCCGCTTTTTTCTTTTTGCATAAAGACGATCTTCGGTTTGCTAAGATTAATATCGCGCTTTAATTCTGCTTTACTAAATATTTTCGGATATGGAAACATTACCGTCCCATATCTAAGCGACGCCAGGAACAAAAGGCAAAACTCCAAGCTATTGTCTAAATAGATCGAAACTAGATCTCCTTTTTTTAAGCCCAAGGTTTTAAAGTAATTACAGATGGAATTTACAAGGCTATTGCACTCTTTATAAGTCAATCCAAAATTCTGGTTCAGGTCGAATAAAAACTCTTTATCAGGAGTCTCGGCTGCGAATATTTTGAGTGAGTTGGTAATATTATTATTACCGGACTCAATTTGTTTATCTGCCATGTTTGGTTACTAATATTATATGCGGATCATACTAGAGTTTCAAATGCAGGTCTTACTTTGTGATATTATTAATACAATCTTTGTTCGTATCTTTTCTTGCTTTATCTTTTTCTTCAAAGTAGGATTGCTAATATAGAAATACAAAAGGCGAAAATACAAAAAAAATGCGCAGTAATCTTAGCAAGCCAATAACATATTTCTTAAACAATATCCTTAAACCGGCTGAGGGACGCTGGCGGGGAGAGATATGATATGATCGCGATTCCGGCAGTAGCGGCTGCCCTTATAATCCTGGTGCTGCTGCTCTGGAAGCTCTGGTTTCTACGCAATCCCGAACGCGTGATTCCATGTGGTCGTCACCTGCTTTCCCCGGCGGACGGGCGGGTGCTCAAGATCATCCCTATCAATGACTGTGGTCTTGATCCTTTTGTCGGAGATACCAGGAGTACCGGCAGTGATTTCAGGGGGGGCTGGCAGATCACCATTTTTCTGTCGCTCTTTGATGTTCACTTTCAGCGAGCTCCGGTTGACGGCAAGGTCGAAATTATACAGTATTTCCAGGGGCGTTTTTTTCCCGCCTTCACACAACGTGCCAGTGCGAACGAACAAAACCGCATCCTGCTCAACAACCCGGAATTGGGCAGAATTGAAGTCATCCAAGCGGCAGGATATTTAGCAAGACGTATAAAATGCTTTGTGCGGGAAAAGGAGTCGGTCAAGAAAGGACAGGTCATCGGCCTGATCACATTCGGCTCCCGAGTATCACTACTGGTTCCCGGGTTTAAGCTGAGAATCAAGGAGGGGCAGCGAGTCAAAGCTGGACAAACCGTGATCGCTGAATATTGATGAATGCACTCAAAATCATGAAACCGGCCGACATTTTCTCGCTAGGCAATGCCTTGCTTGGCTTTTGCGCCCTTTTTTTTATCTATTGGGATCAACTGTCCTGGGCAGTGGCGGCCATTGTCCTGGCCGCTATCTTTGATCTGATCGACGGTAAGTTTGCCCGTAGGAAAGGCACCGCCAATGATTTTGGTCGTGAACTTGATTCCCTGGCCGACATTGTATCATTCGGGGTAGCGCCCGCCTTTCTAGGCTTCGTGCTCCTACAACCGCGGATGCTTTTAGTGGCATCACCGGTGATTTTTCTGCTGTGTGGGATTATCCGAGTAGGGAGGTTTAATGTCAGTTCCAGAGAGGATTTCTATGAAGGCATGCCAATCACTCTCAATGCCGTGATTTTTCCGGCCCTTTATTTCCTGAATTGTGCGGATCTTTGTATGAGCTTGGCTTTTCTGATCTCCGCTGTTCTGATGGTCTCCTCCTTAAAATTCCGAAAACCGAGGATCCTGAGATAATCCAATGGATATCATCACCCATGGGATTTCCGGAGTGCTTCTGGGAGCGGCCCAGAGGGACTCTTCATATGCTCGCCGATTTTTTTGGATGGGGTGTGCCTTAGCCCCTGATCTGGACCTTTTCTCCGGTCTGGGAGGGCCGATTGTTTACTACACCTTTCACCGGCGATTGCTGCACGGTCTGCCGGGTGCGATCCTGCTGGTGCTGCTACTGGCTGTCCTCTATAGGAAAGCCGGATGGGGTTCCTTTTCTTATGGAACTCTGCTGGCAGGAACAGCAATTTTCGTCCATCTCTTACTGGACATCTCGACTTCATTTGGAACCAGTCTCCTCTACCCTTTTTCTACGCAGAGCTTTCACTGGGACTTGCTTTTCGCCTTTGACCTGTGGTTGGCCGGGTGTATGCTGGCCAGTATCGGGTTAGGCGCCTTGCGTCCTGAGTGGCGTCGGCAAGCTGCAGCCATCGGTCTGGTACTGACGGGAGGATACCTCTTAACCTGTCTGTATTGCAAGCATCAGGCACGGGCCAGGCTTGCTGCCGAGATCGATGCCGGACTCCTTCATCCGGGTTCTACAGCAGTTATACCGCAACCCTTTTCTCCACTCTCCTGGGCGGGATTTGTTATAACCTCAGAGGGAACTTGGGCGGGCAAGCTCTCGCTTTCCTCTGATGAACCCTTGAAACTGCATCTATTCCCATTACCAGGCTTCCCTCGATTGTTGGCGCTGGCCGATAAAACGCAGTCGGCAATACGTTTTCTGTCCTTTGCCCGTTTCCCTTACATCCGGGCCGAGCAGGATTCTGATCGAGTCACATTTTATTATACCGACCTGCGTTTTAGGTTCTCCGGGATGGAGCGCTCCAATCATTATTTCGGCATGAAAGTCGTTGTCAGCAACGACGGTCACATCTTATATGAGGGGCTGGTCAATGATTAGCGCCAGACGGGTGAAAAAGCGGTCTTGTTTCAGGAAATTTATTAAAATCTACCTGATAGTCAATTTGGTCCTGCTTGTATTCGCAATAATCGCAGATCTCATCTGGTTCCAGGGAAGCGGCCATCCGCCGCCTCACCTGAAGGTACCAGGGCTTTTTGTGCCTGGACAACCAATCTCCGGAACTGTTGCTCTCCTCGTCAATGGGGCGATTAAGCCGAAAAAAAACCATCCTCGCTACTGGAATAACCTGTCATTAATGTATTGCACCCTGCGCAGCCTGGGATTCGAGACTATTCATGTTCTCAACTCCGATGGAACCTCCCCTGAATCAGACCGGCTTAAAAGAGCTTTCCTGGCATTTTTCCCTTATGGAAAAACGGAGGACAGTCCCCGCGATCTGGATCTCGACGGAAAAGACGACGTCGACGGGCCTGCTACTCGGGAAAACTTTCAGGCAACTCTTCATGCTATCGGCAGCAGCATAAAGCAGGAAGATCGGCTTTTTATCTTTTTTACTGATCACGGCAAGTTGAGATTCCAGAGATTTAAACCTTATGCAGTTGTCCGACTCTGGGGAGACGAGATCTCCGGGGACGATTTCCAGGATATTTTGAGCGAGGCTATCCCCCCCGAGATTTGGGTAACGGTGTTGGCCACCCAATGCTGGGGCGAGAGCTTTCTCAAACATGTGAAACGGAAAAGAACGGTCCTTATGGCTCCAGGTCGTCCCAACTGGATCTGGTCTGACCATGATTACAGTCTTTTTCCCTACTTATTTTGCGAGGCGTTGATTCAGATAAGGCTTAAGACCGGGCAGCCGAGACTTGAGGACCTGAACGGCGACGGTTTTGTCCGCTTTTGTGAAGCCTTTGAGATTGCCAGACGGCGTGATCATGCTCCTGAGTGGCCGATCATGTGGATCAATGAAGACGGTTCGTCAATCCCATTCCCTTTTTGAATCGAGTAGGTATCCTGCAGGATAGTATTATTTACTTGTAGATTCAGGTTTTATGGAAATATGATCAATGCACGAGCGGTTGTGATCCTGCTAACCTGACCTGGAGCACCCTTTCCAAAAATTCTTTCCCGTTTAGAGCAGCTTTGGCTTTAATTGCTTCCACTCAAGTTATTCTCCTTTACTTCTTAAGCTTTCCAGATCGCACCGGAAACAGCGCTGCGCTTCTAAAACCGCAGTTGCTTACTGTATCCCAGCTCTACTTCGCTGAAATTGCAGCACCGGTCTTGAATACTTGTTTTCGGCATTTCCGGGCGGGTGAGTTCAAAAACGTCGATTTCCGGGGAGATTTCAACGGGAGGCACTTCAAGTCTTGGTTCTGTCGCTTCATATTCACGGGTGAGGCTTGCGCCTCTTAAATATTTGTGGATGGATTGAGTGGAGTGCATCTCTGGAGATAAAAAAGAAAGATATTCCAGTTTTAAGGCGCCTGCTTACTCTGGATGAAAAAGAAAGGGCCGACCGTTTTTGTTTTGAAAAAGACCAAGCTAATTTTATAATTGGCAGGGCAATACTTCGCACCCTGTTAGGCAGATATACAAACCAGTCTCCAGCTGATGTTAAATTTGTTTATAACTCCTATGGAAAACCGTTATTAAAAAAACAAGTTCAAAGCCCTCCCCTTAATTTTAACCTATCCCATTCAGGTGGAAAAGTGCTGTATGCTTTTTCCCGGGGGATTCCTCTGGGGATCGACCTGGAAAAAATGAAGCCGAACATTGATCTTGCTGCGATCGCCCCACGGTTTTTCTCTCCCGGGGAAGTATCAAGCTTGTTCTCTCTGAAAAAAGCAGACAGGGCTGAAGCTTTTTACTCCTGCTGGACAAGGAAAGAAGCCTTTATAAAAGCTATGGAAATGGGTTTGTCTCTGGAGCTGGATAAATTTGATGTTTCTTTACGACCGGGAGAACCTGCCCGACTGATAAGTGTAAAATTCCAAAACCAAAATACTCGAAACTGGTCGTTATATGATCTGAAGGTATTTCCTGGTTTTAAAGCCTGCTTGGCTGTAAGATCCAGGAATATTGTAATTTCATATTATTTCTGGGATTCCAATTGAAGAAAATTATTGATTCAATTTTATCATCAATATTTCCAGAGGCTCGTATCTTCTCCAGCAGGAGCGTTTTTAGTTATATATATTTCAAACATTTTGAATAGCTCAGCTCCCCTAGGGCCCCAGCAATGGGGTTTCCGGTCTGCATACTCCACTGTACCGTCATAGTAGGGATTCTTTGTGCTTTCCAGGAACTCTTCCAGCAAAACCACTGCATTGTTCAAATAAAAAGTGTCTTGAATTAAGAAATAAGCCGCTCCCGAGCCCAGCAGGCTGCGCCGATAAATCCTGCTTTATTTCCCAGGCTGGCTGGTACGATTGAGCAGCAGTCAAATGAGCCTTTAAATGACCTTTTCCGGGCTTCGCTTATGGTTGGAGCAAGGAGCAGATCTCCGGCTTTCATGACCCCGCCTCCCAGGACTACTTTCTCCGGATTAAAGAGATTTATGGTAGTACCGATGCCGATGCCCAGAAAGTGGCCGGCCCGGGCAAAGGCCTCTGTGGCTGCTTTGTCACCTTGCTTGGCCCGTATAGCAATATCTTTGGCTGAAAGATTCTCTTTAGTCGGTTTAAATTCCTGGTAGTTTCTGACTATCTTTGGGGCAGAGCCTTCGGTTTCCAAACACCCCCGGCTGCCGCAGTTACAGAGTTCGCCTTCGGGATTAACGATTACATGGCCGATCTCCCCGGCAAAACCTCCTGAGCCCTGCCAGAGTTTTCCCTCAAGGACTACCCCGCCGCCTACACCGGTGCCGATTGTCAGCAGGATCATACTGTGTGCTCCTTTTCCTGCTCCGGCTTTATACTCTCCGAAAGCAGCCATATTAGCATCATTGGCCCCTATAAAAGGAACCTTGATGAATTCGGAAAGAGCGGATAGAAGATCAAAATTATCAATACCAGGATAGTTAGGGGATTGGAGGATTTTTTGTTTAACAGTAGAAAAGATCCCGGGAAAGCCGAATCCGACTGTAGCAACCGGTTCAGCTGCTCCCTTTTTTAGATTTTCCCAGCAGATTTTTATAAGAGCGATTAAATCTATAATTTTTTCAGGGGTGTCAACCCTCTTATGAGAGATGATATCCAGATGTTCATTGATAAGTCCGTATTTTAACTGAGTCCCCCCCAGGTCGAATCCAGCGTAAAACGCCATTATGTTTTTATTCCTATTGCTGCGTAATTTGAGGGGGAATAGAGAAGCTCGTTTAGCTTGTCTATATTTTCGTTTTGGATTCGGGCCAGCTCTTCAGATGCTGGTAGTTCCTTAAGCTTTTCTGCTTCAAGGGGTGAGGAATATGTTATCTCTACGTTATCGAATCCAGTGCTTTCCATGAGGAATTTTAAGGCCCGGGGATGAACCGGTTGTTTATGAGAAATATCCAGATAATATATCTGGACCAGGGAGAAAACTGAAACAGGATTTATGGTCTCAAGCACAATATGGCTTCCTGCAGCTAGCTTAAAGTAAGCAAGCTCTATCATTCTTTTAAGATATGAGGGGGAGAGGTGCTCTATTACTTGGGATGAAAATATCCCTCCCAAGCAGCCGTCCTTGTATGCTGCCAGTGTTTCAAGGATATCTGCTTTGCGGCAGTTAAAGCCTTTATCCGTACAGGTCTCTATCATCTGCTCGTTTATATCTATGCCTTTGGCCTCGATGCCGTTTTCAGCAAGTAGGTCTATGAATTCACCCCGGCCGCAGCCAAGGTCAAGGATTAGTTTACCCGGCTTGAAATAGGGAAGAAATATCTCCTGCTGTTTTTTTACATCTGCTTCAGAACCGCGGTGCCGGTTTTCAAACCCTGCATACTGGAAATCATCCAAGGGCTGGGCGATTTCTTTGACCTGGGCGGGAGTGGGATGCTCTTTTTTTTCAAGGACTGCCAGCAGGCGGTTCAGTTTTTCTTTCAGGAGGATGAATTTTTTCATAAGGATTGAGGCATCTTCATAGTTTGCCGCAAGTTTGTCGATCTTCCATTCCATACTTTTAAAGATCATGCTGACATGATTGTTGCTTAAGGCATCCCATTCTTTGTCTTTAGCATCTGTTAATTCAGAATTGTACTCTATCATCTCTGCCATAGAAGCAAAAATCTCTCTGGTCTGATTCTGATTTTCCTCCAGCTGAGATAGGAGTCCTTTGAGAATTTCAAGGATCTGATGATTGAATTGCTGTTGATGTTTGCTTTTCTTTTTTGTTTTAATGCTATTTTCAAGCTCGGCAAGGGTTTGCCGGGAAGTTTGAGTGTTTTTGGAGTCGATATACTTTTGGCTTTTTTCTTTTAAGCCTTGAAGCTTGGTTGAAAGATCTTTTTCTTTTTTTTGGCGTTTAGCTGTTAGTTTTTCAATCGTGCGCTTCATCAATCTTCAGAGGGAGGCTTTTTATTTCCTTTGAGGGATTCATCCTCTTTATCCTTTGAGCTGATGGATTTTTTAAAATTCTTTATGCCTTCTCCCAAAGACTTTCCTAATTCGGGCAGTTTGCGTGCTCCGAAAATAATCACTATGATCAAAACGATTAACAAAAGCTCCATTGGTCCTACTGGTCCGAATAAAAACATAAAAACCTCCAAATGTTCTCTATCAAAATTACTCGACTCCCGCCTAAAAGTCAAGCGTTCCCTCTGCTGTTTATACTCAAATATTTTACTTTACTAACATTGCCATTGTGATTATATTACATTAACATGAAGTCAACTTCCTTAGAAAAACAGATAGAAAATGTTGCTAGCTTGCTTATGGAGTTTTTTCCGAAAAAGACGTATTTGTATTTTCCTCTGATCTCGGCAGCTATAAGTTGGGCTGCAGACCGAGCTCAAAATTGGAAAGAAAGGATATTCTCATACCAGGTTTGGCCTGATCCTGGAATTATCGAAGAAAAACCGGATAAGTATGTTTTTAGTTTTTTTAAAGGTCATCCTGGCCTCAAGGAATTTTATGCAGAGGAGTTAGAAGCCGGAGATAAAAAAAAGCTTAGAACAGCTTTCGCCAGGCTTTATCCTGTAATTGGTCTTGAAGATCCTTTTCTATCCGCTTTATTCCTGCGCGAGCTCGAAGCAGGGGATTATGAAACGATTGTAAAGGAATTTAATGACCGGGTGATACAAGCCAGAGAGGATATCAAAAGCCTTAAAAGAAAACCCCGCTTCTTGAAAGGATTAGAGGATCTAGCAGCTGCAGTGGTTTCTTTAGGTGATGGGATGCTATCTAATGAAGATGTTCAGGAGATGATCGCTGAAATTGTGAAAGAGAAAATAAAAGATAAAGATGAGTAACTTAAAACAAAAAAAACGATTATTGGCTATATTTTTCCTTCCTTGCTTGATTATAACATTTTCCGCTTGTGTCTCTCACCTTTATGATGCGAAATATTTCTATGCAGAAGGCCAGCGTCTTTCCCGCAATTATCAAGGCGAAAATGCTGTGGCAGCCTTTAAGAAAGCCCGGGAGAAAGCAGAGCTTGAGGTAAATCAACACCCCTCATCCCAGGCATATATGATAAAGGGGCTGGCAGAGCTGAACCTGGAAATATGGGATGAAGCAGAGGATAGTTTTTTAAAGGCCTTTGCTTATGGATTTGAAAAAGGGGAGGAGTGGGCAGAGCATCTATCCCTCTTTGGCCTGGCTTCATCTCTTCAGGAGCTTGGTCTTGAAGGATCATCGTCCCAAATTTATGAGTATCTGTTGAGCAAATCGAAAATAAGGTCTATCACCCGCCTGGCAGCCCATAGGTATACGGATATTTCTTTGCGTTCGGCTTTGTCTAAAGAAGGAAAGGAACGCAGCAAAATGCTGACCTCTCTGCTTAAAACCGCAGAAAAATTATCCGACAAGGATCTAAGCTGCGGGTATTATCATTATCT
>JAUWNW010000119.1 GCA_030612445.1 Candidatus Aminicenantota bacterium
ATGAAGCTGTGATAATTCACTGCGAATCCGCTGTAACGAAGTAGATGCGGTAAGATCGGCTCGCCTGTAAGGTAAAAAGTGCCGATGAAAAAATTTGTTTTTGATTTTATGAATATAGCAGCGGCAATTTTTATGAATGATTCAGGTCAGTTTGGCAACTGAGGAAAGGCTAAAATATATATGAAAATTAAGAGTTCTTGATAATCAGTTCTTTCCCGTTGACAATTTACACTAATTTGTGTAAATTGTGTTTGTGAAGCGGCGTGAACTCGAGAAGAAATTACAGAAGCTTGGTTGGAAGCTGGATCGGCGTGGACGCAGACATGATATTTGGACAAACAGTGAGTATGAAATAGCCATGCCACGGCACACTGAGATCAATGAGTATACCGCTAAGGCTATTCTTAAGGAAGCCAAAGGAGGAGACTGATGCGTTTAGCAGGACAGGTGTTAAAAGTCGGCAAGTATTGGGCTATTGAAGTATCAATTCTTAACGTAGTGACCCAGGGACGTACAAAAAAAGAAGCATATGAGATGATTGCGGATGCCATCGAGTCACTTGTGAATAAAAAAGGATTTAACGTTGAGGTATTTCCGGGAAAGAATCAGTATTTTGAAGTTGGTTCTACAGACTTGGCTACCTTAACTGCATTTCTACTCCGGCGACAAAGAATGAAGCGAGGACTTACTCTGATGGAAGTTTCCTGGCGATTAGGAGCGAAGTCACACAATACATACGCCCGATACGAGCAAGGCAAGTCAATTCCAACCATCGAAAAATTTAGCCAGCTCTTGTCAGCGCTATCCCCAGGCCATGACTTTGTTCTGGTAGAAAGTCAAAGCAAAATTCACTAACCTTCATACCACCAGGTCCTCATTATTGTGAAGAACCGGGGTGCTTTTTGGCTAAAAATGGGGGTAAGTTCCAATATTGGCCCTTATAAACTGTTCATATTCAAGTGGTTACAAGTGTTGAACAGTCTTAAATAATTATAACAGCTTAATTTGTATAATCCAATCTAAAAAACATTTTTTAACGTTGTTCCAAAATAATTGACGGAATTTACTTTTAGGTTTTCTCAGTATTTTTACATAAGGTTAAATAATACGCGCAATGAAGATGATGGCAAAAATAAAGGAAAAATATCATACGGAGGGGGTGCAAGGTCAAAATTTGAACTTGGGAAATTTTTTCATTTGATCCATTATGCAAAGTGATCAATAATGGATCAACTTACTTTTAGGAGGATCATATGGGAGCTTATATTTTTATCACCACCGAAGGATATACTTATCAACCAGGAAGTGTGGCTGTAGAACCTGATATTGAAAACTGTCAGGTTCTGGGATTTGCTAAAGAGAATAATGCAGATAAGGCTTTTGAGGTATTTTTGAGAGAGAATGCCTATTTACTAGAGACAAGTTTTGATGAAATTGTGTGTTTAGAGCTCAATGATGAGGATTATCGAGGAAGGAAGCGGTATTTCTATTTAAAGGATGAGATTGCTTCTTCGCTTCGTTCATTGCAATTACAATCGTAAAGTGGAAGCTTCGCAATGAAAAGGGAGGACAGTATCGACAGCTCATTTGACATCCGGTGTAGGGATTGAGGCAGTAATCAAAAATTTTGGAAGTGTGTAAGGCATTTTGCGTAATATCTGTGATCAGTTGACTTCTATTTAGGAATTACCTATATTTCTGGGATATTAGTGGGATTTCCAGATGAAAAAAAAGGAAACAAAGAAGCACAATCCATTTCCGGGAATCGAGATCAACCCGGAATTCAAAAAAGGCCTAGACTTGATGAACAGGACCCGGCGCCATTTGTTCATCACTGGGAAAGCGGGAACAGGAAAGTCTACCCTGCTGGAATATTTTCGCTATCACACCAGGAAGAATATTGCTGTCCTGGCTCCCACAGGGGTGGCAGCCCTGAACGTTAAAGGCCAGACCATCCATTCCTTTTTTCGTTTCAAACCGGACGTGACCCTGGATAAAGTTAAAACCATTGTCAAGGACATACGGGATAACCTGTATCAAAAAGTGGAGATGGTAGTGATTGATGAAATCTCCATGGCCCGGGCTGATTTGCTGGATTGTGTGGACAAATTTTTACGAATGAACTGCTCCCAGAGCAGCCTTCCCTTTGGGGGGAAACAAATGGTTTTCATAGGCGATTTGTATCAGCTTCCCCCTGTAATCAAAGGAAAAGAAAGAGAGATATTCAAAAATTATTACCACACGCCTTATTTCTTTTCTTCCCGGGTCTTTGAGCATCTCCCCATAGAATTTATAGAATTGATCCGGGTTTACAGACAAAAAGATGAACGGTTCATCAACATACTTAATGCCATCCGGAATAAGACCATAACCGAAGACCTTCTGGCTGTGCTGAATGAAAGATGTCATCCTTTATTCAGGCCCGCCAAGGGTCACTTTTATGTTTATCTCACTCCTTATAATAAGCAGGCCCATCAAATCAATGAAGAGCAACTTCAAAAAATAAAAGGAAAACTCTTTTCTTATGAAGGACGGATCCTTGGGAATTTTAAAGAGCAACAATTACCCACCCAAAAGAATTTATCCCTCAAAATCCATGCCCAGGTGATGCTGCTGAATAATGATTCTGAAGGAAGATGGATTAACGGGAGTGTGGGCAAAATCGTCGATGTTTTTGAACAAAATAAAGATCCGGATGTTATTGAAGTGAAGCTTACTGATGGTAATGTGGTGGATGTGGAACCCTTCACCTGGGAGATTTTTGAATACACATACAACCAGAATAAAGGAAGACTGGAAACAGAGACTGTGGGGTCTTTCACCCAATATCCTCTACGTCTTTCCTGGGCTATCACCATCCACAAGAGCCAGGGCAAGACCTTTGATAGGGTAATCATTGATATCGGAAAAGGGACCTTCTCTCCTGGCCAGATGTATGTGGCGTTGAGTCGTTGCACTTCTTTGGAAGGAATGATTTTAATAAAAGAAATCCAAAAAAAACATGTGTTCATGGATTGGAGAATCATAGATTTTTTAACCAAATATCAGTACCGACTTTCCGATGAGAGAATGCCTCTTGACCAGAAGATTGATTTTATAAAAAAGACCATCCAGGAAAATAAAAAACTGGAAATCCTTTATCTCAAATCAAAAGATGAGAAATCGAAAAGAATCATCAAACCTCATTTTGTGGGTGACCTTCTGTATAAAGATAAGACTTTTCTGGGAGTGGAAGCTTATTGTTATCTGCGCAACGAAGCCAGAAATTTTAGAGTGGATAGAATACTGGAAATGAAAAGAGCTGAATGATTAAGACGGCCCGTCCCCTATCCATAGGGCTAATCTAATATCAGATCAGCAAACTGATCCACATGGACATATTTTGCCTCAGCTTTTAGAGCCTCAGCACGTAAGTCACGGTCATCTGTGACTAATATTTTTTGTGTTTGCCCGGATTTATTCTGAATGGATTTTAAGTGGTTTAAAATCTTTTTATCTGCGCGCTGTTCTTTTTCACCTCCACCTGAATAAACAACCTTAAAATCCTTGCGAATTATGTCTTTACTATATTCTGGGCTGTCAAAAAACAGAAGCACTTCAATTTGGGTATTTCTTGTAGCAATATCTATCCTGTTTTTTAGCTTCTCACGGGCATATTTTCCGGATTGCCGGGAAGAAAGCCCATGCTCAAAAACATGGGGAAGCTTTCCTATTATATTGTGGCCATCAAGTAATAAAATTAGCGGGGTATCTTTTGCTTCAATACAGTAATTGAGTAACTCTAATGGATCAGTTATTAAAAAGTCACGTTTTTTCGCTTTATTTTTAAGGGAAGCATACTCTATACTCATTCTCTTAGAGTAGCAGGTATATGCTTTCTTAAGGTTTTCAAAACGCATTATTCCCTGATCACATAAATCATTAAGAGTTTGTTTTAAAGGACCAAGCTCTTCTCTTTTAGCAACATTAATACGGGCGCATATCTTTTCGACAAATTCATTGTCTTTAGCTTGTTCTTGACCCAACTTCTTGTACAAAAGATCAATCTCAGAGACGAGTTTATCTTCAATACCTTTTAAATCTTCAAGAGGATTGACAGCTTCTTTTCGGGCAGTTTTTACTTTGTTTGAAAGTTCCTGCAAGTGCTTGATTCGCTCTTTTATCTTTATGATATTTCCCAGGTGTTTATCTCGTTCTGCTTGTTTTTGCAACAAATGCTCAGCTTCAGAAATTATGTTGTTATGGGATGATTCCATTTTTTTTACTTCTCTATCAAGGGTTTCACATTCTTTTAACCAGAAGTTTAATCTTGTATTAAGTTTTGCTTCCACACTATTTTTAATTTTTCTTTCTATGTCATCTTGAAGGGCGTTTTTTTCTTCTTGAGCTTTCTTTTCATTGTGGATAGCTGACTGTTTTTTTACTATCTCTTTTTCTATTTTAGTCTTAAGCTCTGCTTCTATTTTCTGCAAATCCTTTATATTTTCTTTTAGGACAGTAATCTTTCTCTTTGATTTTTTCTGTTCATTCTCTTTAGATTTTTTAAGATTTTCAATTTCATTTTTAAGTTTTTTATTCTCTTCTGCAAGAGCCGGAGATTCTTCGCTTATTTCTTCCTGTTCTTTATCTGTATCCGTTTCCTCCTGCTTGTCTATGATTTTTTTAAGCCACTTCCGAATCTCTTTCTCCAATGGGAAAATATATCCTATTAATCTTTGCTCTGCTTCTTTTTCTTCAGGTATTTGCAATTTAGATTTATCTTGCAGATAAGCCCATACCATTGATCTTACTTCCACTCTTTCGTCAAGAAGCATTGCAGCTAATATTTTAGATTCACCAAAGAAAACAATAAAACTAGAAAATAAATCCTCAATAGTTATTAAAGAAAATGTTTCAAGGATTTGGGGTAAAGATTCAGGTGGAGCTAAAAATATCAAATCCGGATCAACCTGATGTGGTAGGATGTTTGCTTTAATTTTCTTGCGAAAAATCGGTACATTCTTTAAGTCAAGGCGGAATCCTTTTGAAATAGCCTTATTTATTTCTGCATATAGGAGTACACTGCGGGCATCGGCCTTATTTACAATTTTATGCAATTCTTCGATAATTTCCTGAGGAACAATAGCCTGTTCTTCTGTATCAGTCATCTTTGCTTTAATTATTCTTTTATTTCATTAAGAATTCAAGTAAAATAATCAATGCGAAATGAGCAAAAAACCAAAAAAACCCGATCAAGCTAAAGAAATTATCAGTCCCTCTACCCAGACCATTAAAATCGAGCATAAGTTTGGCAAAGAATCGTTCATTCAGAAATTAACTGTTCCCCGGCGTAGGCGATTCGCAAATGTTTATCAACTTAAGTGTACCTTAATGGATACTAAACCGCCGGTCTGGAGAAGAATCCTAGTCCCTGAGAGCTACACATTCTATGATTTCCATGTGGCTTTGCAGGATGCCATGAACTGGTTGGACTACCATCTCCACTGCTTCAGAATCCCCGGCATAGGAACATTTGAAGAAATAGCCCATATCGAATGCCCCTGGTGGGATCCATGGGATATGGATAATGATTGGCTTACGACCACAGAAGTTCCCCTTAAGGACTATCTCAGTAAACCTTCTGACAAGGCTATCTACTGCTATGACTACGGAGACAGTTGGGAAATGAGTGTCAAGCTCGAGAAAATCCTCCCTAAAACAAAAAACACTAAATACCCTGTCTGTGTAGGGGGAAAACTAGCCGCCCCTCCTGAGGACTGTGGGAGTATTCCCGGCTATTATCAATGCATCGAGGCTTTTGAAGTTGCAGATAAATTTGAGGAACAACCCGGAGAAAATAATCTAGATCTAAAGGAGCGTATCATCTGGATTGGTGATTGGAATCCTTACATGTTTGATCCGGAAAAAATCCTTTTCGAAAGCCCAAGAGAGCGCTTCATCATGGCTCTTGACTTGGAGTAAAATCACTTCTAAGAGATTTTTCTCTGTGGGAATATTAACAGGTTCTTTTTTGCTTATGGATAAAATCGTCAATATCTTCTTTGACAAATAAATATTCTTTGCCAGGTTTATAATATGGTATTTTCCCCTCTTTTACCCATCTCCGGATTGTAACCGGAGATTTGTTTAAATATTCTGCGGTATTTGCCAGATCAAGCCACAATTTAAAATCATCCATATATTGACTAATAAATAATAATTCTATACCTGAGACCCTGCCATCTGAATCAATATCTACATTACAATATTCTGATACAGATACAGTTTTTTCAATTTTTTTGTTTGATAATTTTATATATCCGGCATCGGCTTTTCTATCAATTTCAATTTTCATTTATTTCTCCATTTATTTAATTTACAACCATTGCTGTAATAATAATCTTTAGTCTTTTTTCTTCAATATATACTAATCGAATCTTTTTATCTTTTTTCACTCGCTTAACAATATTTATTTCTCCCCTTTTCCCTGGATAAACAATATCAGGATCTGCTATTACTTTTTCCATTCCATTAATTGAAATATTTCTGTCTCTCATTCTTTTTATTGCATGTTTTGTTAATTTATATTCTTTTTTGTTCAATATATCCTTTATCTTATTGAATCTTATCTTTAATATTCATATCTTATGTTTATTTATCATTTTTGTCAAGGTGGGTAAGGGTAATTAATCAAGTATACTGCAGCCTATAGAGATCGTAATAGAGCCCTTCTTTAGCCAAAAGCTCCTGATGATTTCCCTCTTCTACGATCCTTCCCTTATGAAGCACGATTATTCTATCTACATGCTGAATTGTGGAAAGCCGGTGCGCGATGATTATCGAAGTTCTGTTCTCCATTAGCTTTTTCAGGGCATCCTGAATTAGGGCCTCTGTTTCAGTATCAATATTAGAGGTTGCTTCATCCAGGGCAAAAATTGCCGGGTTATAGGCCAGTACCCGCGCAAAGGCGATAAGCTGGCGCTGACCTACAGAAAAAGTGGAACCGCGTTCCATTACAGGCTCCATATATTTATGAGGCAGGCTGTCTATGAATCTGTCAACATTAACATATTTTGCGACTCTTTCGATATCCTCATCCGAAATATCTTTGTTGTTAAGAACAATATTATCTTTTATAGTGCTTGAAAAAAGAAAGACATCCTGCTGGACAATGCCAATATTTTTCCTAATATCTTCGAGAGAAAGCTCTTTTTGGTCTTTTCCATCAATAATGATATTTCCTTTCTGAAAAGGATATAGGCCTGCGATCAAGCTTATAATCGATGTTTTACCTGCACCTGTATGTCCTACCATGGCTACTTTTTCACCTGGTTTTATCTTAAATGAAACATCTTTTAGGACATAATCATCATTTATATAGGCAAGCCAGACATTTTTAAATTCTATCTCACCTTTAAAAGTATTACCGTTTTTGGAGTGATATTTATTTCTGTAATCTTCCGGCTTTTTGTCCATCAGATCAAAGACTCTTTCTGTTCCGGCCATAGCAGCTTGGAGAATATTAAACTTTTCGCTCAAACGGTTTATCGGTTCAAAGAATCTATCCAGATAACTTATAAAAGCGATAAAAACTCCTAAGGTGATCACATTATCCAGGATCAAACCGCCTCCAAACCACAAAAGAAGGGCGACTGCGACTCTGCGCATGGAGTTAATAAGGGGACGAAAGAAAGCAAACAACCTCATCTGAGACATTGATTGCAAATAATATTCTTTATTTATTTCAGCAAATTCAGCTTTTTTGCGTTTGTATTGATTAAATAATTGGATGATCTTTACGCCTGATATGTTTTCCGATAAAGCTGAGTTTATCTTTGCCACTTTTTTCCTTACTTCCCGGTAAATTACCCTGGTCTTTTTTATAAAGATGTGGAAAAGAAGGTAAACTACCGGAATGACTGTGAAAACGATAAGAGCTAATTTCCAATTGAATACCAGCATTATGATGATAATACCGCCGAGGACAAAAAACTCCTGGATAAGCTGGATAAGGCCATTACTTAACATCTCATCCAGTGTTCTTACATCATTTGTGATGCGGGTGACCAACCGCCCTATGGGGTTTTTATCAAAAAACGAAAGCGGCATTCTGGAAACATGAGCAAACACATCGCGCCTGAGGTCATACATGGCATGCTGGGAGGCATAATTTATGGTAAATATTTGTAAATAGTAAAAGGCAAATTGGGCTGCTATTATTAAAAAAAGGATGAGTCCAAAAACCCTTAATCTGTGGATATTATAGGTCTGTAGTTTTCGCAACTGCCCTTTATTAAGAATTCCTTCTTTTTTTAAACGGAGTAATTCTTCTGCGCGAACTGCTGTGAAATCTTTTGAGAGCGTTTTAACATTCAAGTCTTTAAGAAGTTCAAGGGTTGAAGCTTTGTTTTTGAGCAGAGTTACTTTACTGAGTAATCTTTTCTGCTGCTTTAATTGCGATATTTCCTTTTTAGCGATTAAACTTAATTTATGATCTGGGAAAAGAAGATAAAATTTATCTTTATAGGCATATTCTTTAAATTTAACTTTTTTATAGCGAGTCTGAAAATTCTCTTGTGCTATTTTGGTATCAAAGGCGATAAGATCTTTATTAGCAACTATGTGCTCATCAACTGCAATTTTGGTGACAGCCGGGACGGCAAGCTCGATGGCAGCTATTAAAATCAGCATTAGAAATGAAATGAAAACATAAAATTTGTATGACTTGAGATATTTGATGAGCTTTTTCATCATCTGTCTGTCATAGACTTTTGTTTTTATGTCATCTTCTGAAAATCCTGGAATCTGGTTTAACATTTAGCTGCCTGAATCCTTGTTTTCTCTTGCCGAGATTTTCTCTTCCAGCTGCTGTTTTTCATAAATGTCTTTGTATAGCCCGCCTGTTTTAAGAAGTTGTTTGTGAGTCCCCTGTTCAGCTATTTGGGCTTTATCAAGCACGATAATTTTATCTGCACGCTGCACTGAAGAAATTCTATGCGCTATGATAATAGTTGTTTTTTCTTTTCTCAGTTTTATCAGGTTTTCCAGGATGAGCTTTTCTGTTTTTGTATCAAC
>JAUWNW010000091.1 GCA_030612445.1 Candidatus Aminicenantota bacterium
CCCTCTCATTCGGGGATGTGCGCTCTCTCTGGATAGACCCGCAAAATTCCGCCCGCATGCTTATGGGAAGTGACGGCGGGGTACATGTCACTTATGACCGGGGAAAGACCTGCGATTATTACGACAATATTCCTATCGCCCAGTATTATGCCATCGGCGTGGACATGGAAGACCCATATAATATTTACGGCGGGCTGCAGTGTCATGAATCATGGAAGATACCGAGCAACAGCTGGTCGGGAACTATTACTCTGGAAGACTGTGTAACCGTCGGTAGTGGAGACGGGATGTACAATCAAGTCGATCCCAATAACAGCCGCTGGCTCTACAACACATCACAGTTCGGAGGCCACCACAGGGTTGACCAGAAGCTGGGCATCCGGACAAACATTGTCCCTCAAAGAGAGGAAGGTATGGCTCCTTACCGTTTTAACTGGTGCCCACCCCTTCATATCTCTCCTCATAACAGTGAGGTCCTCTATACCGGAACTCAGTTCTTGCTCCGCTCTATGCACCGCGGAGACAATTGGCAGGAGATAAGTCCGGATTTAACCACCGATGATGCGGTTAAAATAGCCGGTCAAGGTCATATCCAGTACTGTACCATCACGACTATCTCAGAGAGCCCTGTTACTCCCGGGATTATATGGGTAGGGACAGATGACGGAAAAGTGTGGCTTACTAGAGACGGAGGTGTGGATTGGCTTGACATGACTCAGAAGATCGCAGCTGCCGGAGGGCCGGAAAATTATTGGGTAAGCCGGGTTTTTGCCTCGAGTCATGATAGCGGAACCGCATATGTGACAAAATCAGGCTATCGGAGGGATGATTTCCGCCCCTTTGTTTTTATAACCAGAGACTATGGAAAAAATTGGATATCGATCACAGCTGGCCTGCCGGCAAAACCGGTTAATGTCATTATTGAAGACCGGAAAAATCCGGAGCTCCTTTTCCTAGGCAATGATAAAGGGGTTTTTGTCAGTCTGGACGCCGGAAACAAATGGGAGTATATGCGCAGTAACATGCCTACAGCAGCATGCCATGACCTGCTGGGCCATCCCCGGGAAAATGCCCTGGTGGGCGGGGCTTACGGCCGTGGGCTCTTTATTACCGACATAACTCCTCTGCAGGAATTGAATGCCGGGACCCTGGCAGAAGAGGTGTATTTGTTTAATATCGAATCGCGCGTGCAGCGTATGGCCCACACCTATGGAGGGAACTACAATCTTTACGGGGACAGGCATCACGCTACACCCAACGAACCCAATGCCATTGTTATCAATTATTATCTAAAAGAGAAAAAAACAGAAAAAGCAAAAATCACGATCACGGATCCTTACGGCTCTGTACTGCAAGAATTAAAGGGGAATTCCTCTGCTGGGATAAACCGGGTACTCTGGAATATGCGGCAAAAACTAACAGGAGAACAAAAGGCCCGCATGGGACGCTGGGCAAGAGGGCCCTTAGTAGAGCCGGGTGAATATGTAGCCGTGCTTAAAGTGGGAGACAAGGAATATGCAAAAAAATTCAAAATCAAAGGCCGGGCCGGCTGGGAAGTGAAATAGGGCAGGAAAGTGGCAACGAAAATAGTAATTGTTGATGACGACCGGGTTACTCTGGCCGTTATTGAAAAAGCCTTGATACTGGCTGGATTCTGGGTTTACAGCGCTCAAGATGGGGAGGAAGGATTAGAGTTGGTTAAGAGGGAAAAACCGGATATTTTAATAAGCGACATACTGATACCTAAGATCCACGGTGTTGATTTGTGCAAGAAAGTTAAGGAATCCCATGAACTTAAGCATACCCGGGTAATACTGATGTCAGCGGTTTATAAAAAAATTACCCACAAGGATCTTATTAGGGAAAGCGGGGCGGATGATTTTATGGAAAAGCCAGTGGATTTAAATACGCTGAAAGACAAAATAAACAAATTGTTGCAGGATAAGGACAGAGAGTAATTGGGTTTATCCTGCCATCTTTTTTATTATTTCAAGAGTAGCTTTGCAGTCGCCTAAGGCTGTGTGATCTCCCCCTGGAAGCTTTTGCCACTTGTAGTTGCCATGCGACCAGATCTCGCCCTTCCAGGCTGAATACTTCAGCATGGCACACTCAACCTGTTCCGGATTGATCTCAATCTGGGGAAGATGGTGTGTTTTTAAAGTCTGCTTTATAAGCCGCAGGTCAAAAGGCGCATTGTAAATTACTATAGTCTTTTCCGAGATCACAGCTTTAAACTGTTCATATATTTCCCGAAAAGAGGGGGCCTCTTCCAGAATTGCATTTGTCATCCCGTGAACAGCAATAGCAGTAGCTGAAATCGGCTGTTTGGGGCGCACCAATGTATCAAGCAGCATCGATCCGTCATAGGCAATGATGGCGACCTGAATTATCTCATCTATCTGGGATAACCCTGTTGTTTCTGTATCCAGGATAACCCAATCCTCACGCTCAAGTAGCGAACGGGCCCATTGTGTGGCTATTTCTTGGTCATTTTCCAGCATACTCTTTTTTGTTTACTTTGATTTTCTATCAACTTGCTTTATGCTAGATTTATCATATGAATCTATCCAGGTCAACAAGTTTAACAGACTTGATTAATATATGATTGAATTACTGCTTTTTTTTTATTATTATCAAGTTATTCTATTGCATAAAAGGAAATTAACATGAATATTAAAAGAAGGGATTTTATCAAATTATCTGCGGGAGCGGCAGGTGCCGCCCTGATCACACCAGCCTGTTCATCAAAGACACAGGACGGCCTTGGAACCTCCGACCCCATCAGCAAGCTTCGCCCCATGACTGGGGATATTGTTCCAATCACAGATGAAGAGCGGAAAGGGCGCTTAGAAAAAGCCCGGCGGTTAATGAAGGAGAGCAACATCAAGGCTATTTACCTGGAAGGAGGTTCAAGCCTTTTTTATTTTACCGGTGTCCGTTGGTGGAACAGCGAACGGATGTTCGCAGCTGTCATCCCGGCCAGCGGTGAAATTGCCTGGATCTGCCCCGCATTTGAAGAGGACAGAGCCCGCGAATTGATCCGGTTCGGTGATGACATCCGGAGTTGGGAAGAGCATGAAAGCCCCTACAAAAGGGTAGCACAAATATTTAAAGACCGGGGGATCAACAGCGGGAAGATCGGGATAGAGGAAAGGGTCCGTTTTTTTCTCTTCGATGGCATCCGCAAGGAAGCCTCCCTGCTCGAATATGTCAGTGCCGACCCCATAACTGTAGGATGCCGGGTGATTAAGTCCCAGAGCGAGATCGCTTTGATGCAAAAGGCCAGTGATATTACTATTGAAGCCTACAAGGCATCTGTCGCTATGCTTGAGAAAGGCATGACCAAAGACGATTTCAGCGCGATCTCTTCGAGAGCGCATACAGCATTGGGAGCAACAGGCGGCATCGGAGCCCAGATCGCGGAAGCTTCGGCTAATCCTCACGGCAGCATCAAGCACATTGAACTGAAAGAAGGCGATATTGTCTTGATGGATGGAGGGTGTAGTGTGGATGGATACCACTCAGACATAAGCCGAACAATTGTTTTCGGCGAAGCCTCAAAACGGCAGCGAGAACTGTGGAACCTGGCGAAAAAAGCACAATCAGCCGTTTTTGCCAAGGCAGGTGTCGGCGTGCCCTGTGAGGATGCTGATGCGGCTGCACGGCAAGTTTATATAGACTATGGTTTCGGCCCGGGATACGAAGTTCCTGGTTGCCCCCACCGGACAGGCCACGGCATTGGCTTGGACGGCCATGAGTGGGTAAACCTGGTCAAAGGAAACAAACGCCCCATGGAACCCGGTATGTGCTTTAGCGATGAACCCATGCTTGTTATGCCAGGGGAATTCGGTATTCGGCTGGAAGACTGCATATACATCACTGAAGAAGGGCCAAAATATTTTTCGACTCCCAGCCCCTCTGTTGAACAGCCTTTTGCGGGTTAAAAACAGTATACATCAGGGATACATAGGTTGGCTTTCCATCCTTCCACCTGTCTTAGCCATCCTTATGGCTATAAAGACCCGGCAAGTCTAGCTCTTGTTAGGCCTAGGCATCTGGCTGGGCTGGTATCCCTGTTGCTTTTTCTTATCTTTGGCTTTACTTTTCTAAGTATTTAACGATTCACTCTTTACGGTTTTTCATTATTATCTTTTGGCTTAGGTTTTTCGTCTTTAAGCAAGCCGACTTTTTTCCTGATATCTTGTTCAAGCTGGTTGGCAAGCTCTGTTTGTTCTTGCAGCAGCTTTTTTACGTTTTCTTTTCCCTGGCCCAGCCTTTCTCCTTTGTAAGAATACCAGGTGCCGGCTTTTTCGATTAAGCCCACATCTACACCACAGTCGATAAGATCACTCTCCCGGGAGATCCCTTCGCCAAAGATAATATCAAACTGGGCGAAGCGAAAAGGAGGAGCCATTTTGTTTTTCACTATTTTGACTTTGACCCGGTTGCCGATGACTTTATCTCCGTCCTTTAAGGTGGCGATCCTGCGCACATCTACTCTGAGGGAGGAGTAGAACTTCAGAGCCCGCCCTCCACTAGTTGTTTCCGGGTTGCCTAGAAAAAATCCTATCTTCTGGCGGATTTGGTTGACAAAGACAAAACAGGTCTTGGAACGGCTGACTATAGCGGTCAGCTTCCTTAAGGCCTGAGACATCAAGCGGGCCTGAAGGCCCATGTGGGCATCACCCATATCGCCTTCAAGTTCGGCCTTGGGCACAAGAGCTGCCACTGAATCAACCACTATTACATCAATCGCACCGCTGCGTACCAGAACTTCGGCAATTTCGAGCGCCTGCTCTCCATAATCAGGTTGAGAAATAAGCAGGTCATCAATGTTTACCCCAATACTGGCAGCATATTTCGGGTCCATTGCGTGTTCAGCGTCAATAAAAGCCGCCTGGCCTCCCTGTTTTTGGGCTTCAGCGATCACATGGACTGCCAGGGTTGTTTTTCCGGTAGCTTCCGGGCCAAATATTTCTACAACTCTTCCTCGGGGAAATCCACCGATGCCGAGAGCAAGGTCAAAGGCAATAGACCCGGTTGGGATAGAAGGTACATTATCAGCCGCTTCCTTCTGTCCCATTTTCATAACCGCCCCTTTTCCGAACTGTTTTTCTATCTGAGAGAGAGCCGCTTCTATAGCTTTGCCTTTTGATTCCTTATCTTTTGAGTTATTGCTCATTTTATTCTCCTATGTATTGTAAGGGGACGCCCCCTGCTTCTCGCAACATTGAAAGGGGACAGTCCCCCTTGTTAATTTACTTAGAATAATCATAGAATCCTTTTCCGGTTTTCCGGCCGAGATAGCCGGCATCCACCATTTTTCTTAAAAGAGGACAGGGCCGGTATTTCGGGTCTTTAAAACCTTCATATAGAACTTCGATTATAAACAGGCATACATCCAGGCCGATAAGGTCAGCCAGGGCCAGCGGTCCCATGGGGTGGTTCATGCCCAGCTTCATGACCTGGTCTATAGCTTCGACTGTACCTACTCCTTCCATAAGGGTATATACCGCTTCGTTTATCATGGGAATCAAGATCCGGTTGGCAATAAAGCCAGGATAATCATGCGCTTCGATGGGAACTTTACCCATTTTTTCAGCCAGGGCCCTGACCTTGTCAAATGTTTCCTGGGAGGTAGCAATTCCTTTTATCAATTCCACAAGCTTCATCAAGGGAACCGGGTTCATAAAATGCATGCCCATAAATTTATCTGGGCATTCGGTCAGAGCTGCCAGTTTAGTAATAGATATAGACGAAGTATTGGAAGTCAAAATTACTTCCGGGGGCAGCAGTTTGTCAAGCTTTGTCAGCACTTCCTTTTTTGCTTCAAAGCTTTCAAATACTGCCTCGATCACAAAATCTGCATCCTTAGCATCGCCAAGCTCGGTCGTAGTTTTAATCCGGCCCAGGATCGGATCCTTATCCTCTTTCAACCGGCCTTTTTCCTGCAGCTTGGAAAGGCTCTTGCCCATGACATTTAAAGCACGCTGGAGAAATTTGTCATCAACATCGTTGAGAATTACTTCAAATCCTGAAGCTGCCGCAACTTGGGTTATACCTGTTCCCATAGTCCCGGCACCTATAACTGCGATTTTTTTTATATCAGACATTATCCCTCCTTTTAAACAATTTCAATAGCCATAGCCACCGCATCTCCGCCACCCAGGCAGAGAGAGGCAATGCCTTTTTTAAGCCCCCTGTGTTTCAGAGCATAGATCAGGGTTGTCAATATCCGGGCTCCGGTCGCACCAATAGGGTGTCCCAGAGCTACTGCTCCGCCGTGTATATTGATCTTTTCCCGGTCCAGATCCATGTCCTTTATCAAAACCACAAGCTGGGAGGCGAAGGCTTCGTTTATCTCAAAAAGATCGACCTCTTCTATTTTCCAGCCCACATTAGCCAGAAGTTTTTCAATTGCTCCCTTGGGCGCATACATTACCATTTTTGGTTCCAGGGCATTTGAGGCTGAGCCTATAATCCTGGCCAGCGGTTTGAGCCCTTTTTCCTTTACAGCATCCTCAGAGGCCACAACGACAGCTGCAGCCCCGTCATTTATAGAAGACGCATTTCCGGCTGTAACTGTCCCATTTTTTTTAAAAACAGGCCGAAGTTTTGTTAATTTTTCCAAAGTTGCATCTTTTCGCGGCCCTTCGTCCGTATCAAAGTTGATCGGGTCCCGCTTTCTTTGCGGTACCTCGACCGAGACGATTTCTTCCCTAAAATAGCCTTTTTCGATAGCGCGAATGGCCTTCTGGTGACTGCTGGCAGCATATTCGTCCTGCTGATCCCGGGTGGCTCCAAATTTTTCTGCGATCACTTCTCCCGTGATACCCATATGCTGGTTATCAAAAGCACACCACAGCCCATCCAAGATCATGGCATCTTTTAATTTGATATCACCCATTTTTACGCCATTTCGAGCGCCCCACATAAGATGCGGCGCCTGGCTCATACTCTCCATGCCGCCGGCTACGACGATCTCGTTTTCTTCCAGCCAGATGGAGTTGGCCGCCAGGCCTACTGCTTTCAAGGCAGAGCCGCAGACTTTATTTATGGCAAAGCTGTTTACTGTTGCCGGGATCCCGCCTTTGATTAAAGCCTGCTTGGCCGGAGCCTGACCTATTCCTGCAGAAACAACGTTTCCTATGATCACTTCGCCGACATCTTCGCCTGTGATCCCTGCTTTTTTAAGCGCTTCCTTAATTGCAAAACCACCCAGGTCCGATGCTTTAAAATTTTTCAGCGCTCCCAGAAAGCTGCCTATGGCAGTCCGGGCCGCACCGACAATAAAAACCTCTCTTAATTCACACATTAGTTATTCCTTTTGGTTAGATTAAATTGTACTATATTTTTTTATCATAATTGGGGGATAGTGTAAACAATTTACTGGAATTCCCCTACGATAGGCCGGTTATCTCCCCATCCTCTGTGACATCGATATTCTCGGCTGAGGGATGTTTCGGCAGGCCAGGCATTGTCATGATGTCCCCGCATAAAACCACCACAAAGCCTGCCCCTGAGCTCAGAGAGGCATCCGTGACAATAAGGGTGTAGTCCTGCGGCCTGCTCAGGAGCTCAGCATCATCCGAGAGGGAATATTGGGTCTTGGCAATACACACTGGAAGCTTAGCAAAGCCTGCTTTTTCCATCCTGTGGATTTTCCGCCTGATCTTTCCTTCCATTGCTACAGCTACAGCTCCGTATATATTTTTTGCCACAGCTTCGATCTTTTCCAGAAGGGGCATTTCTGAGGGATAAGTAAAATGAAAATCGTGCTTGTCTTCTGCGAGCGCATTGAGAACCTCCTGCGCTAGTTCCTGTCCGCCTGTGCTTCCTTTTGCCCAGACATTACTTTCTGCTACTCTGCTATTTTCGCTGCGGCAAAGTTTTTTGACCAGGGCAATCTCAGCTTCTGTATCAGAGCTGAATCTATTGACAGCCACAACAAAGGGAATCCCGAAATTTTTCATATTCTCCATGTGTTTTTGGAGGTTGGGAAAGCCTTTTTCTAGGGCTTTGATATTTTCTTCATGCAGTTCCTTGCGCTTGACTCCGCCATGGTATTTTAAGGCCCGCACTGTTGCTACCATAACACAGGCATCAGGGGGAGGAATATGTCCGGTCCTTACCACGATATTAAAAAATTTTTCAGCCCCAAGATCGGAACCAAAGCCGGTTTCCGTTATGACATAATCCGCCTGCTGAAGCGCCATCCGGGTGGCAATCACTGCATTTGTTCCATGGGCAATATTGGCAAAAGGCCCTCCGTGAATAAAAGCCGGGGTCCCCTCGAGAGTCTGGGCCAGGTTAGGCTTTAAAGCTTCTTTAAGCAGGGCTGCCATTGCCCCGTGGGCCTTTATTTGGCTGGCAAATACGGGTTTCTTTTCCGGTGAATACCCGACAAGGATATTTCCCAGCCTTTCCTTAAGGTCAGCTGAATTACAGGAAAGACAGAGGATGGCCATAACTTCAGAGGCAGCTGTAATATCCACTCCTGTTTCCCTGGCTATCCCCCGGAGAGGGCCGCCGATGCCGACTACGATCTCACGCAGGACCCGGTCATCCATGTCCAGGACCCTCTTCCAGGTCACTCGGCGGCAGTCCAGGAGCCCTCCGGGCCCATCAAAATGCAGGCGGTTGTCCACCATAGCTGCGAGCAGATTGTGAGCTGAAGTTACAGCATGCATGTCGCCTGTAAAATGCAGATTTATTTCTTCGCTGGGCATTACCTGGGCATAACCTCCACCTGAAGCCCCGCCTTTCATCCCAAAGACTGGGCCCAGAGAAGGTTCACGCAGGGCAGCGGCTGTTTTCTTGCCCAGTTTGTTTAAGGCATCAGAAAGGCCGATCGAGGTCAGGGTTTTTCCTTCCCCGGCTGGGGTAGGCGACATGGCTGTAACCATAACTAGTTTCCCTCTTTTTCCGTCCGGAACATAACTATCCTTCCTGTTTATTTTGGCTTTATATTTCCCGAATTTTTCCAGCTCCTCTTCGCTGATATCAAGTTTGGCAGCGATCTCCTCTATGGGCTTCAAAGGATATTTTTTAGCGATTTCCCAGTCACTTGGCATTGTACTCTCCTCTTTTTATGGCTGATTGTATCATGAATAGATTTTAACAAAAATGTCTAGACCTGTCGAATTTATTTAAAATTGCGGTACATAAATTCATAATCCTCGATCAGGCCTTCGTCTGCAAAGCTGAAGAAGCAGTTATTGCCGATGATGATGTGATCAAGCACCTTTACCTGCATGACCTGGACGGCAAATACCAGCTCTTTGGTTATCTCGCGGTCGCTCTCTGAAGGGGTGGGGTCTCCTGAAGGGTGGTTATGGACAAATATTAAAGAGGAAGCATCGAATTTAAGGGCTGATTTGATGACCTCCCGGGGATATACAGCGCTTGAATCCACAGTTCCTTCTGAAATTGTTTTTTCTTCGATTATGCGATTCTTAGCATCCATGAATAAAACTTTAAATTTTTCCCGCCTGGCATCCCGCAGGCTGTGGTAAAGGTAATCAAAGACCTCTTTGGAAGAATGACATACTGGCCTGCTCATCATCCGTTCCCTGAGGTACCGGCGGGATACTTCTTGGATAAAACGGACTCCAAATACATTATGAGGGCCCACGCCCCTAACTTTCTGGAGGTCGCCAGGGGGAGCTTCCAGGACACCGCTTAAGGTTCTAAACTGCTTCAAGGCCTCTTTGGCCGCATGCTTGCAATCCTGCCTGGGAGTCCCGAGAGTTAAAAGAAGCTCGATTATCTCATGGTCCAGAAAAGAGGGCAGGCCGTTTTTTAGAAATTTTTCCCGCAGCCTGAACCTGTGTCCTCTCCTGTCTTCTGTCATTGTCCCTGCCTATAAAAGAAGACGAACGAGAGCTCGAAAAAATCACATGCAAGGAAAGATATTTATAACTGCAATGAGCCTCAGCAAGAATTAACCTGAACTATTCATAAAGAAATGGCGAGGTACTTATGATTATTTTCTTTTCAGTGAGATGCAAGATTTCATCGAGAACGATTATTGAAACCTTTATCTTGTTCTATCTGCTTATGGATTGAGGCAGCAGCCTGGCGGCCGTCTCCCAGAGCCAGAATAACCGTGGCATTTCCCCGTACTGCATCTCCCCCGGCATAGACTCCCGGGATTTGAGTCATTAAATTATCATCGACCTTGATCTGCCCCCATTTGTTCAGTTCGAGCTCCGGAGCCTTGTCCAGAAACAAACGGTTGGGCCTAGATCCCAGTGCTTCCACAATACTCTCCATTTTCAAAACGAACTCGCTGTTTTCGATTTTGACAGGCCGAGGGCGTCCGCTGGCATCCGCATCTCCCAGTTCCATTTTGAATAATTCAACCTCTTTGAGCCAGCCTTTATCATCCCCGATAAATTTATTAGGCGAGATCAGTTCTTTCAGAACAACCCCTTCTTCTAAAGCGTGCTGTATCTCTTCGTCCCGGGCCGGGGCTTCTTTCTTTGTCCTACGGTAGAGAATGTAGACTTTCTCAACCCCAAGCCGGAGGGCGCAGCGGGCTGCATCCATAGCAACATTACCCGCCCCAATAACACCTATTGTCTCCCCGCATACGATAGGAGTATCGAATTCCAGGAACTTATAAGCCTTCATCAGGTTTACGCGGATCAAAAATTCATTTGCAGAATATACTCCTTTGAGGTTTTCCCCGGGAATATTCATAAAAAGAGGGGCACCTGCTCCCGTGCCTATAAAAATAGCATCATACTCGTTTCTTAGCTCGCTGAATTTAATATTTTGACCGACAAAAAAATCAAGCCTAATATCCACCCCGATCTCGTCCAAATAGGATATTTCATAATCGACTATTTCTGTCGGAAGGCGAAACGCGGGGATGCCGTATTGTAAAACACCACCTGCTTTGTGCAGCGCTTCGAACATGGTGACCTGGTATCCGAATTTACGCAGGTCAACAGCACAGCTTATACCGGCCGGCCCGGAGCCTATCACCGCCACCTTCTGTTGCTTCTCATCTATTGGGAACTTTTCTTTTATCCCCTTCAGCCGGGCCCAATCAGCGACAAAAGCTTCCAGTTTTCCGATATTAATACCATGCCCCCTCTGATACAGGGGGCACACGCCTTCACACTGGGCTTCCTGAGGACAAACCCGGCCAGTGATCGCTGGAATAGGATTGTCTTCTTTTATGATGAAAAATGCCTTTTCAAAATTTTCTATGGCGATCTCCCGGATCATTTCCAGGATCTTCATATTGATGGGGCAGTCGAGTTCACAGGGAATACCCTTGCACTGCAGACAGCGTTTGGCTTCTTTGACCACTTCCTCTTTACTGTATCCAAGGGGAACGGATTTAAAATTTTCAATCCGTTCTTCCGGGCTCTGCTCCTGCATTTGAACTCTGTAACCGCCGAGGTTAATTCTTTTCTTATTCACTCTTTCTCCCGGGAAATTTTCTGGTAATGTTCCACTGCCTGTTTTTCTTTTACTTTAAACATTTCCATCCGGCTCAGGACATCATCAAAATCCACTTTATGGGCGTCAAATTCAGGCCCGTCAATGCAGACCAGTTTCATTACTCCATCTATATATGCCCTGCAGGAGCCGCACATACCCGTGCCGTCTACCATTATTGTATTCAGACTGGCAATAGTTGGGATTTTATAAGGCCGGGTGACTTCAGCCGCAGCTTTCATCATCGGGACAGGGCCGATTGTGATCACTCTGCTGATACCGCCGGAATTCTTGTGTGCTGCAATCGTCTTCTGCAGGACTTCGGTTACAAAACCATGATGTCCTTTAGAGCCGTCATCCGTAGCTATCAAAGTTTTTGCAGCTGCAGCTTTCATCTCCTTTTCCAGGATGAGCATTGACTTGTTTCGGGCCCCGATAATAGCGGTCACTTCGTTTCCTGCTTTAGCCAGGGCCCGGACCAGGGGATATATACAGGCGATACCCGTTCCGCC
>JAUWNW010000204.1 GCA_030612445.1 Candidatus Aminicenantota bacterium
ATAAAAAAATTGACTTTGAGTGGACACTTTCATAAAGTAAAATGACAGGTTGGATTTAGCTGATTAAGCTGTCCTATAAAAATCGGATTCACTGTCCACTTACCTCCGGATTCGGTGTCCAATTTCTCCGGATTACCCATATCTGCACAATAGTAGCTGTTTCTTCCAGGTCTAATAATTTTCTGGCAGCATCAATTTTTTCAAACCTGTATTTGTCGTTCATATTCATAAAGCTTATCCTCCACATGAGGAAATAGTGAGGCATCCCTTATATTATTATCAATGTCAATCTCAGTTATGACAATGTCCTTTTGAAGGCCAGTATCTTTGGTCCAGGCTAAAACATATTCTTGGCCGTATTCACCCTCTCGAATACGAGAGTGTTTCCTCTCCTTTGGCATCTTGCCTTTTCGATCAAGCAAGCCGGTTAAAAACATTTCCGCTACTGCATCAATAATTCCCGAACCGCAGATACCAATGGGGAGCTGGTCGCCAATAACAGAAAGCCGGGGTTCATGGGTTTCTTTTTCGATGGTTACACCCTCAATGGCCCCGGGAGCAGCCCGCATACCGTGAAGGATTTCTCCCCCTTCAAAAGCAGGCCCTGCAGAGCAGGAAGTGGACACTAACCACTCTTTATTGCCAAGGACGATCTCACCATTCGTCCCTATATCAATAAACAAGGTTACCGGACTTTCCTGATGCATGCCCGTGGTTAAAATACCGGCAGTGATGTCGCCACCCACATAGCTTGCAATTGCGGGTAGGCAATAGAGGTAGGCGTGATCATTCAGGTGAAATCCCAACTCGACTACCTTTATTGGTGGAACAGAAGAAACCGTTGGAATATAAGGATCTTTTCGGATATTGGAAGGATCAAGCCCAAGGAGTAAATGAATCATGGTAGTATTGCCTGCAGCCACAACGCAATCAATCTGTTCGGCCGGTAAATCGGTTTTTGCTAAAATTTGTTCCAGCAAGGAATTGATCGTTTTAATGACCAATTGCTGTAATTCCTCAAGACCGGCTGAGGTGCGAGCATGAACTATGCGGCTGATAACATCCTCTCCGCAGCCAATCTGAGGTAACCATTCACTGGTCAGAGTTCAAAGGTTCAGGGCTTATATAAGTTTAAAAACCTGTGAACGCTTACAAAAAACGTTTCATTTTTTATGAATATCCAATTATAGTGCAATGGAAATGCCAAGAGCGGTTCCAGGAAGAATAAATAAAACAAATAATTATTTTACAATACGTTATAACACTTCTTTTTTTAAATGATTTTATTTTTCTGAAGGAAAAACCCCAAATACCCTGTTGCATGCAACACACGATACGATTGCCTGCAACAATTATGGAATGACAATAAAATATTTGGCATCTTTCATACACCACGAAAAGTAGTTTACACTTATGACTTTTTATTTTTTTATCTACCATGAAGTTATTCCGGTAAAAGTCAACTGGTAATTTAATAGAAAATGTGAATTGTGTGAAAATTTTTTAGCTATCTCAATTTTCGATAAAATCATGGCATCAAGCCCCTGGATCTGTTATGATTGTATTGGAACTGGGGGCGATGATCCCGCTTTTAGTGTTGTTATCACTATGGGACTGCTCCAGTTCTTTTCTTTTCATTTTTTGTCGTCTTGATATAGGCGCTTTAGAATCAAAATTCTGATATCTTCGATTTTTATCCTTAGAAGATGATTTCTCCTTTTGGGGCATTTTTTCTCTATTCCGGCGATCAACTTCCGGATCAAAGCCTTTGTTGTGTTTGAGCATTCCATAAATGATCCGCAGAATTTTGTGCATACAGGCCCCTACAGCCGCCTTCTTATTCATTCCTTTTTTAATATGCTCCGAGTAAATATCGCGAATAAGAGGATTGCTTTGGATCGCGCACAATGTCACCATATATAAAATACGTCGTGGTTCTTTTCTTCCCTTTTTGCTCATATGAAAGCCACTTGATCCATCACCGCTTGTCTTAAAAACTGGATGAATCCCAAAGAAGGATGCCAGCTTTTTAACAAAAGAAAATCGTTCAACTGTTTGTATTTCAAGAATCAACCCTATGGCAGAAAAGTCAGCGATTCCAGGAAAAGTTTTAAGCAAATTTACCCTGGGCAAAGAACATTCCTCAGCCATAATCTTTGTCTGAGATTTAATGATTTCACTCAGATGAAGGATCTGCGTGACTGTAGCAATAACCAACTGAGCAGTAATTTTATCTGTTGCAGAGGCTATGCTTTTTTTAGCATGGGCAATTAGCTCTTGTGCCCTTTTAGAGGATATATAAGGTATCTTAGCCACAGAAGATATCTTTGCCTCGGACAATTTGTAGGCAGTAGGATAGAGCATCAATAGCTTCAAGATCCACGCTGGCACACCATCTTTACAATAAATCAATAAATCGGGATTGGCAGTGTATAACAAAGACTCTAATTGATTAAGAAGCTGGGTCTTCTGCTTGGTAAGCATTTGGATAAATCCCCATTGCTTTCTTAACCCAGCCAAGGGATCTTTCTCCTGATAAGTCACCTTCTCTGAATGGGCGATCATGTATTCAGCAACATTTTGCGCGCTTATCTTGTCAGTGATATTACGCTTTAGATCGGCCTTGCTGTTAGCGCTTACGCCAAGCGGATTCAAACGGGCTGTACGAAGATTCAAAGATCCTTGGAATTTAATGAGACTATTGAACCAGTTATCCTCGTATCCACCAGTACTCTCTACAGCTGAATTGATTAGAGATTCAGGATGTTCTTTAGAAAACTTACAAATCCTCTCATAAAGGTGACTATGTCCATCAAAGGTATCGTCTAGCTGAAAATTTTTCTCTACAGCCTGTTTTTTACCATTGAGAATGACAAAATCAGCATATCCTTTACTCACATCAATCCCTAGATAATATTGTTGCATAAAACCTCCTCTCTCGGTATTAGATAAAATCTAA
>JAUWNW010000030.1 GCA_030612445.1 Candidatus Aminicenantota bacterium
CGAGCATTTTTTTATGAATAGTTAAGGCTACATTTATAAGAAGGAGATAAGATGAAAAAAGTAGGGATTATAATATGCGGCCGATACCAAGCCTGCGGGGGGGGAAAATGCCTGCGGGCGCTTCGGGAAAGAGTCGGCGCCTTCTCCATATACCCAAAAGATGAAGATGTCCAACTTGTAGGCTATTCCTACTGCGGTGGCTGCCCGGGAGGAAACGTGGAATATGTACCAGAAGAAATGATAAAAAACGGGGCGGAAGCCATCCACCTTGCCACCGGCCTTGTCGTGGGATACCCACCCTGTCCCCGAATCCGGCATTTCAAACAGTTTATCGAAAGCTATTATAAAATACCGGCTGTTATCGGAACCCACCCGATTCCCCTTAAATATTTGGAAGCGCATGAGAAGCTCCCCTTTTGGAAACAAACTAATATGGAAGAAATAGCTGGAGATTTGATGAAAGATGACCGCTACATCATGAAAGATTACAATTGACAAGGAGGTTAATATGCAAAGAGGAGGCCAAGGTCAAGGCAGAAGCGGCGGACGCGGACGCCAAGGCGAAAAAGGATTGGGCCCAATAGGTGAATGTGTATGCCCATCCTGCGGCACTCGCGTGCCACATCAACAAGCTGTCCCTTGTTACCAGATAACCTGCCCAAAATGCGGCAGTAAAATGACCCGCTGAACAAATTTATAAGGAATAAAAACTTGAAAGAAACAAAAAACAAAAGCAAATACACTGATGCAATCCATGCCGGGCAGCATCCTGACCCGATCTTTGGGGGAATTAATGTCCCTATCTATCAATCTTCTACCTTTGTTTTCAAAGACGCTAAACAGGGAGCAGCCCGTTTTGCTGGTGAAGAAGATGGTTATATTTATACCCGCATCGGCAATCCCACCATAAAAGCCCTGGAAGACAATGTGACCGTACTTGAGAACGGATATGGAAGCCTGGCAACCAGCAGCGGCATGTCAGCTTTAAGCACATTGGTTATGGCCTTTATGGACAGTGATTCCCACATGATAAGCACTGCAGCCGTTTACGGCAGCTCTCGCACCTTGGTAGAAGAATTGTTCTCCAAATTCGGAGTCGAGTATGATTATGTGGATACTTCTGACATAAATAATATTAAAAAATGCCTGAAACCGAATACAAAGGCCATTTTTGTGGAAACCCCGGCAAACCCCACTATGGCAATAACCGATATCAGAGCATGCGCCCAACTTGCAAAAGAAAACGGCCTCACTTTAATAGTAGACAATACTTTCGCCAGCCCTATCCTGCAAAATCCCCTGGACTTAGGTGCAGATATCGTCTACCACAGTGTGACTAAATTCATCAACGGACATGCTGATGTTGTTGGCGGAATAATTGTGGCAAAAACTCAAGACCTTTTCAATCAAATAAAAAAAACTCTCGTTTTATCCGGAGCGACCATGGACCCCAACCAGGCATGGCTGGTCCTACGGGGCGTGAAATCTCTTGCTCTACGAGTGGAAAAGGCTCAGGATAATGCTATAAAAATAGCCCGCTTCCTGGAAAATCATCCTAAGGTAGCCTGGGTCAATTATCCCGGTCTTAAGAGCCACCCCCAGCATGATTTGGCAAAAAATCAAATGAAAGGATTTGGTTCCCTGCTCTGTTTCGGGATGAAAGGCGGATTTAAAGCCGGGGAAAAATTGATAAACACTATCAATATACCCGCTCTTGCTGTATCTCTCGGAGGAATAGAAAGCCTTATTCAGCACCCGGCTTCCATGACACATGCTAGTGTCTCAAGGGAAAACCGAGAAAAAGCCGGCATCACTGATGATTTGATCCGCCTCTCCGTCGGCTGTGAAGGATTTGACGACCTAAAGAATGATCTGGAAGAAACCCTGTCTAAAATAGACTGATAAATATCAAATGAACAGCATGCCAATAAAAGCTCCCCTCCAACTGACAATAGTATACGACAATAACGCCTTTATAGAAAACCTTAAAACAGACTGGGGATTTTCCTGCTTTATCAGGGGCCTGGAGAAAACAATTCTCTTTGACACCGGTACCCATGGTGGCATATTGCTTGCCAATATGAAAAAATTAGGGATTTCTCCCCTGGATATTGATCTTGTTTTCCTCTCTCACAACCATAAAGACCATACCGGAGGATTAGAAGCGTTGCTTGAAATTAATCCCAAAATTCAAGTATGGCTTCCGGTTTTTTTCCCTTCAGCCTTGAAAGATCTCATCACAAGTAAGGGTGCTTCCTTTGTTAATACTGATAATTTTAAACAAATTTTTCAGGGCGCTTATACAACCGGAATCATCTCTGGATGGATCAAAGAACAATCTCTAATATTAGAATCTAATAAAGGGCTTATAATAATAACCGGCTGCGCCCATCCCCGCATCACAAAAATAATCACTCTCGTTAAGGACCTGATAGAACAAAATATACATTTAGTTTTAGGTGGATTCCATCTGTCCGGTTTTGAAAAACATGAAATAAACCAGATCATCACAAAGTTCAAAACAATAGAAATTGAAAAAGTAGGACCCTGTCACTGCTCCGGGGATGAAGCCCGTAGTCTTTTCCGCACAGCTTATGCTGACAATTACATTAAGATCGGAGTTGGCAAAGAAATTATAATATAATGATCATTTCCATAGCCAGCGGTAAAGGCGGGACAGGCAAAACAACTGTAGCAATTAATTTAGCCCTGGCATTAGCAGACTCACAATCCTTGAAATTCCTTGACTGTGATGTAGAAGAACCCAATGCCCACTTTTTTCTAAAACCGAAGCTCAGCCAAAAAATTCCTGTCTCAATCCCCATTCCGGAAATCAACAAAGAAAAATGTGATTTCTGTGGAAAATGTGCTGAAATCTGTGAGTATAATGCCCTAGCTGTACTCAAGGATACCGTACTTGTCTTTGCAGAATTATGTCACGGGTGCGGCGGCTGCACCCTTCTCTGCCCGAAAAAAGCTATCACCGAGAAAAACCGGCCGATCGGAATCATGGAAATCGGCTCAACCGGCAAAATTAATTTCATCCATGGAAAGCTCAATATTGGGGAGGTGATGTCTCCTCCCCTTATCCGGGCAGTAAAAAGACAAATTAAACCTTCTGAAACTGTAATAATCGATGCTCCTCCCGGCACATCCTGCCCTGTCATAGAAACAGTCAAAGGCAGTGATTTTTCCCTGCTGGTAACCGAACCGACTCCTTTTGGTCTTAATGACCTTAAGCTTGCTGTAGAAACTCTAAAACAGATGAAAATACCTCACGGAGTAGTACTTAACCGGGCTGGACTGGGAGACAACAAAGTCAAGAATTATTGCAGCCGGGAAAATATTCCCATCCTGATGGAAATTCCCATGGACAGGAAGATCGCAGAAGCTTATTCAGAAGGCAAGTCTATTATTGAAACCATGCCGGAATATAAAGAGAAATTCCTGACATTATATAAAAAAATAAAAAACCTGGATTATTCACTCAAGGACGTAACATAAACATCGACATTTTTTATTAATAGTCCAGGTAAACTTACAATGAAACAATTAGTTATAATAAGCGGGAAAGGCGGAACCGGAAAAACCATAATCTCCGCTTCATTCGCCTCTCTCGCCAAAAGCAAAGTCATGGCTGACTGCGACGTAGATGCTGCCAATCTCTATCTTCTGCTCCAGCCCAAAAGTACTAAATCCCATCAATTTTCAGGCGGGAAACAAGCCCGCATCAACCAAGAAGAATGTACCGGCTGCGGCGAATGCATAGAGGTTTGCCGATTCGATGCTATCAGCAAAACCAATTCTGAGGACATAGTCATAGACCCCCTTTCCTGTGAGGGATGTGCTGTTTGCTCTCACATCTGCCCCCCAAGTGCTATAAAGATGGAAGCTGCCATATCCGGGGAATGGTTTGTATCAAAAACCTCATACGGGCCTTTTGTCCACGCCCGGCTGGGAATCGGGGAAGAAAGCTCTGGGAAACTTGTAAGTGAAGTCCGTAAAAATGCAAAAGATATTGCAGAAAAAGAAAATCTGGAATATGTAATAATCGATGGGCCCCCGGGAATAGGCTGCCCGGTGATCGCCTCGCTTTCCGGCACCGACCTGGCCCTTATAGTAACCGAACCCTCCCCATCCGGCATTCATGATATGAAGCGAGTCATTGCAACAGCGAGTCACTTTAACACTAAAACCGCCTGCTGCATTAACAAATTCGATATTAATCTACAAAACACAGCAAAGATCGAAAAGTGGTGCAGAGAGAATTCAATCCCGCTTCTAGGTAAAATCCCCTTTGACCCAAAAGTCACAGAAGCCATGGTACAATCAATCCCTCTGCTTGAATATGGAGAAAGTCCTGCATCTGGAGAAATAAAAAAAATCTGGCAAAAGATTCATAATATCCTTACCCGGGAGGCTTAATAAAATGAAAAAAACAACCTGGAAATATCTGGTAGACACACTCCTTTTTATATCTTTTACAGGAATTGCTTTCATAGGCATTCTCATGGCTTTTTTTCTGGCTGAAGGCCCCACCTCTATAGCAAGAGAGAGTGAGAAATACTTCCTCGGACTTCACCGCCATCAATGGGGAGACATTCACCTCTATCTATCACTGGTATTTACAGCCCTTGTAGTAATCCACCTTATCCTGGAATGGAGTTGGATCAAAGGAAAAACCCGTAATTTGTTTAAAAAGGCTTGGGTCCCGGTTTTGGTATTTATTGCAGCCCTTGCACTCATCATCCCTTTAATTTTCTGGGCTGCCACACCTAAATATCCTACCAACTATGACGAATACGGAAATAGATCAGGAGATAGATTGGGCAGACAGCAGAAGCTGACGGTAGGAAATATCGCAGTCCAGTTCAATCAAGAAACAACCAGATCCGACCAAGAAAGCCCAACCCTGAAAAGTGAAGAAGAACATCAAGAGGAAAACAAACTCGTCCACGGACAGGGGGAGGAAGACACCTCAGGCATTCTTATCACAGGCCAAATGACTCTTAATGAAGTCGGAAAATCATCAGGATTACAAGCAGATAAAATAATCGAGGCCATGGGACTTCCGCCCAATACTCCGCAGAATGAACCACTGGGAAGGCTGCTCAGACAATCCGGGTTTACCTTACAGCAACTGCGGGATATTGTTGATTCCCTTATGAAGAAGACTTATAAAGGTGATCGATCGGGAAGCCAGCAAAAAATGAGCGAAGAAATAACGACAATCAAACCCAGCAAAGAAGCAACTAAACCCAATCAAGAAAGCTCAACGCTAAAAAATAAAGAGGAACATCAAGAGGAAAACAAACTCGTCCGCGGCCGTCTGGAGGAAGGCACCTCAGGCATTCTTATCACAGGCCAAATGACTCTTAATGAAGTCGAAAAATTGACAGGAATTTCTACTGCTGAAATACTTAAATCCCTGGGCCTTCCCGCAAATACCTCAAAAAAGGAAGCTCTTGGCAGATTGCGGAGAAGATATGGCTTCACCCTTCAAGAACTGCGGGATGTCGTTGCCGCCTTAGTAAAAAAATATTAAATCAGGGCTTGAAATCAATTTGAAATTATGTTTATATCTATTTTCTTATATTATAATATATTAAATAAAGGCTTATCTATTAATGACACCCAACATCGTTGATTTCAGGCAAGAAAGAAATCTGCGATGTTATTTTTTTAAAACCCCCAAAAAAATAAAACCAAACTAGAAGGGATGGTTTTAAGTTGTAATGCTCAATAAATAAATTTATTTTAAGGAGGTTTTTTATGGCAAAAGTAGCAATTACAGTCAATGGATCCGAAAACATAAATGTTTTCGCTCCTTTTATTTTAGGCTCTTCTGCAGTCGCATCCGGGGATGAACTTGTATTATTTTTTACTCCCGGCGGCGCCCCTTCAATGGTAAAAGGTGTTATCGAAAAAATGGCAGGAAAAGGACTCCCGGATCTGCTTGAGTTATATGAAGGAGTTCGGACCTTAGGAGCTAAAATTTGGGTATGCGAACTGGCCTTAGACGCAAAAGACCTTAAAAAAGAAGATTTCAGGGAAGGTGTGGAAATTGTCGGGGCAACCACCTTTATAAACGAAATAAAAGACGCAACTATAACCTTTTCATTCTAAAAAAAACATATAAGGAGGAAATAATGGCAACAAAAACTCTTGACACATTAGGACTTAAGTGCCCTCAACCAATACTCAAAGTAGCAATTATGGCTCCCCAGCTGAACGAGGGAGACATTCTTGAAGTAGTAGCAGATTGCGAATCTTTCCCTAATGACATCAAAGCCTGGGCTGAGAAAACAGGCAAAACCCTGCTCTTTTGTACAGATGAGGGCGGAGGAAAACACAAAGCTCAAATCCAGTTCTAATTATCTTCATATCCTTTAATTTCGGAACAAACCTGGATCGTTCAAAATCGTAATTTTTTAGAATGATCCAGGTTTGGAGTATCCCCCATAATTAAAAATTAGAAAGAGGAAATCAAAATGGATAAAGATTTTAAACCAAATATAGTGGGCTTCCTATGCAATTGGTGCTCATACGCCGGAGCTGATCTGGCAGGATCAAATAAGCTGGAAATTAAGCCTTTCCTGTCTGTTGTCAAGGTCATGTGCTCCAGCCGGGTCAACTCAAACCTGGTATTAACAAGTTTTTTATGGGGTGCTGACGGAGTGCTTATTGCAGGCTGTCACCCCGGCGACTGCCACTACGAAAAGGGAAACTATTATGCCCGGAGAAGATTTGCACTCTTAAAAAAAATCATGGAATCATTAAACCTTGAACCGCAACGGCTTCAGCTTTCCTGGGTATCAGCATCTGAAGGAAAACGGTATGCGGAAGTAGTTAATAAATTTGCTGAAGATATTACTAAAATAGGGCCAAGTCCATTTCGTAAAAATCAGAATCTATAGGATTATATAATGAAAAAGCAAAATGTTTTGATCATAGGAGCTGGAGTTGCCGGAATGGAGGCAAGCCAATTATTGACCGAAGCAGGGCACAAAGTATACCTGGTTGAGAAAGAGTCGCTGATCGGAGGTCAGACTATTAAATTCGAGGAAGTCTATCCCAACATGGAATGCTCAACTTGTATGGTCTCACCTAAACAACAGGAAATTCTCCAGAATGAAAATATTGAGTTGTTATTGCTCAGTGAAGTAAAAGAAGTTAATGGGACCGCCGGAGAGTTTAAGGTCAAAGTAAAAAAGAAAGCCAGCTACGTCAGTTTAGCCAACTGCATCGGCTGCGGTGCCTGTTATGAACCATGCCCTGTCAGTTTAGACAATAACTTTGAAGAAGGGCTTTCAAAAATGAAAGCGATCGCTGTCCCCTGTGCGGGCGCTCTCCCTAATGTCCCGGCAATCGACGCAGAAAACTGCCTCCACCTCAATGGCAAGAAGAAAGAATGCCAGGCATGTAAAGAAGCCTGCATGTTTGACGCAATTGACTTTTCTGAAAAAGACGAGACGCTTGATTTAGAAGTCAGTGCTATTATAGTCGCAACCGGATTTGACATGTTAGACCTTAAAAAGCTCTCACAATATGGATATAACCAAAAGGATAATGTCTACACTGCCCTGGAATTTGAAAGGCTTTATGCTGAAAATGGCCCAACCGAAGGCAAGCTAATCTTAAGAGATGGAGAAACACCCAAAACAATCGGGATAATTCACTGCGCTGGGAGAGAGGAACAGGGCTATTGTTCCGCTGTATGTTGCATGTATTCTACAAAATTCTCCCACTTTCTCAAACACAAAGTACCGGAAGCAAAAATCAAAGAATTTCATTCCGATCTGTGTATCCCGGGCAAATCTCATCAGAAATTTTATCAAGAAGCACTGAAAAAAGAAATCGAATTCATCCGCTGCCGGAATATCCAGGATATAAGTGTGGAAAAGAAAAACGGATCCCTGCAAGTAAATTACCAAAATGGAAACATAGAAAAAAACACCTTTAAAGCCAACATGATCATTGTTGCTCCTGCCATGCTCCCTGGGAAAGACACCAAAAATCTGGCTGAAACTCTTGGCCTTTCTCTAGACGAAAAAGGTTTTTTTGCAACTAAAAGTAACGAGCTTTCCCCTATTGCAACCGATGTAGAAGGCATTTTTGTGGCAGGATGTGCGGAAGGCCCGAAAGATATCCCTGATTCAATTGCCCAGGCTGAGGCGGCAGTAGGGAAAGTTGTGAATTTAAGTCAAGGAAAAATCAATGAGTAAAAAAATCGGAGTATATATCTGTGAATGCGGAACAAATATATCAGATCGAATCGATATAGATAGCCTTATAGAAGAGATATCTTCCCTGGAAGATGTTGGAGTTGCAAAAAAATATGGCCTCCTCTGTTCCCCTGCCGGTAAAAAATATTTAGCTGAAGATATTAAAAAAGAGGAATTGACCCACCTTGTTATCGGCGCTTGCTCCCCAAGAGAACATGAACAGACTTTCATGAAAGTCTGCCTGGAAGCAGGCTTGAATCCTTATTTATTCCAAATGGTAAATATTCGTGAACAGTGCGCTTGGATGATATCAGATAAAGAAGCTGCTACCAGGCTGGCAATAAAATATATACGTGCCGGGATCAAGCGCGTTGCTTTACATAAGTCGCTTGAAAAAATAGAGTTAGAAAGCAATCCGGATGTTCTGGTCATAGGCGGAGGAATTGCCGGTATAGAAGCAAGTCTGTCATTAGCCGGGCCGGAAAGAAAAATTTACTTAGTTGAAAAAACAGATGCTTTAGGCGGCATGACCAATAAATTTGCGCAACTGCTTCCTCATCAAGGTGCAAATTTAAGCATTGTCAAAGATAAAATCGAGCAAGTTAATAATAATGAACATATTGAGGTGTTCACCTCAACTGCTGTTGAAGACATACACGGTTTTCTGGGAAATTTTGAAATTTCTGTTACAAATCAAGAAAAGGATTCAGAAAAAAAAGAATTTAAAGCCGGTGCGGTTGTCGTTGCCATCGGTTTTGGCCTGTATGACCCAAAGGAGACTCCCGCTTTCGGGTACGGGGATGTTGAAAATGTAATAAACGCCTTAGAATTCGAAACAATGATCTCCTCTGGAAAAATAGTGCTTAAAAATGGAAAACCACCCGCATCCGTCGCCCTGATACACTGTGTTGGCAGAAAAGAAAAAGGCTACTGCTCTAAAACTTGCTGTCTTTATTCAATTAAGTTTGCTCGCTATCTTAAAGACAAGCTACCGAATGTGGATGTGTCCGAATTTTATCAAGACCTCTGCCTTCCGGATAAATCTGACCAGAACTATTTTGAAGAGGCAAAAAAGAAAGGAATTCATTTTATCCAGTCAGACGAAATTGAGATCAAGGACATAAACGACCGCATAAAGGTAAAGTATAAATCAGCAGAAGGAAAAAAAGAGGAACTCAGCGTGGATATGGCTATCCTCGCTCCCGCTATGGTTCCATCTCAAGATACTCCTAAAATGGCTGAAATGCTTAATCTCCCGCTTGATGAGACTGGATTTTTCAAAGAAGCACATGAGATGCTAAACCCGGTTGCAACGCCCATTGAAGGTGTTTTTGTAGTGGGTTGCGCTCTTGGACCAAAAAATATCCCAGATTCGATCGTGCAGTCACAAGCCGCAGCTGGAAAAATATTATCCACCCTTATTCCTGGAAAAAAATTGGAGCCGGAAGTAAAAACTGCAGAAATACGAGAAGAATTTTGCACAGGCTGCCAGACATGCCTTTCTGTCTGTTTTTACGGAGTCATAAGCTTTGATGAACATAAAGGTATTTCAATTGTCAATGAGGCTATCTGCAGAGGATGCGGAAGCTGTGTCGGTAGTTGCCCTTCTGGAGCAATAAAAATAAAACATTTTACCTATCCCCAGCTCTATCGCGAAGTACTTGAAGCTCTGCGATAGGAGCCTAAATGAGAGCTCTTCAAATAAGGAGAAATAAATGACCGCAACTGAAAACATAAAAATCGAAAAACCCCCAAAAGGAGCTTCCATCCCAGCCAAGGAAGGGATAAAAAAAGCAATACTTGGTGTTTTTAAAAAAGCATTGGAAACCGAAGCTTTAGATGCGATCATGATTCCTGTAAAAGTACCTGAAACAGAATCCTATGCCTGGGTTTTACTTAAAGACACTACTCTCCTCGAAAATGCTGACCCTCTTCCTCCTGTAATGACGATTCAGGGAGGAAAAGTCCTGTCTGATCTAACTAAGCATGGGAAAATAAATAAAAATATTGCTGCTGTCCTCAGGCCCTGTGAGACAAGGGCTGCAGTCGAACTTTTCAAACTTAAACAATTACATTTCGAAAACATAACTCTTATCAGTATTGATTGTCCCGGTGCAATTCCTTTATCAGAATACCTGGCCGAACCTGAAAAAAGCAAAAAAAGTTTTGACAATGTACTTGATAAATGGGACGGAGATGATGCTGTCAGAAAAGTATGTCAGATCTGTTATAGATTCAGTCTTCCGACTCTTACAAACGCTCCGGCCTCAGATTTACATATTGGACTGTCAGGAAACACAAAAGACGATGTCTTGCTGATCCCGGTCACTCCCAAAGGAGAAAAAATCCTGGAAAGACTCGACCTTAAAGCGGACAGTTCTTTACAAAAGTGGGAAACAAAAATTAAAGAGATTAAAAAGATAAAAAGTCAGAGAAGAAAAAAATTCAACCATGATTTTAAAGCAAATATCAGCGGACCTGAAAAATTCACTGCTGTTTTTGATGGATGCATTAACTGCCACAACTGTCAAAGCGTTTGTCCTATTTGTTATTGTCAGCAGTGCTATTTTGATTCAGCAACCACTAAACTCTCTTCTGAAGACTACTTCAGAAGAGCAAAAGAGAGAGGAGCTTTACGCTTTCCTTTAGACACAATACTTTTCCATCTGGGCCGCATGTCCCATATGGCGCTTTCCTGTGTATCTTGTGGTGCATGTGAAGATGCCTGCCCCATGTCCATTTCCGTATCTCAGGTCTTTAGCCTCGTCGGAGAGCAGACCCAGCAAGCATTCAATTATACCCCGGGAATAAATAGAGAAGAGTCACTGGCTTTACAGGATTATCTGGAAGATGAATTTTGTGAAGTAGAAACTCCTTCTGAATGTGAGCCAACTAATTCTAATGAGGTGAAAGAAAATGTCTGATGTCCTAAAAATAAAAAAACCGGTTGAAGAAGGGATAACTGAATTTCTAAAATTCCTGCTTGAAAAAAATAAAGTTAAAGGAATTTTTACACTCAGAAAAGCAGGAAAAACCGATTCATTCTCCTACTCTCTTATTACTGATGTTGAAGAGATAAAGAATGCTGCTCCCTTGACCCCGATTATGCCAGCTAATGCAGGACAGCTCCTTTCATCTTTTACTCTTGAAGATGCCATTAAAGAACCGATTGCAGTCGTAATCAGGCCCTGTGAGCTTAGAGCATTCGTAGAGCTCACTAAAAGAACCCAAGCCAACATGGAAAATATTTATCTAATAAGCTCTACCTGCGCAGGAGTCTTCCCCTTAAAATCAGCACAAAATGGCAAATTCAGCCAGCTGCTTCCGAAATACTGGGAAGCTGCAAAAAAATCAGAAGTTTTAGCTTCCCTGCGGCCTACCTGCACTGCCTGCGAACATTTTGTCCCTGCCCTGGCTGATATCACTATTTCTGTGGTGGGAAATAAAAACCTAACTGAGGAATGCAGCCTGCATTTAAACACTTCAAAAGGTGAAGAACTTGCTCAGGGAGCACCTGGAAATAAAACAACAGAGAAATTAAACGACAAAGAACTAGCTCAACTAAAGGAATTAAGGCTAAAAGAAAGGGAGAAACTATTTGCCAGTGTTAACGATAAAAACCTCGGCCTAGCCGGATTGGTCAAAACTTTTGCACCCTGTCTCAGCTGTCATGGCTGTCGTCAAGTCTGCCCCATTTGCTTCTGCACTCTATGTGACTTTGATTCTAAAACTCATGAGGACACAGCATCACACTATCAGTCAGAATTGAATCAAAAAGGAGGCGCCCGGGTTCCCTCGGGGACAATATTTTTCCACACCGGCAGGATGATTCACATGGCGGTTTCCTGTGTTAATTGCGGTATGTGTTCAGATGTATGCCCGGCAGATATTCCCGTAGCAACTCTTTTTTCCATGGTAGGAGAATCCCTGCAAAAATTATTTGATTATCTGCCTGGAAGAGATCTGGAAGAACCCGCTCCTTCTGAAACTTTCATTGAAAATGAGTTTGCTGGTTTAGGAGAATAAAAGGAGAAACCAATTATGGAAAAAGAATATACACCTCAAATAATCGGATTTCTTTGCACCTGGTGTTCTTATACAGGTGCAGACTTAGCCGGAGTAAGTAGATTACAGATCCCTCCTTCTATCAGAGTAATCAGACTTATGTGTTCCGGAAGAATAGATCCGCTCTTTGTTACTAAAGCATTCATTAGCGGTTCAGATGGTGTAATGATGATGGGATGTCATCCCGGGGACTGCCATTATCAAAAAGGCAATTATTATACTCGCCGGAGATATAAAACAATTAACTCAGTATTTGAGAGCCTCCATCTTGACACAGAACGAATATTTCTCTCATGGGTTTCCGCCTCAGAAGGCGTAAAGTATGCACACGTCACAAAAGAATTTTCCGATAAAATCACAGGCTTGGGCCCCAACCCGGTGAAAAAAGAAATATTTTTGTAGCCTGAAACTACAGATAATAATCTTCCATCCGGTCAAAGGCTTTATTTATCATCTCTTCAGAAACACAAAAAGACAGCCGTAGATGAGATTCGCCAGTCGGGCCAAAAGCTATTCCAGGTGTGGCCGAAACTTTCCCTTCTTTTAAAAGTTTTTTACAGAAAGCTGTTGAGTCACTGCCTTCTGGTAACAATATCCGGGGAAACATAAGGTAGGAGCCGCCCGGTTTTTGATATTCAAAGACCGAATTAAGCCTGTCAAGCCGCTCGCACATCAAATTACGAGTCTTAAAATAATGATCTCTAAAATCTTTAACACACTGCTGGCCTCCCTTTAAAGCTTCCAGGGCAGCATATTGAGAAACTACAGGCGCACAAATTGCAAAAGGAATATGGGCCTTTTTTATCTGAGGAATCAGTCTTTCATGGGAATGGAGATAGCCTATACGCCACCCCGTCATTGCATAGGTTTTTGTAAAAGTATAGCAGCTTACCACATTTCCCTTCATCTCAGGAATCGAGGCTATACTGAAATGTTTGTTATCATCAAAAACAAAATACTCATAAGCCTCATCTGTAATTACCATTAATTCGTTTTCCAAAGCAACAGAGGCTAGCCTACGGAGCTGTTCCTCAGAAAAAACCGTGCCTGTGGGATTACTAGGGCTGCAGTACATTACAGCCTTTGTTTTAGGTGTTATGGCAGCTTCCACCGCTTCAATATCAAGGGCAAATCCTTCTTGTTCTTTTAAAGGAACAAGCACAGGCTTTCCGGAAGCAAGAATTACCTGACGGATATGGGTGGAGTAAGTCGGAGTGGGTAAAATAACTTCATCTCCAGGATCAATCATGGCCATTACGGCTGCAGCCAATCCTTCGATCGCTCCTACCGTTATTAAAATCTGGGAGACATCAGCATCAATATTATTGTCTCTTATAAGCTTCTTAACGATTTCCTCCCTCAGCTCCAAGATGCCATCGCTGGCAGAATATCCACCTACCTTTCCATTTTTAATAGCTGAAATCGCAGCCTCATTTATATGCTCCGGCGTGCCGGAAGTCGGTTTGGCCCATGATAAAAAAGCCACATCTTCAATCTGCTGGGATAATCTTGTCATTTCATGGATTGCAGACTTGGGCATTTCACTAACTCTTTTCGAAACATTTAAATCATTTTTCATTGTCATATTTCCTCTCGAAGTCAAAAAATCTTCAGCCTTTACTTTACCACAAGCATAATTTTTATGCCAGTCACTGGGCACTGGCATTTCCTGATATAAGGATTTCCGCTGGGCCTCAAGCGGGCGTCGACGATATCCCATAAAATCGGCCGCACATATGATCTTATTCCCAGTTTTAGACGAAAGCTTGTCTAAAAAACGAAAGCCCTCTTCACATCGGAGAAGATGATGGTCAATAATCAAAGTATCGACCTGTTCTGCCAATTGTATAGCATTGCGCCGGGCTTTTTCACGTTTTGCCTCCGTTATATGTTCTAAATATATAGGAGGCCCTGAAACCAGCACTATATTAGGCTGCCAATCAAGGATTTGCAATACAGGCCTGTTATCTAACAGCTGAATATCTGAGGCATGCACAAATACCTCTTTTCCCTCTTTTACACGCGTCATCATCACTGTCCCAAGAGATTTTTTCCCTTCTCCATGCGGCATAGAATGGGAGAAACTCAAGGGCCCTTTCTCCTTTCCTTCAGCATTGGGGAGCTCCCGCCCCATAAACCTGGATAAATTATCGCATCGTTTTATCATTGCAGCCGAAAGGCCCTGAGTCCCTTTGCACCATAGCCTGGGCGTGTAAAAAAACGGCTTTACTTTAGAAGCGGCAAGCTGATATGGATTTGCCTTGACCAGAGGGCAATGGTCACCGTGGAAATGGCTGATCACTATATCAGTACTGTTTTTTATAAATTCAATTATTTCCCGGCGAATTCTCTCTCCAACTGCTACCTGAAAGGGGTGAGGAAGCAAACCAAAACGTTGATACCCCAGAGCCACTCCAGGATCAATAACTATCCTGCGGTCCCCTGTCTCAATTACACAGCAAAGGCCCCGCACTCCTAATGATTCAGTTCCGATTATTTTTATCCGCATATTCTTTCTTATCCCCCGGGTTTTGTCTTAATTTGCGCTCTTGCAGCGCCCTCATCTGCTGCGGGCTCTCCTGCATCCTAGGAAATCATTGACAATATACTCAAGGGATTCTATATTATAAATGTAATAATAAATATAATATAACATTAAATATATTTATTAAGGAGGAAAAATCATGAAAAAAACATTCATCATATCGTTTGCCGTTATTATTTCTTTTCTTTTTATATCACAACAACTTTTTGCCCAGAGATATTATAGAAATAATCCTAGGATTAATAATGATCCTTATGATTTAAATCTGACCCAAAAGCAGCTGGAAAAGATGGATAAACTTGAAATCGACCTTGAAAAATCACTTTCCCCCCTATTTTCCAAGCTTAGAACAAATTATTTAAAACTTGATGAACTCGAGCTCCAGAGAAGCCCTGACCCCACTAAAATAGATAAGGTCTGGGAAGAAATTTATACTCTTGAAGAAGAGATCGAAAAAAAAGAAATTGCTCATGAGGAAAATATCAGAGGTTTATTGACCGAAGACCAAAGGGCTGTATTCGACTCTTACTATGGCTCTGGAATTGGCCCTGACAGAGGCTATTACGGCCGCGGGCAAGAAGGAATGGCCCAAGGTTATTACGGCAGAGGCCGCGGCTATGGGGCAGGGAATGGGAGTAACTATTTAGGACGCAGTCAAGGTTATTACAGCCGTGGACGTGGCGTAGGAACACTGGGTCAAGGTTATTACGGGAGAAACTATTTAGGGCGCGGTCAAGGTTATGACGGCAGCAGACGTGGTGTTGGAACACTTGGCCAAGGTTATTACAGCCGTGGACGTGGCCTGGGAACCCTGGGTCAAGGTTATTATGGCAGCGGCAGAGGCATTGCCAGAGGTACCGGCCGCTTCACTCCCGGAAGTTACCGATACGACTCCAGGCTTCGATACGGCAGGGGACCATGCGGTGCCGGACTGGGCAGGTACCCCCAGGGCTTTGGCCGGGGGCGCTGGAACTGAAACTAATAAATCATCAGCTTATATTTTATTCATCAACAATCTCCTAAATTATCAAGGTTAAAAAAAGAAGGCGTTATCATGCCAGTATTAGTTGACATTGAAAAATGTACAGGTTGTGGTATTTGCGTCCCCCTGTGTCCTAAGAAAGCCATAACAATTAGAGAAAATAAAGCTGTAATTGAAGATAACAGTTGCAATGAATGTCTGCAATGTATGGACGAATGCCCACCCAATGCGATCTATCAGATAATTGACAGCAAAAGTCCTGTAATAAAAAGAGAGGATTCTCTCACCTCTACCAAAAATCAATTCGCAGAGAAACCCATGCCTACTTTCTGGACTGATAATCGAAAACAAAAAGCATTAGAAATCGGTGAAACACTTTTGAGTGGGATTAATAAAGTTGCAAGATATTTTTTAAATAATAGACACTCATCTGGTAAAAGTATCAACATAGGAAAAAAAGGACGCCAAAAACAAAGAAGAGGTCATAAAAGAGGAAGACGATAAGCTCTTATCTCTGCATATCAACAATTTTAATAAATATTTCAGGTAATTTCTGCTATAATAACACATCTCAAAGAAAGGAAATGCATGTCCGAAGACGAAGAGCTCAAAAATTATGCAGACGCACTGCAAGAGCAGATCATGCAGCAGATGCGCAATGTATACAGCGAAGCAGTAATTGAACGCTGGCAGAATCCCAGAAATGTGGGAAAAATTGACAACCCGGACGGATACGGCAAGGTCAAAGGTGAATGCGGCGACACTATGGAGGTTTTCTTAAAAATAGAAAAAAACAAAATTTCTGAGTGTACTTTTATGACCGATGGATGCGGCACAAGCATGGCCGCAGGAAGTATGGCTACAGAAATCGCCAAAGATAAAACCTTTACTGAAGCTTTAGCTAAAGTAAGTGCTGAAGAGATTCTTAAGCAACTCGGAGGCCTACCCCCGGATAGCGTACACTGCGCTCAGCTTGCCTCAGAAACTTTAAGGCGTGCTTTGGCTGATTATCTCCATAACCGCAACTCTTCCTGGAAAAAAGCATATAGAAAAATTTAACCTTAATTTAAAGAACTGTCGCCCCTTATGGAGAAAGTATGCGAGAATGTAACCTTGAAAAAAATAAACAAATTTGCAACTGTACCTATGACCCATGCAGCCGCAAAGGGATTTGCTGTGAATGTATCCAGTATCACTGGAGCATGCAGGAATTGCCTGCCTGCCTTTTCCCGGATGAAGTGGAAAAAACCTTTGACCGCTCTTTGCGTAGGTTTATAGAGATATATAAAGACAAAATCTAACCTGGACTATTCATAAAAAATGTCGATTACAAATATAAATTACTACAAAAACAAAATTGTCAATTGCTATGTCTTAGGAATCAAAGTAACATGTTAATTTGAAAAGATGTATCATACATATCGACATTTTTTATGAATAGTTCAGGCTATTTACTTTGTATTATTTTTTGAGATGTATTACATAGGCACAGCCGGGTGGAGTTATAAAGACTGGGAGGGAATCGTCTACCCTCGGAAAAAGGAAACAAGCTTTCATGCTTTGGTTTTTTTATCCCGCTTTTTAAACTTTATCGAAATAAACAGCACTTTTTACCGCCATCCCATATTTAATATCACTCTTTCCTGGGTAAAAAGAGTCGAGCACCTGCAGGATTTTCTCTTTGCAGTCAAACTTAACCAGGTTTTCACTCACACAAAAGGAGACTTCTCTCAAATAGACGTAGACCGGTTCAAGTCCGGGATAGAGCCTTTAATAACAAATAATCGTCTAGCTGCTATTCTTATGCAGTTCCCCTGGTCTTTTGCGCATACTGAGGCAAACCTTGAATATATGATGAATTTATTTAAAATATTTTCCGGCTATCCCTTGACCCTGGAAATACGGCAGGGAAAATGGGATCATCCGGATTTTTTCAAAACCCTATCCGAATACAAAGTCGGTTTCTGTAATATCGACCAGCCTGTATTTACAAACTCGATAAGACCAAGCTCCCACAGCACCAACCCTGAATTTTCTTATGTCAGGCTGCACGGGCGTAATTACAAAAATTGGTTTAAAAAAGATGCAGGAAGAGATGCCCGGTATGACTATCTCTACTCTAGTGATGAATTGGATAGCTGGGTTAAGCGGATAAAAGATCTGGGCAAAAAAAGTAAAAATGTCTATATAGTCACAAACAACCATTACCGCGGGCAGGCAATGGCTAATGCCCTTCAGCTCAAGAATAAAATTTCAGGTGAAAAACTGGATATCCCATGCGAACTTTTAAAACATTACCCTGTTCTCAAAGACATTGTAAAAAGGATCGAAAAGGGGCAGATGGACCTTTTTGATGATGAGCAGACTTCTGAGTAAATTAAAATAATCCTTGACATCCCTCCTTAATTGATATAATTTATATAGAAATAGTAGTATTAGGAGATAACTATGAAACGTTTTACTATGCCCCGAACAGCACACTGTTCTGAAGGCTGCAAGCTGAAATCCTGAGCATGATGTAAAACTGCTCATCTTCCAACCTGACTTCTGAAAAAAATGTTTGATTTTTCCTACAGAAATTTCGTATTATATAGGGTAATAGTTTAGGCTCAGGGATAGCATATAAAAATAAAGATGGGAGTAGCATCTTCTTTAAGCTAAAGATTAATCACACAATCCGACAATCCCTTCCTATCCTGGATAATTCACGAGTCGAGGTTGCCGTAGATGTGAGGCACAATGGGTGCAGCTGTGATATTTCACCGCAAACCCATTGTAACGAAGCAGATACAGTGAGATCGGCTCGCTTGTAGAGTAAAAAATGTCGATTGTAAATAAAGATTGCATCGAAAACAAAATGGTCAATTGAATCACCAGAGGAATCAATGTAAAATATTAACCTGGCAGAACTTATCATATATATCGACATTTTATATGAATTGTTCAGGCTATATACCCAATATAATGAAAGATATAAAAGACCTAACTAAAGAGGAACTTACAGAACTACTCACGGATGCTTCAAAAAATTGGCTGGCCCATGACGGGCTCTGGTTTCAGGCGGTCGAAAATAAATTCGGCCTTGAAACCGCTATGGAATTGGACAGAAAGGCTTGGGAGAAATTTACCGTTATAGAAGCTAAGAGAATTTTAAAAAGACTGGATATAAAACCAAGAGGAGGGATTCCGGCTCTTATCCAGGCGCTTCAATTCAGGCTCTATGCCCACATCAATATACAGGAAGTGACCGAGGCAAGTGAAAAACACTGTATCTTTCGTATGAACCACTGCCGAGTACAGGAAGCAAGAAAGAGGAAGGGTCTTCCTGACTTTCCCTGTAAATCTGTAGGAGTCGTGGAATACAGCGGGTTTGCAAAAACAATTGACCCAAGGATAAAAACCAGGTGTCTTATCTGTCCTCCTGACCCTCATCCGGATGACGTGTGGTGCGCCTGGGAATTTACTCTGGAGTCATGATGTTAAAAAAAAATAAAAGGAGCTGAAATGTTTGCTAACACTCATTTTCCGAAAGCTAAAAAATACTGGTCTATGGGAAAATTTTACAACTGGTCAAAACCCAATATCCACTGCATGACCCATGCCCTTCATTACGGTACTTCAGTTTTCGAGGGCATACGGGCTTACAGTACCCTTAAAGGCCCAGCCGTATTCCAGCTGAAAAAACATATCGATAGGTTTATAAACTCTGCCAGTGTGCTAGGTATGAAAGTCCCCTACACCAAAGAAGAGATTATAGATGCAATAAAACTTCTACTGCGTAAAAATAAGCTTGAGTCTGCTTATATCAGGCCAATCCTTTTTTACTCTTATGGCAATCCAGGGCTTGTTCCAAAATTCTGTCCGGTAGAGCTTATAATCGGAGCTTGGGAATGGGGAGCTTATCTGGGAGAAAAATCTGTACAAGGCGTACACGTATATATCCTCCCCTGGCGCCGGGTTCATCACAGTCAGTATGATATGGCAGCTAAACTAGGTGGAATCTACATACAATCAACAATATGCGGTATATATGCAAGAAATAAAGGATGTGACGAAGCCGTATTCCTCAACCTGGAAGGAAATGTAGCAGAAGGCCCGGGAGAAAATATTCTCTTGGTCAAAGATGGAGTGCTTAAAACAAATGACATGACTGAATCCGTTCTGGAAGGGATTACCAGGACAAGCATTTTAAAAATAGCCGAAGATCAGGGAATCCCCACAAAAATCGAACCCATCACTAAAGAAGATCTATTCCAGGCAGACGAACTCTTTTTCTCTGGCACTGCTGTAGAGGTAATTCCAATAGTCCGTATTACAGACGGTTCCCAAGCTGACTCGCCGGATAAAGAATATACAGTAGGCAATGGCTTACCCGGACCGGTCACAAATAAACTCAAACAGATTTATATGGAAATAGTGGGGGGCAAACAGCCTGAGTATGAAAGCTGGCTGGAGTATACAAACGAATAAGCACAAATCAAAAATTATGGAGATTATATTAAAGCCAATTGGAGTAGTTCATTCGCCCTTCAAAAATAAGCAAGATATCCCCCAGAATAAATTCCGGGGTCCAGGTGCTTTCGACAAAATCAAAGGCGAGCTGGAGATCTTCTCGGAATTTAAAGCGGGATTAAAGGACATTGAAGGATTCTCTCACCTTATTCTTTTATTTAACTTTCATAAATCCGAAAGAGGTAAACTTTTCGCCCACCCTCCTGTTGATAATCAAAAGCGTGGCGTTTTTGCAACCCGCAGCCCAAACCGCCCCAATGCAATAGGCGTGACTATTGTCAAGCTGCTGGGAAAAAAGGATAACATTCTGCAAGTTGCAGGAATAGACGTAATTGAACACACACCTATCCTGGACATAAAACCTTACACCAACCGCGATCAAAAACCTGATGCTACTTTCAGCTGGCTCGAAAAAAAAACGGGGTCAGGCCTTTAAAACTTTTAAAACTTGAGGCAAATTTATTCATAGTTTTAAAAGTTTTAAAGGCCTGACCCCGATGCCGGTGATCTTGCTTGCTTAATGATCTCTTTGCAGTTTAATGGGCCTATTTTTTTCGTTCTGCTTTCTTCGCTGCCACACTGAATAGACATAATCCATAATTTCGCTCTTCCGTTTTCTATCCGCCTGATCGATTTCCACTCCTATTTCACTATGGTTTTTAACATTTTGCTTCCACATAATTTTACCAGAAATATAGACAGGAAGCATCTTTCCTGGAATATAAAGCCGTACTTCTACTCCACCCCTTAGACTGCCATTAGCATTAGGGAGTGTCAGCAACATGCCTTTTCGGGAAAAATTCTTAACTTCTGCATTTTCAATCGACCTGTTCTGCAACCTCGCTTTCCCTGAAAGAAGGCAATTAAACCTGATAAACTTTCTATTTTCCTCCATCATTTATCCACCCCTCTTTTCGTGACAAAAAAGTACAATGAGTCTTCATTATACTACTCTATATAGAATCTCTATTATTTAATATACAACATATGAGAATAATGTCAAGGGTAAACAATTATCAGGAGTCCCTCAAAACCGTATTCTTTTTACCGCTCTTTTCTTAAAGTAATTGTCCGGCAATCTCTTTCATTAGCTCCCAGGCTTCTCTTACATGCAGTTCCCGGGTTGTGCGGGAGCCGATAGCCATTCGCAGGACATATTTCCCTCTTAATGTTGTCTGAGTCAGCAGCACCTTTCCCGTCTGGTTTAACTTCTCGAGAAAATCCCGGTTCAGCCGGTCCAAGGCCTCTTCACTACGACCGTCATTTAAACGAAAGCAAACCAGGCTTAAAGGCACTGGAGCCATTAATTCAAAATTTTCATCTACTTCCACCCATTTCTTGAACAATCCAGCCAGCCGGATATGTTCACGGATAATATTTTGGAGACCTTCCAGGCCATAATACCTGAGCACAAACCACAGCTTAAGAGCCCGGAATCTCCGGCCCAGCTGAATACCCCAATCCCGGAAATTTTTTACCTGATTATCTACCCCAGTTTTTAAGTATTCCGGATGGACCTCAAATGTCCGGATCAAAGCTGCAGGATCTTTTACAAAATAGGCAGAACAATCAAAATTAGTCAGCATCCATTTATGCGGATTAAAGACAAATGAATCCATATACTCTGCACCTTTAAGCATCCATTTTTTTTCCGGCAGAATCGCTGCAGAACCGGCATAGGCCGCATCAACATGCAGCCAGATATCAAAATACCGGCAGATCTTTCCAATAGGCTCAATAGGATCCAGAGCAGAGGACGATGTCGTTCCAACTGTGGCCACTACACAAGCTGGCTGCAATCCTTTTTTTTTATCCTCCAAAACAGCCTTTTCCAATTTTTCCGGAATCATGGCAAAATTTTTATCAGTGGGAATAGAATGGATATTTTCTTTTCCAAAACCTGCAATTTTTACTCCTTTTTCAATACTCGAGTGTGCTTCTTCTGATATATATACAACCAGCGGCCTTTTTAGACCTTTAAGATTGGAAGTAAAATCAGTGGCTTTTTCCCGGGCAGTTATAAGAGCTGTAAGAGATGCAGTTGAAGCAGTATCCTGGATAACACCGGTCATTTCCTCTGGAAGGCTCAGCATCTTACGCAGCCATTCCATAACCACCTCTTCCAGTTCAGCTGCAGCCGGGGATGCCTTCCAGATCATACACTGCGCTCCCATCCCGGCAGTAAGAATCTCTGCCAGGATAGAGGGAGGACTGTTGTTGGCAGAAAAATAAGCAAACCAAGAAGGATGCTGCCAGTGAGTCATCCCTGGGATCACAATATCTTTAAAATCCGTAAAGATATCATCCATGGATTCGCCTTTGAGAGGTATACTTTCAGGCAACATATTTTTTACTTCTCCAGGATTAAGCGGAGAGCAGACTGGATATTTATCTACTTCATCTAAATAATCCACTACCCAGTCTACAAACCGATAGCCATGTTTTTTAAAATCCTCTTTATCCATTATAAACTCCTTTTACCTAACCTGGACTATTCATAAAATATGAAATTCAGGTGTGGCTTAGTCTCGCTTCTTATTCTTATAATATCATAAAAATTGCGTGTATTCCTATTATCGGGTAAAACATGCCCTTTTTAGGCGGAAAAAATGTATATTATTAAGAAAAACAGGCAATTACTAAAAATTTTAAAAAATTACTTGAAATCCACCTAAAAAGTATGGTATAATTATGGAAACGTTTCAATAAGGGGCAAAAGAAACTTAGAAAAGTAAAATTTTTAGGCTATCTTTTTTTATATCAATCAGTTATATCTTTTCTTGTTGCTATTCTTCCAAATGGACATAATGTCAGTTTAAATCATTACATATTGATTTCCCGGTAATTTACAGATTTTACCCAAAAACGGACTCTTTTTTTACAAAATTATTATCATTTGGCAACTATTTGGAGCGTTATGACGTATATATATATGAAATGGATAAAGTGAACCCTCCTTTTTCCCAAAATCTTTAATCCATCCCAACAAGGGCTGCCCGTTATAGAGAGAAAGCGGGCAGCCTGCCTTTATTAGCCTAACTTATTCACGAGTTTTTTTATGAATAGGTCAGGTTAGAGATCAGTTCCTGTAGAAGTCATTATCAACTCTCCGTGTTTGACGCTTTTTGTGCTCAGTAATTCATCAGCAATTTTCCGGATAAAACCGCTCTTTCCCTTTAAAATAATCACTTCCAAGCAGTTGTGATGGTCCAGATGAATATGGGTCGAGGATATAGTAGCATGTAAATGCTCGTGCTGAATCCGCGTGAGGTTCTCAGTAAGCTCCCTTTGTTCATGGTTATAGACCAGGCCGAGAATGCCGACTGTCTCCTTATCTTTATCCTCCCATTCTTTCCGGACTAATCGTTCCCGGATCAGATCTCTGATAGCTTCGGATCGGTTGCTGTAACCGACATTGTCGATCAATCTATCAAATTTTTTTAATAACTCTCCTTCTAAAGAAACTCCAAATCGGACAACTTTTCCCATAATATTATCCTTTTCTTATTTTTAAATTAATAATATGCTATTTTCTCCAACTTGACAAATACTTGTAAACCTGGCCTATTCATAAAAAATGTCGATTATAAATAGAGATTATATTGTGAACGAAATAGTAAATTGAGTTACTATAGGAATCAATGTAAAATACAGATTAAAAAAATGTATAATACACATCGACATTTTTTATGAATAGTCCAGGCAAAAAAGGATTTACTGAAGTGTTTGATATGAGAAATAAAAAGACAATTCAAGCTCTTGCCATTCTTCCATTTATATTAACATTATCTTTCTGTGGTCAGGATAAAATTAATACTCCCGAATACTCCTTCAAAGCTACAAGGATAATCTGCGCCTCCCCCTCTATTACCGAAATCGTTTTCGCTCTCGGCCTGGGGGAAAAGGTGGTCGGAGTTAGTGACTTCAGTGTTTACCCCCCTGAAGTTCGAAAAAAAGATAAAATCGGAGGGCTTTTTAATCCCAACCGGGAGAAGATAATCGCACTTCAACCTGACCTGCTTATCGCCCAGGGAAGCCACAGGCCTCTAGCTAAACTTTGCCATGCATACGGAATTCGATTTCTATCCGTTAAAATAGATACTCTGGCTGATATCTATAAGGCGATCTCATTTATCGGACAGGAACTTCAAGCTGAAGAAAATGCTGAAATTCTGCTAAAAGGAATACAAAAAGATCTGGAGAAAATCAGAGAAAAAACTAAAAATCTTTCGCCCCGTAAAGTATTTTTATCGTTGGGACACACACCGGGAGACTTGACCGGACTGATGACAACAAGCTCCGGGACCTTTATCCACGAACTGGTCGGAATCGCCGGAGGTGAAAATATTTTTAAAGACGCACCCGGGCTTTACCCCCAGATCTCCAAAGAAGCCCTCCTAATACGGCAGCCTGAAATAATTATCGAAGTGTTTCCTGAAGGAATATCCGCTGGGAACCGGGATCTTTTACGCCATGACTGGGACCGCTTGGCTATTCTCCCGGCTGTTAAAGACGGCCATATCCATTTTCTTACCGAAGACTATCTGCTGATTCCCGGAGTCCGTATTGTTCGAATCGTAAAAAAATTTGCAGAAATAATCCACCCTGAGATAAACTATTAAAAAAATGCTTGAACTCAGAAATATTATCCATCGTTTTCCGGAATCATCCTGGGAGCTGAATATCGACAGATTTTCTGTCTCCCCCGGGGAGGTTCAGGGAATAATCGGCCCCAATGGCTCCGGCAAAAGCACCTTGCTGCGTATTTCAGCCGGCATTCTGGACCCGCTTGCTGGAGATGTTACTCTAAGCGGAAATGAACTAAAAAAACTAAAGCGGCCCATAATCGCCCGGCAAATCGGCTACCTGCCGCAAGAACTTTCCAGTGAATATGACTTCTCCGTAGAAGAATTGGTTCGTATGGGCCGTTACCCTCACACAAAAGGACTGGGTATTTTAAACTCAACCGATATTGCTATCGTTCAGCAAAGCCTCGCGTTTACCGGGCTGGAAAATCTAAAAAAACGCCGTCTATCCCAATTGTCCGGCGGTGAAAAAAAAAGAGCATTTCTCGCTTCCGTACTCAGCCAAAAACCGGAAATCCTCCTCCTGGATGAACCTGCCAGTGCTCTTGACCTCCACCGCCAGGTCCATTTTTTCCGCCTTTTGAGGAAACTGGCAAAAGGAAAGATCGGAGTGGCTGTAGTCACACATGATATTAATTTCGCCTCTCTTTTTTGTGATAAGCTTCTTTTATTAGAAGAAGGGCTCTGTCTTGCCCAAGGCCCTCCAGAAAAGGTTCTCTCCCGTGGCGTAATTCAAAAAATTTATGGAAAGGATGTATTCTTAGGCAAGCACCCGGAGACCGGCCGGCCAACATTACTGCCGGCTTTAACAGATAAAAAAACATGAAAATTAAAGCCATCATTCTCTTCAGTATGTTTTTTTTAGCAGTAGCAGCTATTACTCCCTGGATAGGTTCTGAAACTATTAGAGCAGAAGAAGTCTGGAACTTTTTCCTGGGGACGCACAGTCCCCAAAGCGACATATTCTGGTTTCAGCGCATACCAAGAGTCCTTCTCGCCCTCCTTGCCGGGGGAACCCTAGCTTTAGTGGGAGCATGTTTTCAGGTGCTGTTCCGCAATCCTCTGGTTGAACCATATACGCTCGGTGTTTCCGGCGGTTCAGCTCTGGGGGCATTTCTGGCTATCTCCATCCCTTCGCTTTGGCACGTCTGGGGGCCTTTCAGTTCTGTACAGCTCCTTGCTGTTGCCGGGGCATCTGCCAGCCTGGGACTGATCTACAGCCTATCCCGCCGTCAACAAGGCATATCCATATACACATTACTGCTGGCAGGTATCACCGTCAGCATAATCTGCGGAGGCGGCATTTTGCGGCTTACTTATATCTCCAGTCCCAATGCGCTGGTGGTTTTTCAACGCTGGATGATGGGAGGAGTAGACATTGTGGGATATAAAGAGCTGATGGCTCTCCTTCCTCTGCTTTTACCCGGGTTTTTCCTCCTGCTTATTCATGCTAATGACCTCAACCATATTGCTCTGGGTGAAGAGATGGCCTTAGGGCACGGAGTCCCGGTGAAAAAAGTGCAGAGAAATATATTTATCGGTGGCGGCCTGGCCACAGCAGCAGTTGTTTCCCTGGTCGGCCCTATCGGCTTTATCGGACTTATTATCCCCCACAGTGTGCGTCGGCTCGTTGGTTTTGACCAGAGGACTGTTCTTCCCTGTTCCTTCCTGCTTGGTGGGGCAGTACTTACTGTGTGTGACTGCGTGGCCAGAACCGTACTAGCGCCGACTGAGCTTCCAGTAGGTATTATTACCGCAATTATCGGGGGCCCTCTGTTTATTTACTTGCTTGTTTCCCGACAGTGGAAATAAGCGATTATGCAAAAGCAATATTTCGATGTAGTCATAGCCGGAGGAGGTATTATAGGATGCTCCTCTGCCTATTACCTTGTCAGCAACAATCCTGAACTCAAAGTAGTTGTGGTTGAAATGGACCCGACTTATTCCAATGCCTCCACTGCTTTATCCCTGGCAAATATCCGCATCCAGTTCAGCTTGGGAAAAAATATCCGCATCTCACAATACGCCTTTCAAGTACTGAAACGTTTTAAAGAGGACATGTCCGTAAAAGGGGAAAAACCTGACCTTGCTTTTCATCAGGAGGGAAATCTTTTTCTTATATATGAATCAGGACGTAATGCCGCAGAAAAAGC
>JAUWNW010000004.1 GCA_030612445.1 Candidatus Aminicenantota bacterium
TTGCGAAAGAGACGATCAAGAGAAGCTTTTCCATTGTCCTTATCTCAAGACATCAAGTCAAAGCGGATTCACCTTTTATACCCATTTCAAAAAAAGCTATCGGAAATTTGGGCCTGCTACTCCAGCTACTATTATCTACAAAAGATTAAAGCCTTTTCGTACGTCCATAGAACGAGGATACGGATTAGTCAAAGAAAATCGTTATCGTATGGAATATACGAATACCTATATGGGTATTGACAACGTCACAATGCATGTCATAGAGCATGATATTGTCTTGACTCAAGATATAATTTTTGAGTATAAAACTACTGGGAAAGTTAGCCCGGTGATCAAATTCTGAAATATGTATTATTGAACGCTCTTAAATTAACAAAATGTTCTCTCTGCTCTTTACTATTCGCCATTTTCCATTTACTATATTATCTAAAAATGAAATACAAACAAGCCTTAAAGATATCATCTGTGACTATTGGCATTTCCTCTAACAATCCTGGACTCCTCCTTCAATTACCTCAAAAAATCGAAGTTAAATCTTTGCTTACTGACTTCCATGCGGTTGAAGAAATTCCATTTTCCGAAAATCTTGACGGATATTTTGAAGTTGAAGACTCAGAAACTCCCCTAAAATACATGCAAAAAAATTGCATTTTTAAAATAAAAGGGCCTTTATCAAGGCTGCATCAAAAAGCATCTGACCTTAGATATTCTCTTTGGGGTAACCAGGGCCTTCTTTACAGATTTACACTTTATCTTCTTGAAAAAAAACACCAGATATATAACCTTCATGCTTGTGCGCTTTATAAGCCAGATAATGAATCCTTGTATGTAGTTATTGGTGGCGCCGGCAGCGGAAAAACAGTTTACCTATTGTCCGGACTGGAAAAAGGACTTAAACTTTTTTCAACCGAGACAGTGCATTTTCAGATAAAAAATAGTATTTCAACCTGGTTTATGGGTTCTCTAGTCGACAACATAAGGTACGGCACTCTTATATATGATTTTCCCCAGTTTTTTCCTAAAGTCAAACCTCCCTCTCAAGACAAAGTATGGCAAGAAAAGCTTGCTCTTGATTTATCTGCATATAAAACCGGATTTTCTAAGGTCACTGACCCCAATGAAATATATCTGATATTTCCCCGCCTTGAAGAAGGCCGAAAAAGATTGATAACTAATACTGTGAAAAATGAAAATAGGGCAATTAAACTGCTATTTGATAATATTTCTCAAAAAATATCTGAAACATTTATTCTTTATGACAGCATTCCAGTAATGGGGTTTGACGAAGAGGAAACAGCCTATCAAAGGCTAAAAAATCTTCAGCGCTTTATACAGATACCACATTTATCAAAAATCACAATCCGGCTTTCAAATCCAAAAAACTGCTGGGAAAATCTATTGCCCTGATCTTTATTTACTATTTGCTATTATCTATTTAATTATTAATATATATATTTTTAAAGGAGAAGAAAAATGAACAAAGCATGGGAAAATGTAATCACAATGCCGGTTGAAGGCAGGACAAAGAAACCTAGAAAAAATGGCCTCACTATGTTGATCGACAAGAATATGGGTTTGTTAAGATTAAAAGACCTTATCTCCACTGCAAGTGATTACATTGATATAGTCAAATTGACTTTTGGGACTTCAGCATTTTACCTGGAAGATCTTCTAAAAGAGAAAAATTCTATTTTAAAAGCCGCTGATATAGACATCATGCCTGGCGGGACATTCCTTGAGGTAGCTGTTTGGCAAGGTGTTTTAGATAAATATCTCATTGAATCAAAAAAATTAGGTTTTACAGCTATTGAAATCTCAGATGGGACTATTCAGATGAACCTTTCAACCAGGAAAGATACAATAAAAAAAGCACAGGAAGCAGGATTCAAGGTCTTTACTGAAGTCGGAAAAAAAGACCCAAAAGAAGCTTTACCAATATCTGAAGTCCATAAAATAATTCAGGAAGACATTAAAAACGGAGCCAATAAAGTCATTATAGAAGCAAGAGAGGCGGGAAAAGGTGTAGGGATTTTTGACAAAAACGGAATAATAAAACAGGACGATATGGAGGATATCATTTCCGGTGTTGATGATATAATTCAGCTTATGTGGGAAGCTCCAATTAAAAATCAACAACAGGCCTTAATAAAACGTTGTGGCACTAATGTAAGTCTTGGAAATGTCTCCCCCGATGAAATCCTTGCCCTGGAAGCGCTCCGCCAAGGATTGCGGGGAGATAGCTTAAAACAGGCATATCTTGCTGATATCAACTGGGACCGTTGAACCGGAAGCAGTTGGCAATACAATCAATTTGATTTTTCTAACAATAATATGAGTATGGTGTGCTCCCCCTCAGGTACACTAAACTTAACAGATTTTCCCTTAAATACTTTTTTTGCTATATTATCGATCAAAAGCTGATATTTCCCTTTAACTAAAAAATTGATTTTTAGCTTCCTTTTTTCAAGTGATTTTATTTCAAATGAAACTACATTATTTGAATAAAGAAAATGTCTAAAAACTGCGCCTCCATTCGTTTTTAAAATTACCTTATCTTCTTCTCTGAGTTTTATTTTCCTTGAAGAAATATTAATATCATAATGCCTTCCCTGGATTGATAGTCGTGAAAGCTCTGTTTTATGTTCAGGAGAAAGGATACCAAAACGAAACCCATCCCACGGAGTAAAATCTATATATTCTTCCAGAGCGATCAAAGCAAACAAGGGCCCCCAACTTTGATATCTTTGTCCTCCAGCCTCACCTGTTCTTGAATCAAAATTTTCGGGGCAAAGTTGAAAGTTTTCCCAAATCCGCATAAAAAGTTCTGCACTTTTACGGGCAAAATTTGTTGCTATCTCATCAAAACCATATGCCTTAAGTCCCTGATAAACCAGATAATTTGTTGGAGGCCAAATAGTTCCTCTCCAATACTGCTGATCAGAAAATGCAGGATCATCACGAGAGATAGTTGGAATAACATAATCGCCCCAGAACTCATTTTCGTTTAGAAGATGTTTTACAATTCGAATAGCTCTATTCTTGTCAGGAATACGAGCTAATAAGGGATAAAAGTTTGAAGAAGCTTTTTTCTTTGAAAAACGCCCGTCCCAGTGCCGGTCAAAATAAAATCCTTCCCTTTCATCCCATAATTCATCATTTATTAATTTTTTTATATCCTCGTATTCTTTTTTAAATAACCTGAAGTCTTCTTTTTTATTTAACACATTGGCAATCTGAGATATACACCAGGCATCAAACGCATAAAGACAGTTAAGATCCAGGCAGTTCATGGTCATTGTTCCTGTCTTGTCATCAAACCCTGCTTCATCCCAATTCGGAAGGTCGTCCTGGCCTGATTCCCACATAGCCCGCTGTTTTCCCGAAGCTCCTTCTTCCCAGGAAGGAGAATTTACTGTTACTAACTCCCCATCCGAGCCCCACTCTAAAAGGCCGTCTCCATTCCCATCCCGGCGGTATCGAGTATTAGGTTTTCTTTCTTTCCAAAAAGAATGCCATTTTATTAGGTAAGGATATGAAGATTTTAAAATATCCACATCTCCGATCTTTTGAAAAAGCTTTAATACAACAAACGCTCCTACTGGAGGTTGAGAGCGGTCACGAGTACCCCCAAATCCTCCTCTCCAGTTCGGGATATTGCCGTTTGGGTATTGAGTCTGCAAAACTGATCTAATAATGTCTTTAGCATGCTTGGAGCTTTCTATCGACACTTCTAGGGCATTAAAAAAAGAATCCCACGCAAATATGGTCCAGTAGTCCTGGCCTCCATCCGGCCTTGGAAAAATCCATCTTCTTCCGGCCGGGGTATATAACCGGTGATTACCAGGCTGATAAAGAGTCGTCCAGAAAATGCTATTAGTAATGGCCTTTTCAATACCTTTATTGAACCCATCAATTTTTACTCTGTTTTTGCTGTATCTTCTCTCTTCTTCTTTTAAAAAATTATCAATTGTTTTGGAATTTTTATATCTGTATATATGATTTCTTAAAATTTTGGCATCTTCGCCAATTCCTGCCACAAAATATATATCCCTATCTTTTTTTGTTAAATAGGATATATTAAGTTCCCTGCCTTGACGACTTCCGTTAAGGCTCCCCTCCCGGTTTGTCCAAAATATATAGTGATATTTTTTAAATGATAAGCTTTCTCCTTTTACCTGCCCATCAGGAAGCTGGAGAAATGTGCCCTTGAAATTCCAGGGAAAATATTGGATAAACTGGATTTCAATATTTTTTGGAGCCCTTATCCTTCCGATCACAGAACTCTCATCCTGCCTTGACCATTCAAAGACCATTGTATCGGATTTAGATACTGGCTTTTTCAGGATAGGAGTCTCGTCTTCTTTCTTAAACGGAAGACTGAGATCAAATTTTACTCTGGCATACCTCCCGTCCGGAGAATGTGGTCCTACTTCTGAAATAAGAAAATAAAAATCTTTTCCCTCAGCAATTTCATCTTCTTTTTTTACCCGAATACAAAAAGCAAATACACTTTCTCTATGAGCAGCCAAAACCAGTCCAGCCCATGATCTTGCTTCAAGTGAGCCGATATAGACATCTTTCCAAGGATAATATATCTCAGCTTCTGCTGCTATGATAGTCATGCTTAACAGCAGGAAAATTACAATTATTATCTTCTTATTCATTTTTCGGAAATGTATTTTTTGATTTTTTATATTTTACAATGATTCCTGCAAAAATACAATTCACCTGAATTATTTACGATAAAGGATGGATACTGGTAAGTCCCTGCGAAAGACAGGGATTTCCCCAGCGTGAAAATCCCTTCCTGCCCTCACAACACTCTCCTCGAGATTCTCTCGAGGAACCATGCCCGCGTTGTTCCGGATGGCTTTCTCCGGGATTTACCAGTATCCATCCCAGCCCATAGCTTGCAGTTCAGGTTCTAAAATAATCGTGAAATGTTAGTTAAAAAAAACTCTATCGAACCTGGATTATTCACGAGAGTTAAAGCTGAAAATAGAGAATAGTAAATGGAAAATGGATAAAAGCTGTGAAGCGAGCCCAAGCCACACCCGAATTTCATTTAAAACAGGAAACTAGTGCTGTATCGATTCAATCTCGTTTTTTAAATCCCACTTTTTTCCCTTCACCCCTAACTCCGAAGTTTATCCAGGCAGTCCATTTTTCACATAATATTCAACTCTCTCAACAAATAGGTCAAGCTCTTTTAGAGAAGTATAAATACTGGGGGTTACTCTCATTCCTACAACATTTTCTTTATTTCCATCGGGAGATGGTATGCCTACCGTGATGTTATAAATCTTATCTTTGTTAAAGAGAACCTGGCTTAATTTTGCCATATCAATACCCTCTATATTATACGTTCCTATGCCACAGGACTGGTCCGGACTGTAAGAGGTCAGCATATTAAAACCTTTAAGTTTTTCCAATTTTTTTGCCCAGTAATTTCTCAAGTAACGCAGTCTTTCTTCCTTTCTCTTGGCTCCTATACTGTAATGAAAGTTCAAAGCCTCTCCTATTGCAAGTTTTAAAGCTTCCGGTTGAGTGCCTACATGTTCGAATTTCCGGATATCGTCACTCAAAGGCTCAGGTGCAGGGAATAACGGCCATATTTTCCGGATCTTTTCTTTTTTTACATAAAGGAAACCTGTGCCAATGGGTGCCATCATCCATTTATGTAAATTTGCGCCATAGATGTCACAATCCAGGTCTTTTTGTTCAAAAACAAAATGACCGTAAGCATGAGCACCATCGATTACTACTTCAATGCCACGCTTGCGTGCCATCCTGCAGATCTCCCTGACTGGAAAGATCTGGCCTGATAAATTGGTAATATGACACATCAGGATAATTTTTGTCTTAGAAGTTACATTCTTCTCAAAAAGTTTGGCAAGATCATTTATATCTTTCGGAGGGTAGGGAAAAGAAAAGGTTTTTACTTTAACTCCCTCTCTTTCACCTCTTTGATAAAGTGCATTTTTCATAGAAGGATAATCATGTGTAGTAGTAAGGACTTCATCCCCAGGTTTAAGCTCCAGGCCCAGAAGAGCGATCTGCATGGATTCGGTCACATTCCGCGTAATCGCGATTTCCTCAGGGGAACAGCCAAAACTGTCGGCAATTTTTTTACGTATAAGCTCTTTTCTTGGACGTAAATATCTCCAGGAATTAAGTACAGGGGCACCATTTGAAAAATCCATATAGCGCTTGACCGCATCCATTACAATTGTTGGAGTAGGATGTACTCCCCCATTATTTAAATTGATTATACTGCGGTCAATATTAAATGCCTGCTTTACATATAACCAAAAACTTTCATCCCTGGCTGCTGCAGCCGGGGAAATCTTTTCCATTTCTTTGGTTTTATTCTTAAGTCCGGCCTTAGCTTCTGAGGCGGATATACCAAAAATTCCTAAGCTTCCGACTCCAAGACCAAGTCCCTTGATAAACTGCCTGCGGTTTGAGATCATCTCCTCCTCCATTTTTAATAAGATATTTTTAACATATCATAATTATAAAAATAATTAAAATGCTAAACGAGTTACTCTTTAAAACTTCCTACCGGCATAAGCCCAGGGGGGAGATCTGCTTTTTCTTAGGATATCGGCCATAAAAAAAGTCATCCCCCTTAACAGAAATAGTCTGAGCAGCAAATGAACCACTTATTAAATTCCTGATAATATTGTGCAGCAGATTGTTCGGTTTACTGTAAGGACACACTCGAATGCAACGAGCACAATCAGTCCCAACTTGTCTCCAGTATCTATAGCATTCCTCACGCTTTATAACCCATTTTAAAACCCCATTTTCTTCAAGCTTCTCTCCAGATGGAATTGCTTTTGACGGACAGTTTTCCGCACATTTGCGGCATTTTTTACAAAAATCCTGGACACCAAATACTACCGGTTCATCCGGAATTAAAGGCAGATCAGTAGTAATAACTCCAAGACGTATGCGGGGACCATATTTTTTTGTTATCAAAATCCCCATCCTTCCTACCTCCCCTAATCCTGCCTTCCAAGCTAAGGGAGTCGCCATTACTTGATAATTGCTTTCCGAGATATGAGCGCGGGCAGAATATCCAAGGCGCCTTATCAAACCAGAGACAATTATAGAGATCTTTGCAACTTCAACATACTGTTTCGCGGATTCTACAATAACAGGTGCTTGAGGGGCACAATCAATCATATCTGCCCTCATCTCTAGGGCAAAAACAATTGCATATTCATGCCTGCACTCAATTATGCTACCATAAGGTTCAGGCCCGCGACCTACATGGGAATAAACATAAGCCTGGTCCAGCTTGCATACTCCACAGAGGTCTGAACCAAGATAATCAATTATATTTTTTAGTATTCTGGTATTTTCCTCCGCCGACCGTTCAAATCTAATTGCTGCTTCATTCCCATCTACCCCAAGTAATTGCTGCTCACAAAAATTAAATTCAGCATCTGCCAGCGAAAAAAGCACTGGGTTCTTCTTTATAAAATAGAAGTCTAAGATATCATTTAATTTCCTTATTTCTTCATCAATCGTAATATATTCTTTGTGAGTGGAATAATATTTCTTGTATTTTTCCGACTTAACTTCTAAATCAAAGCGGGCAAAAATAGTATCCCTTTCATCAACTTTTTTCTGTTCACCTGTGATTTTCATTATGTCCTGCGGCTTGGATGAAACAGCTATCCAGAGAATGACAACCACAGAAATTACGAAAACTCCAGCAAAAAACCAAGTTTTTACTTCCGGGAAAAAAGCAAAAAGCACGCTATATATGCCAGTTAAAATCAATAATATAAGTCCGCTTCTTAGAAAAGCTCTCCATTCTTTCTCAAATAAACTGTAAATTAAGAATACTAATACAAAAAATATGAGAAGCAAATATATAGCGCAACCCAGAATCAACAAAATCATATTGTCAACACATTAGTTTATTGAATTATACTTGTCAAATTCAACTTATGCTCTACAGAAAATCCCCTAAAAATCAGGCTATACGTTCTGTAAAAGGTTTCTATTTAACTTTAGGTTTGAAAGTAATATAATAGATTTTTTAAATAGCCGAGGATAAATTTGATCAAAAAGCATTATTTATTATCTCCAGGCCCTACCCCTATTCCTGGCAAAGTCCTATCTGTTGCTGCTCAACCCATAATACATCACCGTTCTAAAATATTTTCCAATATTTTAAAACAAGTTATGCAAGACTTAAAATATGTCTTTCAAACTCGACAGGATGTTTTTGTCTTAACCTCTTCCGGCACCGGAGCAATGGAAGCGGCCGTTGTAAATACTCTTAGTCCCGGAGACAAAGTTATCACTATCAATGGAGGAAAATTCGGACAACGCTGGATAGATATCTGTAATGCTTATGGATTAAATGTCCGGGAAATCGAGGTAGAATGGGGAGAAGTCTGTTCTCCTGAATATCTAGCCAATACATTAAGATCAAATCCTGGGACAAAAGCAGTATTGTCAACTTTATGTGAAACATCGACAGGTGCTGTCTATGACATACAGGGTTATGCTAAGGTAGTTGCTCCAAGCGAAACAATCCTGATTGTTGATGGCATTTCTGGGATCGGGGCTGCAAAATGCCCCATGGATGAATGGAAGCTAGATGTACTAATAAGCGGCTCTCAAAAATCTTTTATGACTCCTCCTGGTCTTTCATATATTGCTTTTAGCGATAAGGCCTGGAAACATGTTAAAAATTCTACTCTTCCTAAGTATTATTTTAGTGCCAGCTCTGCAAAAGAAAGCCTGAGTAGAGAAACAACTCCCTGGACCCCAGCTACATCTCTGATTATCCAGCAACAAAAGGCGCTTGAGATTATCCGGGAGATAGGCCTTGATAATCTTATCAAGCACCATAGGATTTTAGGTAATGCCACAAGAGCTGGGGTTAAAGCTATCGGACTTGAACTGCTTTCCAAAAACCCGGGAAATATCCTTACTGCTGTAAAAGTGCCGGAAGGAATTGACGGAAACCAGCTTATTAAAACAATGCAGAAAAAATACCAAGTTTATATAGCCGGAGCTCAGGCGCCCCACACAGGTGAGTTCTTTCGTATCGGACATTTGGGATATTCCGGCGGTTTTGATATAATTACAGCTCTCAGTGCACTTGAGATGACTCTTATGGAATTAAATCATAATTTTATAACCGGGCAGTCTTTATCAGCTGCTCAAAATATTTTAAAGGAGAATTGGTCATGAAAAAAATATTAATCTGTGATGCTTTACATCCTAATGCTTTAGAAGAACTTAATTCAATATCCGATTTTGATGTTACTTTAAAAACAGGCATGGACGAAGAAGAACTGCTTAAAACAATTCCGGGATACAATGCCGCAGTAGTAAGAAGCGCTACAACAATCAGAAAAAGAGTAATCGAGGCCGCTTCTGATCTGGAAATTATTGTCAGAGCAGGCATAGGGCTCGACAACATCGATGTATCCGATGCAGAAGAAGCCGGAATTCAAGTTGCTAATACACCCTCAGCAACTACTATCTCGGTTGCAGAACACACTTTTGGATTGATGCTTGACACTGTTAGAAATCACGGTCAAGCAAATCTTTCCATGAAAGCCCATAAATGGGAAAAAAAAGCTTTAAAAGGAACTGAACTTTATGGAAAAACCCTGGGAATCATAGGAAGCGGTAGAATAGGACTTGCTGTCGCTGACCGTGCCATAGCTTTTGGAATGAAAGTTATTGCATTTGATATAGTAGATATTAAAACTGATCTGAATATTAACCAGGTTTCCCTTGAAGATCTCTTCGCTCAAGCCGATATGATCTCTCTGCACCTTCCTCTTACAGAAAAAACTAAACACATGATAAGTGATGCTGCTTTTAAGCAGATGAAAGATGGAGTTATCATTATCAACGCAGCCCGCGGAGGAGTTGTTCATGAAGCCGCCCTGCTCAGAGCGCTCGAATCAGGAAAAGTACGCGCTGCTGGTATCGATGTTTATGAAAAAGAACCCACAGATAATTTTCCACTTATCGATCACCCTAATGTTATTGCTATGCCTCATATAGGTGCTGCGGCCAAAGAAGGCCAGAAACGAGCCGGCCTTGAAGTGGTCCAAGCATTAAAGAAAAAATTTTCCTGAGCTGAGAAATGGTCTATCTTGATAATAATGCCACCACTCCCATAGAGCCTGCTGTTTCTGAAAAAATGTCCTGGTTTTTAAGGGAACATTTTGGAAATCCCTCTTCTTTGTACCCGATCGGGAGAGAGGTCAAGAAATTAATCACTGAAGCCAGAGAAACTGTAGCTGAGGCCCTAGGAGCTATGCGGAGTGAAATTGTTTTTACCGGTTCAGGGACTGAAGCTGATAATTTCGCGATCTACGGAATAATGAATGCTTTCCCTGAAAAAAATGAATTCATCACGTCGTCTATAGAACATCCTGCGGTTATAGAAACTGCTTCTTACCTAGAAAAAAAAGGGAAGAAAATCACATTTATCCCTGTTGACCAATACGGAAATATCGATCTTGAATTCCTTAAAAAAGCAATATCCCCAAAAACAGCTTTGATCTCTGTCATGTACGCCAATAATGAATTAGGCACTATTGAACCAGTAAAAGAAGTTGTAAAAATAGCTAAGGAAAAAGAAGTTCTTGTTCATACAGATGCTGTCCAGGCGTTTGGAAAAATCCCCTGTAATGTTAATAAATTGGGAGTAGACCTTTTATCCATCTCAGCCCATAAGATCTATGGTCCAAAAGGAATAGGCGCTCTCTATATACGCAAAGGAACAAAAATACTCCCTCTAATATACGGAGGCCACCAGGAAAGGAACCTGAGAGCTGGAACGGAAAATACAGCCGGTATCATTGCCTTAGGTGAAGCTGTGCGAATCTTTCAAGCCAAAGGGGATAAAGATTTAAAACGAATTCATAAACTTGCAGACCGCTTAAAAAAAGGCATAGAGGAACGGATTCCCAGGGTGATCTTTAACGGACCTGAAAAGAATCGAGTTAAATCGACCCTAAGTTTTTCTTTCACTGGCATGGAAGCTGAAGCCATTCTACTTGCGTTAGCTAGTAAAGAGATTTATGTATCTACTGGCTCAGCCTGCAGTGAAGACTCTGAAGATGTTTCTCATGTTCTCAATTCGATCGGTTTAAAACCTGAAATCGCCCGTTCCACTCTTCGTTTATCTCTTGGCCGTTTTAACAACGATGAAGATATAAGTAAAGTCTTACGCGAACTCCCGGAAATAATTGAAAAATTAAGGAATATCTCAGGATTCTAAAATTAGCGGAGAATAGACAGCAATTCAACCTGTTATATTAGTTATTTTCTATTTTCTGATTTTAGCAATATAACAATGAAGCAATAATTTTTTTGGTTATGGCAAAGACAAAGCCTTTCCCCCTGGTAAAATTAATTTTCGGCTTAATTGCTTCCCAGGATTTAATTTTTCAGAAAACCCAGGAACTCTTGATCCAATTATATGGGCCATTGGACACAGAAAGCGAATTTATTTCTTTTAACTATACTGATTATTACAAAAAACAGATGGGGGGGGCATTAAAACGAAAATTTATCAGCTGCTCAAGTCTTTATCCCCCAGATAAATTAAGTGAAATAAAACTAAGGACAAATATACTCGAAGATGAAATTTCCCTGAAAATTAAATCAAAAAAAAGGGTGGTTAACATTGACCCTGGCATCCTAAGTTCTGCTGCTTTAATAATGGCGACTGTTAAAAATTTTTCTCATAGAATTCCCCTGCAAAAAGGAATCTATGGACACCTGGAATTTTTATTTGGAAAAAACTCTGTAAAAATACTCCCCTGGACTTATCCGGATTATCGCTCTCCTGAATATCATGATTATTTCCTGAATGTAAGGGAGCTCTACTTACAACAAGTGAAATAATTATATATGAATGGTTACTGCAAAGTATTTTTTAGCTTCTCCAAGGCTCCCTGTGGGTCTGGTGAATAAATGTCAGCTCCTATCCTGTCAGCAAAATCTTGGGTTAAGGGAGCTCCTCCTACAAGTATTTTTAGGTTTGGGAATTTTGTTTTTAATACACCTGTAATTGTTTTCATATTCATCATTGTAGTTGTCAGTAATGCACTCAATCCCACAGCATCAGGATTGTTTTCAGTTATTGCCTGGGTAAAACTATTTTCCGACACATCAACTCCGCAATCTATAACCTCCCAGCCTCCTCCTTCGAAAAACATCCCGACTATTTTTTTCCCGATATCATGCATATCTCCAACAACTGTCCCAATAATTATTTTTCCCTGATATTCTACATTTCCGGACAAAATATAAGGTTTAATATGGATCATTCCTGCATTCATAGATCTGGCTGCCATCAGCACATCAGGTAAATATATCTCATTTTTTCGAAACTTCTCCCCTACTCTCTGCATACCTTTGATTAATGCTTCTGATAATACTTTCTGGGCGGAAATGCCCATTGCCAAGGCCTTAAGCATTAATTCATCCACACCATCCTGGCCTTTCATTTCTGGAGGATAAGGAGATTGAGCATTTACCTTGCCTTTTTCTACACAAACTGCGATTTTTTCCAGTAATTTATCCATGCCGGAATAATATTTGTTTTCAACAATAATTTCAACTAATTATCCTGGATTATCCATGCCCACTCTTCCTGACCCAGCTTCCCATTTGCAAAAAACATAAACCACAGGGGAGCAAGGAAGATGCTTGCCTTGCTAATTCAATATTTTTCAATTATAATCTTTGGCATTATGAAGTGGGTATACGTAGAAGACCTGGAAAAAAATAAAGAAAATAAAGTAGAAATCCGCGGTTGGGTCTATAATAAACGTTCAAGTGGAAAAATCCGCTTTCTCCTTATCCGAGACGGTACAGGTATCCTGCAGTGTACAATGTACAGCTCAGATAAAAACAGTCCCCTTTTTCAGAAATTTGATAGATTAACCCAAGAATCATCCCTGATACTTCGCGGCGTTATTAAAAAAGACAAGCGGGCCCCTGGCGGTTATGAAATGAGTATTGAAGAAATGGATATAATCCAGATTGCAGAAGAATACCCCATCACACCAAAAGAACATGGGATTTCGTTTCTTATGGAAAATAGACATCTCTGGCTTCGTTCTCAGAAACAACATGCAATTCTCAGGATAAGAGCTGAGCTGATCAAATCAATCCGTGATTTCTTTGACAATCAAGGATTCCGCCTTATGGACACTCCGATTCTTACTCCCAGTGCATGCGAAGGCACAACAACTCTTTTTGAGACTGAATATTTTGACCAGAAAGCCTATCTAAGCCAAAGCGGCCAACTATACAATGAAGCCACTGCAATGGCATTTGGGAAAGTCTACTGTTTCGGACCGACTTTTCGGGCAGAAAAATCCAAAACAAGAAAACACCTGATCGAATTTTGGATGGTAGAGCCTGAAATAGCCTTTGCAACTCTGGCTGATATTAAAGAGCTGGGCGAAGACCTTATAATCTACATCATCGAACGCACCCTTGAGAACCGGCAGCAGGAACTTGAAATATTAGAAAGAGATACCGGACCTCTTGAAGCTGTAAAAAAACCTTTCCCACACATCACATATGAAGAAGCTATCCAAAAGCTAAATGAGTATGATTTCAATATGAAATTCGGAGATGACTTTGGTGCTCCAGAAGAAACCAAGCTTGCGGAAATTTTTAAAATGCCCGTATGTGTCACCCACTTTCCGGCAAAAATCAAAGCATTTTACATGCAGCCTGCTGATAAACGACCAGACCTTGTCCTGGGTCTGGATATACTGGCATCTGAAGGATATGGCGAGATAATTGGAGGGGGCCAAAGGATACACGACCCGGTGCTTCTTGAAAAGAAAATTAGAGAACATAAACTTCCCCAGCAAGATTATCAATGGTACATCGATCTAAGAAAATTCGGTTCAACCCCGCATTCAGGATTCGGGCTGGGAGTTGAGAGAATGCTTTCCTGGCTATGTAAAGTAAAACATATCCGCGAGACCATTCCTTTCCCCCGACTTCTCTACCGCATATATCCCTGATAAAAACCCATAGGCAGCCAATTTCTCTTTATATCTTTACTGTTTCTACTCAGGAGTTTACAATATACTATTCATGAAAAAAGTTGCATTGATAAGCCTGGGTTGTGCAAAAAATCTGGTCGATAGTGAAGTGATGCTGGGATATTTGGAAGCTTCGGGTTATCAAATCATCCCTGATATAAAATCTGCTGATATAATAATCATCAATACCTGCGGTTTTATAGAACCAGCCCGGTTAGAAGCAAAAGACCATATCCAAAAAGTAATCAAACTGAAAAAAAAAGCCAAGAACAAGACAATAGTAGTTACAGGGTGTTATGTCGAAAGATCTGCTGAAACTTTAAAAAAATCCTACCCTGAAATAGATATCTGGACCGGAGTAAAAAACTTCCACCATATTATCGATCTATTAGAGAGAAGATCGTTTAGTGCTGCGAATAATACATTCCTTTATGATCATATGTCTCCCCGCCGCTTCTCATCCCCGCCCTCCTGGGCCTATGTGAAAATCTCGGAAGGATGTTCACATAAATGTGGATTCTGTGCTATCCCGGAGATTAAAGGCCCGTATTTTTCTCGTGATATTTCATCCATCGTCCTTGAAGTTCAAAAACTTGTTTACTTGGGCATTAAGGAGGTAAACCTCATATCCCAGGATTCCACATTTTTCGGGCAGGACAAAAAGCTTAAAGAGGGGTTGCCGCAATTACTCGAGGATCTTTTGAATATAAAAGATCTTGCTTGGATCAGAGTTCTCTATTCTTACCCTGAAGAGATTTCTGACAGGCTTTTGGAAATTATGCAGGAAGATAAAATATGTAGTTACGTCGATGCTCCTTTTCAGCATGCGGACAGCAATATTATAAGAAAAATGAAAAGAGGCATGGACTCTGTTAGAGCTTTAAAACTTATCAAGAAAGTTCGTCATAAAGTACCTGACGCAGTTCTGCGAACATCTATTATTGTTGGTTTTCCCGGCGAAGGAAACCAGGAATTTAAAAATCTTTTAAGTTTTATTAAGACTGCAAAGTTTGACCATCTGGGTGTCTTTATGTATTCGCCTGAAAAAAATACAAGCTGTTATTCCCTGGGAGATCCTGTCCCAAAAAAAGTTAAAGCTGCAAGAAGGCAGGAAATAATGGAAATCCAAGCAGAAATATCTCAGGAGCATAATAAAAAATATCTTGGGAAACATCTTGATGTTATATTTGAAGGCAGTGTACAGCAAGACCCCAGCATCCTGACTGCCCGTAGCCGCTACCAGGCTCCAGAAGTTGATGGTTCTGTTTTTGTTGATACTGAAACAGTAGAAAATAAAATATCAAGTTTGATTCAAAAAGTTGAAATCACAGGTTATGATATATATGATCTATATGGGGTATTAATATGATAAAATTAATAGCAAAAATTTATGCGACTTTTTTTGGCGTTGGGTATTTCCCTATTGCTCCTGGTACAGCTGCAAGTTTTATTATAGTTATCTTATACAAATTTTTTCTATATAAACTGAGTTGGCCTTTTTACCTTGCTGCAGCTCTTGTTATTTACATTACAGGAGTATTGGCATCTTCCCGTTATTCATCCGATATTAAAATTGAAGATCCTCGTACTGTAGTTATCGACGAAGTACTGGGGCAGCTTCTGGCGGTTTTTTTGTTAGAACCGACATGGGCTCTGATGATAGCCGGTTTCCTACTTTTTAGATTCTTCGATGTTTTAAAACCATTCCTTATTAAAAAAGCGGAAAAATTCTCGCAGGGATGGGGAATCATGCTGGACGATATTGTTGCCGGGTTCTATTCGGCAATTATTATTAACCTATATTTACTTTTAAAATGACAGAGAATAAACCTGAATTAGTCACGAGTCGAGGTTGCCGCAGATATAGAAAAGCAGAAAATAGTTAATGGAAAATGGGAAATGGGAAAAACCATAAAACGTGAATTGTAAAATGTGAAATATTAGTCAAAAGATTTTTATCTAATGAAATTCTGATGTGGCTGAAGCGAGCATAAGCCACACCTGAATTTCATCTTTCACCGCGAATCCGCTGCAACAAAGTTGATGCGGTAAGATCGGCTCGCTCATAGAGTAAAAAATGTAGATTATAAATAGAGATTACATCGATAACGAAATGATTATTTGTTTATCCGCAAAAGTCAGTGTAAAATATTGATTAAAAAGATGCAGCATTCATGTCGACATTTTTTATGAATAGTTCAGGTAAATTAAGGATCGAGATTATTGCAGTTGGTTCTGAACTGCTTACCCCTTATTATCAGGATACAAATTCACTATACTTAACTCGCCAGCTAAACAACCTAGGTCTGAGTGTCTCCTCAAAGACTATAGTAGGCGATGATTTGGCTGATCTAATATACTGCTTTAAGCAAGCTCAGCAAAGGTCTGATTTGATTTTAACTATCGGAGGGCTGGGCCCTACCCTGGATGACAAAACACACGAAGCTGTATCAGCTTCTTTAAATAGAAAGCTTATTTTTAAAAAAGAAATCCTGCATCAGATTAAAAAGCGTTTCAGAAAAATAAACATATCCATGCCTTCTGTAAATAAAAAACAGGCCTATATAATAGAGGGAGCAGAAATCCTAAACAATAAAAACGGAACCGCCCCGGGTTTGTGGGTGGAATTTGATTCCAAAATATTTATCCTTCTCCCTGGACCACCTGTAGAATTAAAAGCGATGTTTGAAGATCAAGTCCTCCCACGGCTCCTAAATCTAAAACAGGGCTATCAGTCGCGACTTGTTTTAAAAATTGTCGGGTTGACTGAATCAAAGACCGAATCACTGATCACCGACCTTTATCCTGAAGAAAATTGCCTGAAAATGACAATTCTTGCTTACCCAGGACAGATCGAGATCCATCTGACAGGATTCTCTATCTTAAGTCTTAAAAAAGCTGAAAATATAACCCTCAAATTAAGCAGGCTTATTCGAGAAAGGCTGAAAGAACATGTCTTTTCAGCATCTGGAGAAAAACTTGAGGAAGTTTTGGGAAAACTTTTAAGGCGAGACCATTCAACCCTGGCTACAGCAGAATCTTGCACTGGAGGACTTTTAGGTCATCGTATTACTAATGTTCCGGGGAGTTCGGATTATTTTCTTCAGGGTGTTCAGGTCTACTCCAATACTGCCAAAATAAAGCTCTTGGGTATTTCAGAAGCATTAGTTGAAACTCATGGGGCTGTAAGCCAAGAAGTAGCTGAAAAGATGGCTGAGAGGATAAGAGAAAAAGCCCAATCCAGTTATGGCCTTGCAATTACCGGCATTGCCGGACCGGGCGGCGGAACAAAAGAAAAGCCAGTAGGTCTTGTATATACTTCTCTTGCCTGGAAAAACGGAGTTAAGACAGATAAAAATCTTTTCTCAGGCAATCGAGAAATAATTAAATTCCGTTCCAGTCAAAAAGCATTGGACATGTTGCGCATGTTTTTAATTAAACGGGACTAATATTTTACCATTTACTATTTTTCTTGTTACAAAAAATGAAACAATTTACAATTTGCATTTTACTTTATATTATATATATCGACATTTTTTATGAATAATTCAGACAAATCTGGATTATTCACGCGGAGAAAATATTTTGAGATGCTTTATTGCCATTGAGTTGGATAAGGAAATAAAATCAGCTCTACTTAGTGCAATTAAAATTCTTAAAGAAAAAGATGATAAAGTTCGCTGGGCAAAACCCTCAGGAATGCATTTAACGCTTAAATTTTTAGGTAAGATAAAATCTGAATTTATCTCGGAGATTGCATCAGTTTTGAAAAAAACCGCAAAAAAACATACTCCATTTTCTCTATGCATAAAAAGAATTGGAACATTTCCTCTTCGCTCGCACAAACCAAGAATCATCTGGGCTGGTATTGAAAAAAATGAATCTCTCTCCTCACTGCATAAAGAGTTGGATAAAAACTTAATAAAATTAGGATTTCCAGATGAAAAAAGAAATTTCCAACCTCACCTCACGTTAGGAAGGATAAAATCTTATTACCATATTGATAACCTTTTATCCAAAATTCCTAATTACCAGGAATTCGAGTTCGGTAAAAAAGAAGTCTCAAAAATTGTATTATATGAGAGTATTCTGAATCCGTCTGGAGCCAAATACACAAAAATCATCGAGCAGGAATTAGCATGAAAATTCTATTTTTCTTTTTTTCCTATCTTTTCGGAGCTATTCCCGCCGGATATATTTTGTTTCATCTAACAGAAAAAAAAGATATCCGCAATTATGGCAGCGGGAATATAGGCGCCACCAATATGCTCAGGCTGACTGGGTGGAAAAAAGCTATACCAGTATTAATATTTGATATGATAAAGGGTTTTCTACCTATTTTTTTGGCATTGAAATTTTTTCCTGACGCTTGGACCCCAATTGTTTCCGGTTCGTTAGCTATCCTGGGCCATTGTTTCCCAGTTTACATCAAATTTAAAGGCGGAAAAGGAGTCGCTACAACCCTCGGAGCATGCATTGCCCTAGCTGTAAAACCTTTTCTTTGTGTCATAGTAGTTTTCTTGATTATTGTTGCAATCACCCGCTATATCTCTTTAGGTTCCTTAACTGCAGCATTAAGTTTCCCTATTTTCTCTCTCTTATTAAAGGAAAACATTAATATCGTCTTTTTTGGACTTTTTGTCTTTTTAATAATTGCTATCAAGCACAAAAAAAACATAAAACTCCTAATTTCAGGAAAAGAAAATAAAATAGGAGAAAAAAGGATATGAAAGCAAGTGTGATAGGAGGTGGAAGCTGGGGCAGTGCTATGGCGCTTCACTTGGGACGATTGGATATCAACACTAAACTGTGGATTAGAGAAAAGGATGTATATGAAAACACTCTCCGGTATCGTCAGAACAAAACTTTTTTGCCAGGTTCTGTTTTCCCGTCTTCAGTCTCGTTTTATAACAACATAAAGGAAACTATTGTAGACACCGATTTTTTGTTCATTGCTATTCCGTCAAAATACTGCAATAGTATCTATAAACTACTTGCTCCTCTGCTCTCTCCAAAACAGATTATTATAAGCCTCACCAAAGGCATTGAAAAAAAATCATTAAAACGCATGAGCGAATTAATGGAAGATATATTTAAGAATGATTTTATTCCAAAAATCGCAACCCTCTCCGGACCCAGCTTTGCTAGAGAAGTCGCAGAGTCACATCCTACTGCTGTAGTAATTGCTTCCAAGGACCTTAAAATTGCCAAGCTTATCCAGCAAAATGTTTCGAACGACTATTTCCGTGCATACACTTCAGATGATGTTACCGGAGTTGAAATCGCAGGGGCTTTGAAGAACGTTATAGCTATTTCTGCCGGCATCTGCGCTGGTTTAGAATTCGGTTACAATTCTATTGCAGCCTTAATCACTCGCGGAATCGCAGAGATTTCCAAGCTAGGTGTAAAACTTGGAGCCAGGCAGGAAACATTTTCAGGCCTTGCTGGTATCGGGGATCTTGTTTTGACCTGTACCGGAAAACTAAGCCGTAACCGCTATGTCGGTTTTGAGCTGGGCAAAGGGAAATCTCTTGATCAGATCGTTTCCAAGATGAATATGGTTGCAGAGGGTGTTACCACAACTCTTTCGGCCCATCATCTTTCCAAAAGAGAAAACATTGAAATGCCTATCTGCAATCAGGTTTATCAAATACTTTATAAAAACAAAGATCCCAAGACTGCTCTTCAGGATTTGATGACAAGAAAACTGAAGCATGAAATTATTTAATTTAAACTATTCATAAAAAATGTCGATTATAAATGCGTATTACATAGAAAACGAATTGTTCAAAGGAGGTCTTATGACCATAAAAAAAGCCTTTATTATAGTTACATGTTTACTCCTGGGTTTTTGTGCTTCGTCCCAAAAAAAAATGCAAAAAGAAAGGGAAAACAGTCCACGCTATCAATACAATCTCGGTATTTTCTATTTAAATAATGGACAGCTTGATAACTCCATTATTCATCTTAACAAAACTATCACAATCAAATCTGATTATGCTTTAGCCTATGACGGTCTTGGCCTAGTTTATTTAATGAAAGGAAAACTCGATGAGTCAGCAAATAATTTCAAAAAATGCCTTGCCATTGACGGCACTATCACCGACGCACACAATCATTTAGGATCTGTTTATCAGGAAATGGGGCTTCTTGATAAAGCGGAACTTGAATTCCTCACAGCAGTTAATGATAAATCTTATCATTCCCGTGAATTACCTTATTATAATCTTGCCAGATTGTATCAAATTCAAGAAAATCTCCCAAAGGCACTTGAATTTATAAATGAGGCAATTTTTGTCAACAAGAGCTATATAATGGCACATAATTTAAAGGCATTGATATTTGAACGATCGGAAAAATTTGAAGATGCGATAAAATCTTACCAGCATGCTTTAGAATTAGTTAAAAAATACTCACAAGAGGATGCTAGTTCCAAGATAACTCTTCAATATAATCTCGCCGGAGCTTATTTTAAAAACAAAGAATACAATAAAGCTAAACAAATATTTTTAGAAATCCAATCGCTTGCCACTTCAGAAGAGATGCAAGCTAATATAACCAAATACCTAAATATGATTAAAAAATAAGGGGGTCAGGCCTTAAGTTCCTTCCTTCCAGTCTGATAAGTATTTTTCTTGCTCTGCAGTCAGCTTGTCGATTATTACACCCATACTCTCTAACTTCTTTATCGCGATATCTTCGTCAATTTCCTCTGGTACTGCATAGACTTTTTTCTGGAGTTTGTCGCCATCTTTGTAAAGATAAAGAGCACTTAATGCCTGGTTTGCAAAACTCATATCCATTACCATAGCAGGATGTCCTTCAGCAGCCGATAGATTTAATAACCTGCCTTGAGCAAGTAAGAAAATTTTTCTTCCATTCTTTAAAGTATATTCTTCGACAAAATCTCTGATCTTCCGTTTTCCTTCCGCTAGTTTTTCAAGAGCTGGAATATCTATCTCAACATTGAAATGACCTGAATTAGCGATAATTGCCCCTTCTTTCATTATGGAAAAGTGTTCGCTGCTTAAAACATTCTTGTCCCCGGTAACAGTGACAAAAATATCTCCGATCTCTGCGGCCAAATTTAAAGACATCACTCTGAAACCATCCATAACCGCTTCCAGAGCTTTTAATGGGTCGACCTCACAAATTATCACATTAGATCCTGAACCCCGTGCTCGCATTGCCACTCCCCGGCCACACCATCCATAGCCTGCTATTACAAAAGTCAAGCCAGCTAATAAAATATTTGTAGCTCTGAGAATACCGTCTATCGTACTTTGGCCGGTACCATAGCGGTTGTCAAAAAGATATTTTGTCTTAGCATCATTTACAGCAATAATGGGGTAGTTAAGTACTTTCTCCTTGGCCATACTCTTTAGACGGATCACTCCAGTAGTTGTTTCTTCTGTTCCGCCGATAATTTCTTTCATAAGCTCTTTACGTTTGGAATGAATAGTGCTCACCAGATCCGCTCCATCATCCATAGTTACTTGGGGTTTTATATCAAGTGTCTGATTCAAGTGCTCATAATAGGTCTTATTATCTTCTCCCTTGATGGCAAATACCGGAATCTCATAATGCTTAACCAGGGCAGCTGCCACATCATCCTGAGTACTTAATGGGTTAGAAGCAGTTAAAGCAACTTGAGCTCCTCCCAGTTTTAATGTTTCCATTAAGTTAGCGGTTTCACTTGTCACATGCAGGCAAGCTGCTATTTTTATCCCGTCTAAGGATTTATTTTCTTCAAACTCTTTTTTAATATTTCCCAGGACAGGCATGAATTTTCCCGCCCATTCAATTCGTAGTTTTCCTTTATCAGCCAGATTTAAATCTTTAATATCATATTCCATAGTTATCTCCTTTTTTACATTACATAAGGTTAAATTCCAGCATCCTCTTTTAAAGCTTCAGCTTTATCGGTTTTTTCCCATGTAAAGCTATCTTCTCTGCGACCAAAGTGTCCAAAACTGGCCGTTTTTTTATAAATTGGCCTCATTAGATCAAGATGAGCTATCATTTTCTTTGGCTTTAATTCAAAGTGTTTCCAGATCAGTTCTTCTATCTTATTTTTTGAAACCTTGGCTGTGCCGAAGGAATCAACCATAATAGAAACCGGCTCTGCCACTCCAATGGCATAAGCCACCTGAACCTCTATTCGGTCGGCTAATCCAGCAGCAATGAGGTTTTTGGCAATATAGCGAGCCATGTAAGAACCTGACCTGTCGACCTTGGAGGGGTCTTTTCCTGAAAAACATCCCCCTCCATGACTTCCAACCCCGCCATAAGTATCAACAATGATTTTTCTTCCTGTAACACCTGAATCCGCAAAAGGACCACCCTGTTCGAAACGCCCAGTACGGTTTATAAAATACTTTGTGTTCTTATCCAGCATTTGCCCAGGAATGACTTTTTTAATCACCATTTCCTTGATATCCGCCCGTAGGTTTTCCATTTTTATTTCTGGATTATGCTGGGCAGCTATAACCACAGCATCCACTCGCTGAGGCACATTGTCTTGGTATTCAACTGTAACTTGAGACTTTCCATCTGGCCGTAAGTAATTCAAAATATTATCTCGCCGCATCTGGCTAAGCTTTTTAACAAGTTTATGGGCCAGCATTATTGGTAAAGGCATGAGCTCATCTGTTTCTTTACAAGCGTAACCAAACATCAGCCCTTGATCTCCTGCTCCTTGTTCATGCCCTTCGGATTCATTTACACCCTGGGAAATATCAGGAGACTGTTCATGTATTGAAGACAATACACAGCAGGTCTTATAGTCAAATCCATACTCAGCTTTTGTATAACCGATTTCCTTTACAGTTTCTCTTACTATCTTTTGAAAATCAGAGTACCCATTACTGGAGATCTCTCCTGCTAATAAAACCAACCCTGTGGTGGTCAATGTTTCGCATGCTACCCGGCTTTTCGGGTCCTGAGTAATTAGGTCGTCAAGAATCGCATCAGAAATTTGATCGCAGACTTTATCAGGATGCCCTTCAGTTACAGATTCAGAAGTGAAAAAATATTTTCCGTTTTTACTCATATTATCTAGCCTCCTTTATATAAAAAGCAAAAAAATATTAATTAAGAAAAATAACATAAATAAGTGCTCTTTTCAAGGAGAACCAGTGACAGAAGTTTCCTTCCGATTATTTCGGTCATACAAAAGTTGTAAGGCATGGACACGGGTAAGTCCCTGCTTGTTCCTCTAAATAATGAATACAAGTACAAGAAATAAGCATATAAGAATTAGATGAAGTTGAGGGTGCGGTAAGATCTGCTCGCTCGTAGAGTAAAAAATGTCGATTACAAATAGAGATTAGATTGTGAACGAAATGATTAATTGTTTATACACAGTAGCTAGGGTAACATATCGATTTAAAAAGAAGTATCACAGATATCGACATTTTCTATGCATAGTTCAGGAATAAGTAAGAGTTGAATTATTTTTAGAGGCATGATAATAATAAATAAAATTGGCGATAAATGACAAAAATAATAGTTAAGAGCGATTTATCTGAACTTAATAAAATTAGATTTTTTATTAGAAAAAATATCCGATTATCTGAGATTTCAAAAAAAGAATTTTACATAATTGAACTTTCCCTTTTAGAGATTTGCATTAATATCATTCGTTATGCCTATCCTGAAAAAAAAGGTTCTATCTACTTAAAAACCTGGCAGAAAGAAAACAAATTTTATTTTGAAATAAAAGATGATGGAGTTCCTTTTAATCCCACGAAAGTTAAAAAACCTGACATTAAAGAGATTATGAATTCTAGAAAAAAAGGCGGTTTGGGAGTTTATCTTACCAAAAAACTTATGGACGGATTTTCATATAAACGTAAAAATGACCAAAACGTGCTAACCATATATAAAATAATTCCCAGTTAATAACTATTAGCTGTGAGTAAAATATTATTCAAGGAGTAATAAATGACATCTAAACTTGTTCCACCTCATGGAGGTAAATTAAGGCCTCTCCTTCTGGAAGGAGAAGAGCATAAACAAAACTTAAAAAAGGCAAATATGCTGCCAAAAGTTCGCCTTTCTTCCCGAGAAACATCTGACTTGATAATGATGGCTATTGGGGCTTTCAGCCCTCTGGATGGCTTTATGGGAAAAGATGATTATGAAAATGTAGTTGAAAATATGCACCTTTCAAATGGCATTTTTTGGCCTATTCCAATCACCCTTTCTGCGACAAAAAAACAGGCGGAATCTCTCCCGCTTGAATCAGAGGTCGCCCTTGTTGATGACGAATCTGATGAGACTATGGGAATCATGACTATCCGGGAAAAATTCACATATGACAAAAAAAATGAATCCAGAAAAGTGTTTCTCACAGAAGATGAGGCCCATCCAGGAGTTGCAAAAGTTTACCGCCAGAAAGAAATTCTCCTGGGTGGCCCCTTAAAAGCACTCAGTGAAGGACCTTATCCTAAAATCTTCGGCAAACACTACGGACGCCCTGAAGAGACCCGCAAAATATTCAAAAAACGAGGATGGTCTACAGTTGCAGCTTTTCAAACCAGAAATCCGATACACAGAAGCCACGAATATTGTACGAAAATCGCTTTAGAAGTCTCAGACGGAATTCTTATTCATCCTTTGGTGGGAAAGCTCAAAGCAGGTGATATTCCTGCTGATGTCCGCATGAAATGCTATGAGATTTTGCTTCAGAAATATTATCCCAAAGACAGAGTAGTCCTTAAAGTCTATCCCCTGGAGATGCGCTATGGAGGGCCAAAGGAAGCTCTCCTGCATGCAGTTTTCCGCCAAAATTATGGGTGCAGCCATCTTATCATCGGCCGTGCCCATGCCGGAGTTGGTGATTATTACGGACCGTTTGATGCCCAAAAGATCTTTACTGAAATAGAAAATGACGCTCTCTATATTAAACCACTAAATATTGATTGGACTTTCTGGTGTCATAAATGCGATGGAATGGCTTCGATGAAGACATGCCCTCACGGTAAAGAAGACCGGGTTCTTATCAGCGGCACAAAAGTAAGAGAACTTCTGGCAAATGGTGAGATGCTCCCTAAAGAATTCAGCCGTCCAGAAGTTGCTAAGATCCTGGTTGATTATTATAAAAATCAGAAAAATTGATTTTCTTGAAATATTTACACTCATATTGGAGAAAAAAATTATGACAATACAAAAAGCCACTAACATCTATTGGCACAAAGGCATGATAACAAAACAGGACCGAGAAAGGCTTCTTCAGCAAAATGGAGTTGTGCTTTGGTTTACAGGGTTATCCGGTTCAGGCAAATCTACTCTTGCCCTAGCCGTAGAAGAAAAACTTTTCGAAAGGGGACATCTTTGTATGGTTCTAGATGGAGATAATATCCGCCACGGCCTTAATAAAAACCTGGGTTTTTCCCCTGAAGACAGGGAAGAAAACATAAGACGCATCGGCGAAGTTTCTAAGCTTTTTTCAGATGCCGGATTAATCACGATGACAGCTTTTATCTCCCCTTACCGGAAAGACAGGGACCGGGCGCGGGGGCTCTTAAAAAATGCTGAGTTTGTGGAGGTCTTCGTTAAAGTCTCCTTGGCTATAGCTGAAGAGAGAGACCCTAAAGGCCTCTATAAAAAAGCCCGCGCCGGAGAGATACAGGAATTTACCGGAATATCCGCTCCCTATGAGGAACCGTTAAATCCGGAGCTGGTCATTGATACTGGAAAGATGGACCTTACTGAAAGTGTAAGAACAGTCATAGACTTTTTAGAAAAGCTGGAGATAATAAAAAAAGTCTGATCAATAGAGGACCTTTTCTTCTCCCATTTCTTTTATCAATATCCCAATTTCTTTCAGGATAATGTCGCGGCGCAAGAGCACAGCCTGGATTTCTTTATCTTCAAGATATTCGCCAACTATTCCTTTGATAATTTCAAAATCCATAGATTTCAGTTTTTCGACAAATTTCCGGGGAAGCTGCTTCATCGGCTTTTCCCCGCTGATTCCCTTGAGTCCATAAATAAGTCTTTTTGTATGTTTTTTTGAAGAGCGGAAAGAACGAGAATGGTCAATAAGGACCATTCTCCAATCTACAGTAATCAGGATATTACCCATATGCCGATCTTCATTAGCTATCAAGCAATCAAAAGCTCTCTGTAAATAAGTGGCTCGGTTCCAATAAAAAACCTTGTAGGAAGGCGTTTTGATTTTTTCATTGGTTTTAGTTCTGAGATTCATTTTATAATCGGCCCAAACCTGGCATGAACCCCGGTCACCATGGAAACGGCGTTCGACTGTAGGGGGCACCATATTTAAGCCCAGGTATTTATCCAGGCGGTAAGCAGCAATCTCCCACTGCCATCCTTCCATAAAGCCTTTCATCCTTCCTCTCGGATTTTTCCACAGCGCTTTCCTGGTTATTCCATCTTTTTCAAGAGTAAGTGTCCAGGGATTGGTAACTGCCAAGCTACCTGTCTGTTGAGTCTGGGCCACAACTTCAGCTGTTTCTAAAAACTTTTCCCATTTTACTCTTTCAGCCAGCTCTTCAGGATTAAACTGGGCAGAAAGCTGCAGAGAAAAAATCATACTTGCAACTATCAAATAAATAAAAATCTTATTTTTCATCCCCATCTCTCCTTTTCCTTTTATTTATTCAGTTTTTGATGCTTTTATTGAAGAAAGTTTTTTGTGTTCTTTGGCAATTAAAACACCAAGGCCGATCCAGATCACAGCTATCACAACATTAAACTTTGCAAAACTTTCCATATTAAAAGCCAGGTAAGTCGTGCCTATAAAAACAATTATGGTTGATAAAGCATCTCCGGTCCTCCAGAAAAAAGTATCAATAGCAGTTTTGGCCTTATATTTTATTTCTCTGGGAGTAATCAAGAAAAAAGCTTGTCTTGTGGTATTCATAATCGAATAATCCGTACTGTTTTCCATGATTTTTGCCACCCTGATTACCATTAAAGCTGCTCCGAAGCTCACCATCATATAGCCACCTAAAGCAATAACCGGGAGAAAAAAAATAGCTCCTCTGATGCCGAAATATTTAAAAACCCGGGAAGTAAGCAGCAAGGTAATAAGCATAGTAACAAGATTTACTACAGAGAAAAAATCAGCCCACAATGCGCCGATAAACTCAGGCTTACTCATACCCCCTGCTATTCCATTTCTTATAGCATCCACTGCAGTCTGTGTAAATATTTCCCCTAAAATAAATTCCCCGGTAGAATTTACAAGGTTAAGCAGTAAGAGAAAAAAAGCGATATACAACAAATAACGACTTTTAAAGATCAGTTTAAATCCTCCCCCCTTTTCCAACGGCTTTTCCTCTGTTGTCTCCTTCGAATCATCATTACTTGCCTTACTGTCAGATGAGCCACCTCTTTTGTGGATGATCAAGGTTAATAGTATACAGAACCCCAGTACTCCCCCCGCTGCCAATAGCATCTGATAAAGGCCAATAGGCTTTATGAGCCACCCTGATATAATACCTCCTGAGAAAGCGCCAAAATTAGCCCCAAACATAATAAGAGGAAACAATCGTTTTCCGGCTTCAGTGGAATATATATCATTTGCAAAAGCCCAGAATTGAGCTACAACCATAACATTAAACATACCCACCCAGATATAAAAGATGATGCTAAAAGTTGCTTCTGGCAAACCAGCTAAAATAGCAATGTAAAAAAGCAGTATATTTGAAATAAAAAAGAGTGTTACCCAAGTGATCAAAATATGACGCGAAAAGCGAGAGGCTAACCGACTGAATATTTTAATCACAAATATAAATAAAATGGCCATTACGCCATAAAGATAGCTTTTAATCACAGGCCCTTTGAATCCCAATATCAATCCTTCTCTGATCGTTTTCAGTATGTACGATGATAGCAACAAAAAGAATATATTTAAGGACAACAACAGAGTGGTAACAGCTTCCCCCTGATGAACAACTGTAAAAATCCGTAAAAACCTATAAATTAAACCACCGGATTTTTTCTCTTCTGTGTTTCCCCTCTGAAGTGAGCCATTATTCATATTATCCCTTTTCCTTGCTTACATCATTTATTAGACAAAAAACAATGTCAATCTCTTTCTAAACTGTACATTTCCACTATTCCTGTGAATAACCTTGTTAATAAATCATTAGTTTCTTTTTTAATAAATTGATTTAATTATGCTTACATTGATCTGCCCAAAATTTGGTCATTTTTATTACCAAAGGACAGCCTCCTCTCCCCGCTCCTCAATCAACTCTTTAATCTTCTTTAAGATATTTTTATTGCGTCCAAGAAGTGCTTTAATCTCCATTTTATTCAGATAAAGAGAAAACTGGGCTTTGATCAGATCATCTGATATGTTTTGAAGATTATTGTACAGTTTCCTGGAACAAGATTCAATCTCACAGTTTAAAATCAATTCCGGAGAAGGAAAAAAAGCTTCAGTAAAGTCTACTCTCCATACTTTCCAGTCTTTTTTTTGGATAAAAATATCATCTTCGTCATTACACTCATCATAAACCAGGTTCTCAAATATCCTTATTGTTTCTTTAGTTCTCTGAAAGTTCTCCTTGTCAGGTGGAATATCTCCGCTTCTTTTTCGGTAACTTTCTGTGATAAATTCTTCGATCCCGATCTGGAGAGAGCCGTTTATTCCCTCTATCTCTCTTTCCACAAGCGGCGGGATTATCTCAAGGCCGAGCAACTTGGACAGTTCATAAGCAGCAATTTCATATTTGAAACTGTCAGGCGGAATTTTTGGCCGGGAACGTTCAATATACTTGAAGTATGCCTTCCGGGATACCTCCCCATTATCAAGAGTTATTTCCCAAAGCGCTGTTCTCCCCATGATTTTATCTTTTTCCACCTGGACGATCTCGGCTTTTTTTAAATAATCTTCCATCTCCTTTTGAAACATATTTCCCTGCTCTGACAAAGGTTTTTTGCTTTCTCCAAACAAAAAACCTAAACTTATAAAAAAAACAATAATATATACAAATCTAATTTTCATGCCTTTCCCCCCATACAAAAAAATCATCATTCTTTATTATAAGAGCACTCAGGTGCCCTCCGAAAAATTTTGATATACCGGTATCTATTATCCAGACCCTCCCCTGAAACCGGTTCATATTCTCCTTTGAAACCACAGTACTCCCGGTCAACGGGGTGTGACCTATAACCATATATTTGCACTTGAGATTAGTGAAGATACTATCAACATCTTGCTTAAAAATATCTTCATCTTTTTTCGCTAGATCGCGGAACCACAGGGGCCCTCCTTCTTCATAAACAAGCTTATAGGGTTTTAATCCCATGAGCTCCATGCGCACATGCATATTTATATCTTTAAGTTTCCAGGTAGAATATTGCTCGCTAATGCCCCCATGGACAAAAATAATTTTATTGATTTTAATTACTGTATTATGCTTACGGATCCATTTTCCATATTTATTATTAAAAGCATCTACATATTTTTGCTGTGCTACTCGGTCGTTTCTAATCAGCTGAGTCCAGTATTTATTTAAACCATTAATTTCATTTGAGCTGTGATTTTTCTCAATTGCTTTTTCTTTAAATTCCAGCTCTTTTTTCTTTCTATATTTAGCAGGCAGAAAAGAAACAAATTGTTCCGGGGTAACATAACTTGGATAATCAAAGGAAATTCCCGCAATATTCATAAACTCGTGGTTCCCAATCAAAGCATGCACCATACCGCCGGCCTTTTCCGCTTCTTTTTCCAATCTCATTAAAAGGTCAAAAACCTTTTTAGCACCAGGCCCCCTATCCATTACATCGCCTATTTGGACTAAATGTATTTTCCCCCCTGCCCAATTTAGGTTCTCATCTACAATACCAGTCCCCTTCAAGATAAGTATAAAATTTTGATAATCACCATGAATATCTCCCACTGCAACGATTTTATCTACTCCGCACCAAATACACTTAGTACCTGCAGAACACAATTGAGTAAAAATAAAAAGAAGGAATAATACCAGCAGGATGTAATCAAAAACATTTTTTCTCTTTCTCCCTATTATTTTCAGCACTTTCATCCTTATTGTCTTTAATACATTCTAAAAAAAATATTCTTTATTAGCAAGTCAAGCTATCAAAAAGCATTGACTTTAGTTTTTTCTTTTGATAAATCTATAAAAGAAATAGGGATAAAATGGAAATCAACCTAAGGAAAAAAGACAATATCGTGATTTTTGACATCAAAGGAGAAATCAGGCGTTCTGATATGGGAAATATTTCTCTCCATCAGACAGTAAAAGAACAGCTTGATTCTGATTATAGCCGCATCCTGTTGAACCTTAAAAAAGTAGAATTTATTGACAGTTTTGGTGTAGGTGAAATTCTCGCCAGCTTTATTTCCACCCAAGATATTGGCGGAAAATTAAAGCTGACACAAATTTCAAAAAAATTGCATGTTGTCTTCGAGATAACCATGCTCACTAAAGTATTCGAAATATTCAATGACGAAAACTCGGCATTAGAAAGCTTCTCCAAAGAATAATTCCCTAAATACCCAACATGCTTGAAAACAAGCTTTACAATCTTCTAGCCCGAGTTGTAAAAATCAGAAAAGGCGAGCAAACTATTACTTTACTGCTTTTTTCATACTTCTTTTTGATCACAGCCCCATATATGATTATAAAGGCGTTGCGTAATTCAGAATTACTGGATGCCTACGGAAAAAAAGCACTTCCGCCGGCATATTTATTAACCGCCATACTCACTGGGTTTGTGGTTGTTCTACATTCAAAATTTCAGGCCAGGATATCAAAACGGCTTTTAATAATATCAAGTCTGGTCTTTTTTATATTAACAGGTATGTTATTCTGGCTGTTTTTCCCCATCACTGGGAATTGGCTACGCCTTGTATATTGGCCCTGGGCAAACATTCTTGTTGTCGTTCTCATGACTCATTTTTGGATTACTGTAAATGAAATGTTCAATCCCCGGGAAGCCAGACGGTTGATCGGCTTTTTTGGCAGCGGTGGACTATTAGGAGGTGTTTTTGGAGGCCTTTTGGTAAAATTGCTAGCTGAAGTCATTTCAACCCACCTTCTGCTTTTTGCCTTAGGAATGTTTATTGCTTGCATCTTTGTAATTAGAGCTATTTTTTCTTATGCCGAAAAACTGCCCCAATATGATAAACCTGAGAAAACAAAAAATGAGTTTCCAAACACCCATAAGGTTGGATTTATTGACAGTTTCCACACTGTTAGAAAAAATCATTACCTGGTCCTTATTGCTTTGGTAGTCACAGTCTCCATGATAGTCTCGACTTCTATCGATTTTCAATTTAACGCACTGGTCAAGGATACTTTTAATTCTAAAGATAATATGACAGCATTCTACGGACTTTTTTACTCGCTGCTGATGCTTTTTGCTTTTTTTCTTCAGCTCTTGATGACAAGTAAACTTATCAAGCGCTTCGGGATCAAAATAACTTTATTCCTATCGCCTTTGATCCTATTCATAGGTTCAATTGGTATTGCCGTTGCCCCCTTACTCGGAATGGCGATATTCCTCAAAGGCAGCGAAAAAAGCCTGTCCTTATCCCTTAATCAATCAATACGAGAAATTCTCTATATCCCAGTTTCACCTGAGCTTAAATTTAAAGCCAAAGTATTTATTGATATGTTCCTAAACCGTTTTGCTAAAGGTATATGCGCTATCCTTCTTTTTATCCTAACTTATTTTCACCTGGGTATTTCTTACATAAGTATTCTTTCTATTGTTTTTCTCGGCATCTGGGTCATACTTAATCTAAAAATAAGCTTGGAATACGTCTCCATTGTAAAAGAAAATATCAAATTAAAATGGGTTAGGGGAGACAAAGCTGTTGCAGAAAAACTTGATGTTGATTATACAAAACTGATTTTCGATACCCTGGAAAGCAAAGATCAGAGCTCTATTCTTTACGCTTTACATGTTTTTGACCTGCTGCAGCATGAAAAACTTTCCCCTGAAGTAAAACAGGTCATCTCACAAAAATCAGATACATTAAAAGCTATTTCCATAGGAGATATGTTTGGGGCAGAAGGCGCTTCAGTAATCTCAGAATCAGAAGAAGATTTTGATAAAGAGGTTCTAAAAACAGATATTAATGAGATTATGTCTCTGGATGCCTACCAAAAGGTAATGAAAATCCATGCCGATAAAGTAATGGATAAAAGCAAGGAAGCAGAGATTGAAAAAATGGAACTTGCTAAAGCTATTGGACTAATGGATCCGGATTCTCCCATGGCTGAAAAACTCGAAACCCTCATCTACGATGATTCCCCTGAAGTTGCAAGGTATGCGATTGAGAGTGCTGCCAAACTCAAGCATAAAAAATTTATTCCTGCTTTAATACACCTGCTGGGAAATCCATTGACCCGGGGAGACGCCATATCAGCTCTTAAGAAATTCGGCCCAACTGCCGTCAGTACAATGGGTAAGTTCATGGGAGATTCCAAAAAAGATTTAAAAAAGCGAAAAGCAGTGGTTGAAGTATTAGCCCATATTCCTTCCAAAGAAACCGTTGATATTTTGCTAAATGAACTTGAAAAAAGGAGAAGTGACCTTGATCCTGAAATTATTAATTCCCTAGATAAAATCCGCAGTGAAAATCCAAATATTCATTTCCGCACTAGAATTGTCAAAAGGAAAACTTTTTTGTTAATAAAAAAATATTGCCGTATATTCATTGAGCTCCAAGAGTTAAGCCCTGCAAAAAAAAATAGAGAAATAAGAGAAAAGATGCGTAAAGAGCTTTCTATATCTTTAATAAATATATTTAAACTGTTAGGCCTTTATTACCCCTATGTGGATATTATAAAAGCCTACCAAAACATTAAAACCGGCACCAAATATTCTATTGCTTATGCCATTGAACTGCTTGATAATATCCTAAAAAAAGATATTAGGGATTTTGTCTTGCCGCTTATTGAAGAGTATTCTCAACCATATAAAATTAAGAAGTTTCGTCAATTATTAAAAAACCTCCCTAAATGATAAATCAATAACTTGAATTTATTACCTTTTCCAGATTATAATCATAAAAGAGAACAAAATGCCAAAAATATATATTTATCCGAAAAAAGGAGATGTTTATCATTTTTCACTTCTGGACAAAATTTCTTCTCTCGGCCGCTCTGCAGATAATGATATTCCTTTAGATGACCAATTTTGCTCAAAAAAGCATGCTTTAATATTCCCTGAGGGCCCTGATTTTTTTATTCAGGATAATAACAGTAAGAATGGAGTTTTTCTCAACGGAAAAAGGATCTCCAGAAAAAGCATCCTCAAAAAAGGTGATGAAATTTTGCTTGGATCAACCAGGATCGTATTCGGCTTAAAAATTGATTCCAATGTAGAAGTAACCGATTCCCCTTCCTCATCAGCTAATATCAACACTATATTAAACCTTAAAGATATTCTAAAAAAAACAAGCATGAGCACGACAATTCAAGCTGACGGAAAATCCATTGATATGGAAATGCTGAGATCTCAACACCAGGATTTCGCCGTTATCAATGAAGTTAGTAAAGCTTTGATCCTGCATAAACCTCTTGATGAACTTCTCGAATATATTATGGATATCATTGGTGAAAATTTGAAGATGGACAGAGGAATTCTCCTGCGGCATGAGGGACATCCTCCTCAACTTATTGCCAAAGTCGTCAGGATAAATAGCAAAGAACTGATCAATAAAAAAATCCAGGTCAGTCAAAGTATTGTTAACACTGCAATTAAAAAAAATTCAGCGATTTTAATTTCCGACACTCAAAGCGATACACGGTTTAAATCCCAGCAGAGTATTCTGAATTTAAACATTCATTCAGCCATGTGTGTTCCTTTATGGAACAACCAAAAGATCATGGGTATAATTTATTGCGACCGCATATCCCTCCAATCACCTTTTTCTCAAGATGATTTGAGATTGTTAACTCTTCTATCCAATTTAGCTGCAGTTAAAATTGAGAATGCAGAACTTTATGAAAAAGACCTTGAAAGAGAAAAAATGGAAAAAGAATTACAATTAGCTGCTCAGATCCAGAAAGGCTTGCTTCCTCAAAAACCCCCAAAGATCAATAACTTCGACATAGCTGGAACTAATGTTCCCTGCTCCCAGGTCGGAGGTGATTATTATGACTATATTCCGATAAACTCAAGTCAGGTGGGAATTGCTATTGCTGATGTTTCAGGCAAGGGCGTAAGTTCTTCACTACTGATGGCTTCCTTACGCGCTTCCCTTCATTCAGAAATCGACAATGAACATCTATTAAACAAAATGGCTGCTAAACTTAATAATTTCGTGCACAAAAGCTCAGCCATGAACAGCTTCATAACTTTTTGTTTTTGCGACCTTCATCATAAAACAGGAGAAATAAATTATATCAATGCCGGTCACAATCCTCCCATTATTCTTGACAGCAAGGGTAGGGTCCAACGCCTGGAAATATCCGGCCTCTGTTTGGGGATGTTTCCTGATTTAAGTTATTCCCTTAAAAAAACAAAATTAGATCCTGGAGATCTCCTCCTGCTATACACTGATGGCTTCACAGAAAGCAGAAATAATAAAAACCAAGAATTTCAGGAATCAGGGCTTATTAATGCCCTAAAAAAACATGCAAACCTGCCTGCCCAAAAACTTATAAGTGCTATCTTTGACGAACTTGAAAGCTTTGCACAGGAAGAACCTCCTTTTGACGACAGAACAATAGTAATCATCAAACGCACAACTTAAAGCATTGAAATCATAGCCCATTTTAAATTTAAACTTTTTTCTGTTATACTATCCTGGATTATTCATGAGTCGAGGTTGCCGTAGATACAAGGCACAATGGATGCAGCTGTGAACATCCACCGCAAATCCATTGTAAGGAAGCAGATGCGGTAAGATCGGCTCGCTCGTAGAGTAAAAAATGTCGATTATTTATGGAAGTGACATTCTGAGTGAAATGGTCATCATGAATTTCGTATAAATTAAGCCAATATATTGATATGAATTGTTTTATCATCAACCTCGACATTTTTTATGAATGGTTCAGGCTATATTGGTTTTTACCTATATGATAAATAAAAAGTGCTTAGTCGCTGTTGCCTTTTTACATCTGGCTTTATCTGGATTTTTATTTGCTGGTCAGGAAATAAAAAACTCCTCCTTCCCTTTAACATATTTTCAATTAGAAAACGGTCTAACTATTATTTTATCCGAAGACTATTCATTACCTGTAATATCAGTGATGGTCGCTTATAAAGTTGGTTCTATAAATGAGCAACCAGGCAAAACCGGTCTTTCATATCTTCTTGAAAATCTTATGTTCCAGGGTTCAAGAAATGTGGGTCGAATGCAACATATCAGTTTTATCCAACGAATCGGAGGAACACTCAGTGCCCGGACGGACAGAGAGAAAACTTTGTTTTTCCAGACGGTATCGTCCAATCAAATGGCTATAGTTCTTTGGCTGGAAGCGGACAGAATGAAATCCCTTTCTATTTCATATACTAGGGTTGAACAGGCTAAAAAAGCAATAATCGAAGAGATGAAGCAAAAAAAATCGCACAACCTTTTCCAGAATAGTTCTCTTCTCTTTGATAAACTCCTTTTTTCTGACTATATATACTATCACCCGATTATTGGAGAAGAATCCGATATCAGAAATATTTCATTAAAAGACGTTCTTGATTTTCACTCCACTTATTATCGCCCTAACAATGCTGTGATCTGCATAACCGGAAATATTGATAAACAAAAAACCATTTATCTTATAAGAAAATACTTCCAATCCATCCCTGCAGGAAAACCTGTCCCCGCAATTAACGACTCTTCCCAAACGCCTGAATTAACCAGCAAAACAGAATCAATTACCAATTCCCTAGCATCTACTCCTGGATTTTTTCTTGGTTATCGAATTTCCCCCCCTTATAGCAGGGATTATTATACAATGTCTGTAATTGAGTACCTTCTTCTAAAAGGAGAAAGTTCACGCCTTTATCAAAGACTGGCCAAAAAAGAAAGGACCGCTCAGAAAATAGAAGGTGGGATAATAAAAATTAAAAACCGGGCTATATTTAGTTTTTTTGTAACAAGCACCAACAACTATACAAGGAACAGAAGTAAGAAGGCATTACTATCTGAGCTGAATAAATTAAAATCTAATATTGTTTCCGAACCTGAGCTAACAAAAGCTAAAAATTTACTTAAAACCGCCTATATCAAGCGTTATGCAACCTCCCTGGGGAAGGCATTTTTTTTAATTGAAACATTTCTTAACAACAAAGACATGCAAACATTTCAGGATGAACTTAATAAGTATCTTGAAGTGACCCCTACCAGGATCATTGGAATAGCAAATAGATATTTCAACGATAAAAGTATTTTAGTAAATATTGAAATCAAATGAAAAGCAGACATTTTATCCCCCTGTTGATCATCCTTTTTTTAAATCCAATTCTGCTCTCGCAGGAAAGATTCAGAAAGTATCCTCCCAACCCCGAACCGCTTCCTTCCCTCAAGCTTCCTGAGATCGAATCCTGGACCCTTTCCAATGGTCTTAAAATATCTGTTATCCGTCTTACTAAAATACCAGTTATCAGCCTCCAATTAATCATTTTTTCAGGAGAAAGCACTTCTCCTGATTCTTTACCCGGTCTTGCGACTATTACATCAAAAATGCTGAACCGAGGCTCTTTAAATCTATCTTTCTCAGAAATTGAAAAAACTATTGATCTCATCGGTGGCGAATTTTCTGTCCAGACATTCCCAGATTACACTGTTTTTTCTTTGTTTTTTCTGGAGGAATACCTTGATACTGCCCTCAAGCTTTTAAGTCAAATGCTGCTCCAGCCGACATTTCCCAGACAAGAGATTGAAAATGTTAAAAGAAATATGTTCTACGATCTTGCTCACAAAAGAAATAATCCTGAATATGCGGGAAAAAAACTTCTTTATCAGATCCTTTTCAAGGATCACACCTACCGAAAAATATTCTTCAATGATGATATAATAAAAAAATATTCTCTGAAAAACATTCAGATGTTTTTTAATAAATTCTATTGCCCTAATAATGCCCACCTTGTTCTGGTTGGCAATCTCAACCTTTCTACCGCATCGAGGAAGGTCAGCAGTTACCTAAATACCTGGAAAAAACAAAACATTGAGATATACCATTTCCCTCCTCCTAAACCCTTGGAAAAAACCAAGATCTGCTTTATTAATATCCCCGGATTAAAAGACGCTTTAATATTTTCCGGAAGTTCCCTCCCTCCAAAAACCGACCCGGAATACTTTTCTCTTATTGTTCTAAATCAAGTTCTGGGAGGCACTCCCATGAACCGTCTTTTCATGAATCTCCGAGAATCAAAAGGAATTGCCTATTGGGCTTTCAGTGAAATGGAATTTTATAAAAGCTGTGGGATTTTTTATATAAGGGCAAGGGTAAGGCCAGACGTAATTCACTCTTCAGTTCTAGAAAGCCTTAATGAGATCCGAAGAATTTCCGCCCAAAGGATCCCCGGTCATGAAATCGAACAGGCCAAATCCTATTTGATCGGCAACTTTCCTTTGGCCATACAAAGATATGATGAACTTGCGTCCAGGCTTTCTGAAATTAAGGCTCTTAATCTCAATGAGGGACACTGGAATAAATATTATGAAAAGATCATGTATATTGATTCTCAAATAGTCTTTAAATCAGCCTATAATAATCTTCTTAATCCACCAATTATCGTTATTGTCGGTGATCAAGACAATATCATCGATGAACTGCTTAAATTTAAAACTGTGGAAGTTTATAATAACTCAGGTAAATATTTATACCAATTAACAAAGGAGCAATAGAATGAAACTTGTTGAATGTGTTCCAAATTTTAGCGAAGGCAGGGATCTTGAAAAAATCAATTCTATCACAAAAGAGATCGAATCAACCCCTAAAGTTTCCCTTCTTGATGTTGACCCGGGCGAATCCACTAACCGAACTGTTGTCACATTTATTGGCACACCTAAAAATGTATTAGAAGCAGCATTTAAAGCAATCAAAAAAGCAGCAGAGGTTATTGACATGAGCAAGCATAAGGGATCCCACAGCAGGATGGGGGCTACGGATGTTTGCCCATTTGTCCCCGTATCAGGGGTAACCATGGAAGATTGCATCAAACTTGCTCATGAATTAGGCGACAAAGTCGCAAAAGAATTAAGTATACCAGTCTTCCTCTATGAAGAAGCTGCTCAAAAACCCGATAGAAAAAATCTGGCAACAATCCGGCGCGGAGAATACGAGGGACTTCCTGAAAAATTGAAAGACCCCAAATGGACCCCCGATTACGGAGAGGCAAAGTTCAACGCAAAAAGTGGAGCTACTATTATTGGCGCCAGAGAATTTCTTATAGCTTACAACATAAACCTTAACACCCGTGATAAGCAACTTGCCCATCATATCGCCTTAAACCTACGTGAGATGGGACGATTTGAAAGAGATGAAAATAATAAAATCGTCAAAGATTCAAATGGTAAGAAAAAAAGAGTAAATGGCAAGTTTAAAGAAGTAAAAGCAGTAGGCTGGTATGTTAAGGATTACGATATTGCTCAGATATCTATAAATTTTACTAATTATAAAATATCGCCCCCTCACCTTGTTTTTGATGAAACTATCAAAGAAGCAGAAGCATTGGGATTAAGGGTAACTGGAAGTGAACTGGTAGGCTTGATACCTAAAGAAGCCCTTTTGATGGCAGGAAAACATTACCTTAAAAAACAAGGGAAAAGCTTGGGAATTCCTGAAGAAGATTTATTAAAAACTGCAGCTGTCTCACTTGGCTTAAATGATGTATCTGCGTTTGACCCTCAAAAAAAAATCATAGAGTACCAATTCAAAGAATTTGAAAACTCTCTAATCGAACTGAATCTCCGTGAATTTGCAAATGAACTCTCTTCTGACTCTCCTGCTCCGGGAGGGGGAAGTACTGCCGCTTTATGCGGATCTCTTTCTGCTTCGCTATCTGCCATGGTCTCTAATCTGACTGTGGGAAAAAAGGGTTATGAAGAAGTACAGGATAAGGTAAAATCACTTGCCGAATCCGCTCAGACCATAAAAGACGACCTGCTCCGTGCTATAGACCAGGATACTCAAGCTTTTAATCAGGTTATGGCTGCTTTCGGATTAAATAGAAAAACAAAAGAACAAAAAATTAAAAGAATCGCCGCAATAGAAGATGCAACAAAAGAAGCGAGTTTAATTCCTTTTGAGGTAATGGAGAAATGTGTAGATGCTTTAAAACTGGCCAAAGAAGTTGCCTTGGCAGGAAATAAAAACTCTATCAGTGATGCAGGCGTTGCTGGGCTCACTGCCCAGGCAGGCGCAGAAGGAGCATATTATAATGTTATGATCAACCTTCTTGACATTAATGACAAAAAATTTAAATCAGACTTCTCAACCAAGGCCATCGACCTAAAAAAAGACGCAGTAAAACTGGGAAATGAAATAAGGGAAATTATAGAAAAAGCCTTACTTGAATAGTTCAGGTTTGAACAGCCCTTGCTCCTTCTCCTATTTCAACATCGTAAAATTCTGGCTTCACAAATCCCTTTTTGGCTGCTTCCTTAAGAACCAGGTCTTTAAAACTATTTTTTGTATCCTCTTGTACTAGCGCAATGCCGGATCCTCCAAACCCAGCCCCGGTCATACGGGCTCCCAGACAAGTAGGAACTCGCCTTCCGCATTCATATAATAAATCGAGTTCAGGACAAGAAACCTGATAATCATCCCTAAGACTTTCATGTGAAAAGAATAGAAGCTTTCCTAGCTGGATAAAATCATCATTATTCAAGGCCTCTAATGCCTTTTTTACCCGGTAATTTTCTGAAACCACATGTTTCGCCCGTTTAAAGAGCTTTTCTTCAAAAATATTTTTTCTTTTTTCAATCTCAACAACTGAAATATCCCGAAAGCTTTGAAACCCATTTTTCCTCAACTCATTAAGGGCACTATTGGCCTCTGACCGGCGCTTATTGTATTCAGAGCTTGCTAGTTTTCTTTTTACTCTGGTGTTGTAAATAAGTATTCTTAAACCCCGGCTTTTTAGTTTAAAAGGAATTATTTTATATTCAAGTGTTAGGCAATCCAGAAAGATAGCAGAATTTTTACATCCGAACACAGAAATGAACTGATCCATCAGCCCGCACTTTACTCCTACAAAATCATTTTCTGCTTTCTGTCCCATCTTAGCAATTTCTTTAGGTGACAATCCCATATGACAAAGTGAATTTAAGCCAGTTATACAACTTACTTCAAGCGCAGCTGATGAACTTAATCCAGCCTCAAGCGGAACCTCCCCATATATCAATATATTTAATCCTGGTATTTTTTTACCTCTTGTATTCAATATCCAGAGAACACCTCTTATATAATTACTCCATTTCTTTGTTTCCAATTTGCCTGAAACAGGTAGATTAAAGCTGTCTTCCTCTTCAAAATTATCAGCTCTGATAACAACTTTATCATCCGCCCGGGATGAGGCTAAAAAATAAATTCTGCGGTCGATAGCTGCAGGCAAAACGAAACCATTATTATAATCTGTATGTTCTCCGATTATGTTTATCCTTCCCGGAGCTGAAGCGACAACTTCAGGCTTGACGTTAAATCTTTTTTTAAAATCATTGCTAAGTTTTTTTTCCATAAAGTCTAGCTTTTTGTTCATAGTATAGCACAATTATACTAATTCAAATCCAAAGTAAAAACAATATTCTTCTTGCACCAAAAGATTTTTTATGTCATTATTCTCCAGAGTCAAATTTTATTTTGTAGGAGGAAATGATGTCTAATATTTCAGATTTAAAACCCTCTTTATTATGGAAATATTTCGAAGAAATATTAAAAATACCTCGTTGTTCAGGTAATGAAAAAGCTCTGGGTGATTATATAGTCTCAGTTGCTAAGCAGCTGAATCTAGATCATATTCGGGACAAGACAGGAAATGTGATTGTTTCAAAAAAAGCTACACCTGGATATGAAGGAGCAGAAGGTGTAATATTACAAGGACACCTTGACATGGTGTGTGAAAAAAACTCGGATGTTACCCACGACTTTACTAAAGATCCGATCAATATATCAATTGAAGGAGAATGGGCAAGCGCTAAAGGAACTACTTTAGGCGCTGATAATGGAATAGGAGTCGCTGCCTCTTTAGCAATTATGGAGGATAACAGTTTAATTCATCCATCCCTTGAATTTCTTTTTACTATTGAAGAAGAGACTGGCCTTAAAGGCGCTTCCGAACTTCAACCTGGAGTCCTTAAAGGGAAAAAACTTTTAAACCTCGACAGTGAAGATGAAGGTGAATTTACTATCGGATGTGCAGGCGGTGCTGATTCTCAAATAATTTTCCCATTAGAAAAGGAACCTTATGATGGGGCTTCTTATCAAATAAAGCTATCAGGTTTCCTGGGAGGACATAGCGGTGTAGATATCAATCTGGGCCGGGGAAATTCCATTAAACTGCTCACAAGGCTGCTTTGGGAAGTAGCCAAAGATGTACCCTTCAAACTAGCTCTTATTAAGGGTGGTAACCTGCGCAATGCCATTCCCCGGGAGTCTGTGGCAGAAATAATACTTGCTCCCGGTAAAGAAGTTCTATTCCAAGAAAAAGCTCTGAAATCATTCAAAAATATAAAAGCTGAGTTCAAAGCAATAGATCCAGATGTAAGCATGTCCATTGAAAAATCCGACAATGTTTCCGAAACTGTATTGTCTCCTAAGTCCCAGCGCATGCTTCTCAATCTCCTTTACACTCTTCCCCATGGAATAATCTCTATGCATCCGAAGATAAAAGATCTGGTAGAAACTTCAACTAACCTTGCTGTTGTTATCACTAAAACCGATAAAGCTGAAATCATTTGCAGCACACGCAGTTCTTCTGCTTCTGCCCTTGAAGCTACACGTAATATACTGGCTGCTTTAAGTGAAATAACCAGATCTGAAATAATTCAAGAAGAAGGCTATCCAGGTTGGAAGCCAAATCTTGAATCTTCTCTTCTAAAAAAAGTAAAAATTGTCTATAAAGAGCTTTTCAATAAAGAACCTACTGTGGCTGCCATTCATGCCGGTCTTGAATGTGGTATTATAGGGGATAAATTTCCCGGCATGGATATGATATCTTTTGGGCCTACAATCAAATTCCCTCATTCGCCTGGAGAAAAAGTCCATATAAATTCAGTGGATAAATTCTGGAAATTTCTAAATAAACTTTTAGAAGAGCTGAAATAATGGGTTTTTAAACTCGTACAATTTGTAAAGGATGGACAACTGTTTTCCTGGATTATTCACGAGTCGTGCTTAGTGTAACACCGAGGCTTTTATATCGGTCTGAGGTAACTGTTTTTCTTTTTCTTTTAGACTGTTGGCTATCTCCAATCAAATCTCCATATAGTGATTTCTCAAATGAAATACAATCAACCCCATGATATTCTTTGTATTTTTTTAAATTTATTAACTTCATTTCAAGGAGTTTTTTTAGCATAATTGCCATACTCACCCCAAAATAACGCTTCATAAATATAATGTCTTCATATCTTACATTTCCCCCAACAACGTATTTGTTGAGTACCTGCTTAAGCTTTGATTCTGGGATTAAAAAATGAAGAGCGAATTTCTGGGCAAATTTCTCACGGGGATGATAAAGAGAAATGTATTCATCAACAAAAATATCGGGATTATCCAGAATCGGCCCTCCCTCTCTGTCTCTTAAGTAATGGCAGTATTCGTGTGAAGCGATCACTGCTTGATTTCCTGAAGAATTAGCATAGTTAACCAGGGCAAATGAGGCCTGTTTCGCCTTATAATAGACAAATATTCCTGCAATCTCGGATTCTGGATAAATATACTGCCGTAAAATCCGTAACCCGTTCAATTCTAAAAGCATAAAGATATCTCTAACAGGCTCGCTGCCCAAACCAAGACGCTGACGCTCCTCCTTCGCCATTTCCTCAGGGGAAACTGATCTATATTCCGGGGCTGGGACTAGATGCCTTCCTGATAATTCTTCCAGCTTTAAATAGTCTTCACAATATTTCTTGAATTTTTTTATTTCTGACCGAGTCCTTTCAGTTGTTTTTTTATCTTTCAGGAAAATATCAAATTCTTTCCCTGTATTTTTTAGGAAATAAGATATGTCTTTTTTGAAAAAATCAGCAATTTTTCTAAGAGAATTAATACTGGGTACGCTTTTTCCGCTTTCGATCAAAGAAATAAATTTACTTGAGAGTTTAACATATTTTGCTAATTCCTCTTGAGTTATCTTATAATATTCCCTTTCTCTCCGAATTATTTCAGCCAATCTCTTATACATAACATCCCCTTATTTTTAGTATCTTAAACTTTTTCATCCTTACCCTTCTTCCCTACAATTTTTATATCTTTATATTATTAAAGTCAAGAACCCTCCTTTATTAATTTAAAATATTACCCATTTTTCTGCATAAACTGACCCAATTCTTGCCTAAATCTCAAAAGTTTATAAAAAATTGGGGAACTCCTGACTTATTTCAGGAGTTCCCCCAAAATTTTCATTCACTTTCGTATAAACATAAGTTTTTAAGCAAGTTATAATAAGTAATAAGTGGGAAGTTATTTTTTCAAGGAAAGGCGCTAAAAAGAATAAGGTCAAGAGCTGGCCTGGATACTGGTGAATCCCGGAGAAAGCCATCCGGAACAACGCGGGCATGGTTCCTCGAGAGAATCTCGAGGAGAGCGTTGTGAGGACAGGAAGGGATTTTCACGCTGGGGGAAATCCCTGTCTTTCGCAGGGACTTACCCGTATTCAGGCTTTTCATCACCTGTAAGTTTAAAAAATTGGAGAACTCCTGACTTATTTTCATTGACTTCAGCTTTTTTCTCTGATATAGATAAATTAATTAAGCTAAAATTTTTCGTTCTTGTCAGCTGATTAAACAATGTCAGAATATAAACTAGTCAATACTTTGAAAAATTCAAATAATAATTTCTATGAAACACTAATCAATAACTTAAATGATGCTGTATATCTTATGGACCAAAATCTCCACATCCTCTTAGCTAACGCAGCCTCGACAAAATTATCCGGCTATCCTCAATCTGAATTGATCGGCAATCCGTGTCCAAAAAACATTCTTCTTCCAGCCGGAAAACAACAATTGAATCTCTGTACTAAAGACTGCCCTGTACAAAAAACACTCAAGACCGGGAACATACAACATATAAAATCCTATGTCCGCCATAAAGAAGGCTATCTTATCCCAGTGATGATGAAAGTAATTCCAATTAAAGAAAGAAATAGTGAAATCATTGGTACAGTTGAAATTTTCGCTGAAACTTCACCCAAAGTTTCTTTGCCTCAAAGTCCAAAAGACCTGGAACGTATGCAATTATTGGACCCGCTCACCAAATTAGGCAACAAACACTATATCGAAATGTTTATAAATTCGCGTCTTAATGATAAAATAAAATACAATCTTCCTTTTGGAGTACTTTTTATAGATATCGATAACATGCCCATTATGATTGATAATTACGGTAGCGTTGTGGGCGACAAAATGATAAAAATGATCTCCCAGACCCTTAGAAATAATATCCGATTTTTTGAAATAGTAGGCCGTTGGAGTATCAAGAAACTTGTCGTCATTCTTTTTAATGTTAACGCCACAAAACTGGACTTGATTGCAAATAAACTCCGCCTGCTTGTAGAACAGTCAAATATCAGGCATCATGATAAGCTTCTCAATACAACTATTTCTATTGGAGCTACATTGGCTCATTCCACTGATTCAACTGAAACCATAATAAACCGCCTAAAAAAACTTGCAGAACAAAGCAAAAAAACAGGGAAAAACCGTGTAAGCATTAGTATTTGATTTCATTTCATGAATAAAGAAGACACTTTAAATGACTTCTTAAAAACCCTCAAAATTACCTTTAAAAATGCTTCTATATACAATAGTAAGCACCCTGCCTTTATTGCATCATCTACTGAACTTAAACATAAACTTGATGGACTTTTTACTTATTTTTCTCCTTTTAAAATCAGTTTTTCTCCCAAATCTCTCCTGGTCGAAGATGAATTTCTGGGAAAGGAAAAACTATATTTAGAACTAGCGCATTTGTTTCACCAGCGCAAATTAAAAAACATTACCTTCTTTTCCGGCATCAACCAGGAGGAATTGACTACTTTTGTGACTAAAATTTTTATACCTCCCGATAAAATTCTCAAACAGGGAGGTATAAGAGAAATAATCAAAAAAGAAAAGTTAACTCACATATCGGTTGAAGAGTTAGATTATTCTCAGTTATTGTTAGGCGAAGGTGAAGAAATCAAAGATATTTGGCCATACATCTTACAGGAAGCGGTTACTAATCCGAATAGAGATAAAATTATTCAGGCAGCTGACAGTTTTGACAAAATTGCTGATGATTTTCAAGCATCGGATATTTTCGAAAATGCCGACCTAAGTGAAAACTTCACTCGTTTTTTCTCATATCTAAAAGAAAACGAAGAAAATAAATTTAAAATCTGTGCTAAAAAATTATTAAAGTCAACTCTTCAGAGTAAAGATCTGGCCCCGGAATCAAAGCTGGAAAAAATGCAGCTTCTCTTCTCAGATCTAAAAGAAGAGGACCTTGCTTCCACTATCTTGGAAGAGATTATAACGGATACAGAATTCGATTCCTTAAGTTTCAGCATATTTTCCCGTATTATAAATAAAGAAAAACATGCTAAAATCGCCAATTCCCTTTCTAAATTATTCAGGGAAAATGAAACCCTACGATCAAACAAACAAGCAAAGAACAAAATAAAACAATTAGTGTCTGGGCCATCAAGTTCGATGATCTCTGAAATCTATCAGCAGACTTTATCCTCTCTTCTTACAGATATAACATATGAAAAAAAACTGACATTTGACCACCCCAAACTCACCCGGAATTTCCGATTCCTTCTTCTTAATCTGCTTGAAAAAGAGACCGATACAAACTTAATTAACAGCATAGGGGATGATATCCTAAAGGAATGGGAATCTATCTGCCAATATGAAGATTACGAATACTTAAAACTTATGCACAAAACCCTTCTCTTAAAATTAGAACTCTTTAATCTAGAGGAATCATTTCAAGATATCATGCTAAAAATAGCAAATTTCATTGAAAAATCCATACTTGACGGAAAAATTTCCCTTTATTTTGAATATTTCCTGAATAGCCTAAAAAAAAACACTGTGGATGTCAACACATACCTGGAAACAATATTCACTAAAAGAAAAACATCTATATATATCATAAAAGCTTATTTTCATTTTTTTATTGAGTATCTTTTCTACTTTAATCTCAATCTCGAGCAAAAATCAAATGACTCGATATTGCTTGAAAAGATTGTCGACTGTTTGAAAAATATTGACACTCCTGTCTCACTCATAACTTTAAAAAATATATTTCATTTCAATAATTATTCTATTCAATTAAAAATCCTCAAAGCTATGCAAAAACTTAGCGACTATGATTCAAAATTCCTTATGCCGCTTTTAAAAAAGAAAGACATTGCTCTAAAAAAAGAAGCGGTTGTTATTTTAATGCGAGATAATGCGGCTAAAAAAGAAGCCCTTGACCGACTTCTTGCCATTCCTTCACCTTTTGGAATCAGGAACAAACTCATACTCAATAATATAAATATTATTGACGAGAAAGGACTAAAAGATACTAAAGAATATCTTGAAGCTCTAAGTCATCGCACATCATTTTGGAATAAGAAGGTCAGGGAGCGAGCTTTAAATTTATTGGAAAAATGGAATGCGGAATAAACTAAATAAATTTCTCCTTACACTGGCAACAGCCATACAATCCGGTAAAATTTACACAGAAAATCATCCTAAATATTCTGAATCAGTCAAAGAAGCTTTTATCAGTCTGCAAATTATTCTCCAGGATGAAAAAGAACTTGTCCTTGGGATTATAGATAAAGAATTAGCCTGGAAAGATGAAATACTTTTCGATTTAAGCCAGAAACTAAAATCTTTTATCATCTATCTTGAAAGCCGCGATATTGAAAGAATATGTTTCTTACATGGGCTTAGCCAAAAGGAATTGTCAAAATTTATCTATTTCCTTTCAACTCCAAAAAATCAGCTTCAAAAAAACATTCAAGATTATCTTACCCAGCAGAGGATAAGACATATAACAGCTGGAAAAATCCGGGTACTTGCCGATGAAAAATCCCAGAAAGATACTGAACCGGATAATCTTTTAAATCACTATGAAACATCCCTGGACTCACTGTCAAAATCTGTTAAAAAAATGCTGAACTCAGAAGAAGTAGATTATCTTGATCTTCGTTTTAACATTCTGGCAGTTATGGAAAATTTCAGGGGAAATCATCATGAACTACTAAACTTGATCTCCCTTAAAAAAAAAGACCTCATGACCTTTATTCATCTTCTTAACGCCTCCATCCTCTCAATGTTTTTCTCATCTAAACTAGGGTTTTCTAAAGAAGATGTTCTTGACATCGGAATCAGTGCTCTATTCCATGATGTCGGAAAAATATCCATCTCCCATAAAATAATCACTAAAACCAGTAAACTGGACGAAAGTGAATTCGATAAAATGAGGAGTCACCCCGTACATGGAGCAAAAATTCTTTTAAAATATAAAGAAGACATGGGAATTCTTCCTGCTGTAGTTTCCTATGAACACCATTTACGTTACGATCTTAAAGGCTATCCTAAAATAATCTATCCAGTAAAACCGCATATTGCCTCTCTCATTGTATCAATTTGCGACGTATATGACGCACTTTCCCAGAGAAGAACTTATAAGAAAGACTACCCCCCCAATAAAATATATGAGATTATGAATAATGGAAAAGGCACTCTATTTGATCCTGTTTTATTAGACAATTTTTTTAAAATAATAGGAGTTTGGCCGATAGGTTCTATTGTCTCCTTAAATGACGACCGTATAGCAGTCGTAAGGTCTATCAATGAAAAAGATATATTTTCACCCAAAGTGGAAATCATCTCTTTTGAACAAAAAGGAGAGACAATTGACCTTTCGACAAATGATAAAAGTATAACATCTTCTTTAAATCCTTTTAGGGAAGGGAAAAAATATCTCGATTGCATCTAAACAATATTATTATCCATATGTTTCAGAAATAAACATTGTTCTATTTTAATACACTTGTATCCTCCTTAATAATATTTGGGTAAAGAAATTTTCTTTGCGCCTATGGCAATCTCAACTCATGAACAATTCAGGCTTAATACTACAACTTATGATCTACAAATTATGATCTATGAAGTCATTACCCTGTTTTATTAAATATGGCATGATTTTTGCGATATATTTAATTAATTTAAACTGATATCCAATAGAGGAGAATAAAATGAAACAAAAGCGTAAAGATACAAATAACTTAGATATCGTATTTATTAAATGCGAAGAATGTTTAGGTATAACACCTCATAAAGTCTCCAAAACCGGGACAGCCACCTGTAATTTTTGCAAAAGTCTCACTGCATACCACAATTTTTTATCACATTCTCCCCATATGGAGCAAACCGCCCAATAAATGATTTTCCTGAACTATTCACGAGTCGAGGTTGCCGCAGATACGAGGCGCAGGGGATGAAGCTGTGGTATTTCACCGCGAATCCGCTGCAACAAAGTAGATGTGGTAAGAGCGGCTCGCTCGTAGAGTAAAAAATGTCGATTACATATAGGGATTACATCGAAAACGAAATGGCCAATAGGAATTATATCTCAATCAAAGTAGAATATTTATTTATATAGGTATCATACATATCGACTTTTTTTATGAATAGTTCAGGACCTGGATTATTCACAAGTCGAGGTTGCCGCAGATACGGAAAAGCAGAAAATAGTTAATGGAAAATGGTAAATGCGAAAAACCGTAAAACGTGAATTGTAAAATGTGAAATATTAGTCAAAAGACTTTTATCTAATGAAATTCTGATGTGGCTGAAGCGAGCACAAGCCACGCCTGAATTTCATCTTTCACCGCGAATCCGCTGCAACAAGGCAGATGCGGTGAGATCGGCTCGCCTGAAAGGTAAGAAGTGTCGATTATTAATAAAGGTTACATCGAAAACGAAATGATTAATTGTCTATCGGCAGCAATCAATGTAAAATGTTGGCTTAAAAAG
>JAUWNW010000066.1 GCA_030612445.1 Candidatus Aminicenantota bacterium
AAATTCATGCTTTCCGGTTTCGGCTGGTGCTACCTGATCGTGGTCCTGGATTGGTATACGAAGAAGATCGTGGGATGGAAGGTGTCTCTTAGAGCCAGAACATTGGAATGGAAAGACGCGTTGGACCTGGCACTGTGTGAAGAATTTCCATGGGGACCCCGAGACCAAGGTCTCAAGCTTATAAGCGACAACGGCTCCCAACCGACCTCGGTTTCTTTCATGCGCAATACATCGCTCATGGGGATCGAGCAAATCTTCTGCTCCTATAACAACCCCAAGGGTAATGCTGAGACCGAACGGGTAATACGGACGATCAAGGAGGAACTCCTCTGGTTAAATGAGTTCACCTCTTTTGAAGAATCAAGAGATAGCATCGGGAACTGGATTAGGGAAGATTACAATCGACTTTATATTCATTCAGCTTTAGGATACCAAAGCCCGGAAGAATTTCAGCAGCAGTGGGAGTGTTTGCAGGCCCAAGAGTCTGCTTTAGGGGGATGCTGAGATATGTACCAAATCGAAATAGGCCTTTATATAGGCTCTGATGAAGCCGCTTTTTCTGGAATCTTTTGCTCTACCTTAATTTACCGAAATAAGTGTCTTGATTTTCGGGGGTCATTACATATATGATCCGGTTCAAAGCGGATGGATTATGTAATAGGAGATAAATTTTGAAATTATTGGTTACGGGCGGTGCTGGTTATATTGGCTCGATTTGTGTTGAACAATTGGTGAAAATGAAAAATAAGGTAGTTGTAATTGATAATTTGCAAGAGGGCAATAGAGATGCAGCTGCACCTGATGCTGAGTTTATTAAAGGTGATTATGGGGATAAAAAATTACTTAGTAAAGTATTTGCTGAATTTGAGATCGAGGCTGTAATCCATTTTGCGGCAGAAACTACTATAAAGGAATCTATGACAGATCCTTCGCTTTATTTCCATAATAATTTGGTTAATGGCATTAATCTTCTTGATGTAATGAAGAGATTTGCCTGTAAAAAAATTATATTTTCTTCAACTGCTGCTATTTTTGGCGAGCCTGAATATACGCCAATTGCTGAAGATCATCCCGCCAATCCAATCAACAGCTATGGGGAGTCAAAATTATTATTTGAGAGAGTCTTAGATTGGTATAAGAGGGCGTATGGTTTAAAGTTTAATGCTTTTCGTTATTTTAATGCGGCCGGTGCATCAGAGAAATATGGGGAATGTCATAGGCATGAGAGTCATTTAATTCCTTTACTTATAAAAGTGGTTTTAGGGCAGTTGGAAGATTTTAAGCTCTTTGGCAATGATTATCCCACAAAAGATGGAACTTGTGTGCGGGATTATCTCCATGTCATTGACATTGCTTCTGCTCATATTTTAGCTCTTGATAACCTTGATAAGCACCCGCAGGGAAAATACAATTTGGGTAATGGTGAGGGATTTACTAATTTAGAAGTATTAAAAATGGTTGAAAGTGTTTCCGGAGAAAAAATAAAATATGAATTTGGTCCTCGCAGATTTGGAGATCCCAGTACACTTATAGCCTCAGCGAAAAAAGCACGGCAAGAATTAGGCTGGAGGCCTAAGTATCCGGGACTGGAAGATATTGTGCGTTCTGCTTGGGATTGGCATAAAAAGCATCCAAGAGGATATCAATTGTGAGGGATTGAGAGGATAGGAACTAATGATTATTTCAAAGACTCCTTTAAGAATTAGTTTTGTAGGGGGCGGCACTGACTTGCCATCATTTTATGAACAGGATTACGGGGCTGTATTAAGTTGTACTATTGATAAGGGTGTATATGTGATTATTAAGGAACGCTTTGATGATTTGATCGTTCTTAATTGGAGTAGGAAAGAAATTGTTGAAAGCGTTGATGATATAGAACATGAGTTGATAAGAGAAGCAATGCGAAAAGTGGGGATAAAAAAAGCAGTTGAGATTTCAACTATTGCAGACATTCCTTCTCAAGGCTCAGGCCTAGGCTCCTCGAGTTCTGTTACGGTTGGATTGCTGAATGCATTTTATACATATATGGGGATTCAGGTCTCAAATAATAGGCTTGCCAAAGAAGCTTGCGAGATTGAAATAGATATTGTCGGCAAACCTATAGGGAAACAGGACCAGTATGCTGCCGCTTATGGAGGAATGAATGAGATTATATTTGAGAAGGCTGGCGGAGTTATTGTCAACAGCCTCAATAGGATTGACAGTGGAAGTTTTCGCATATTGGGTTCTAATTTGCTGCTTTTCTATACAGATATTACCCGGGATGCAAATAATATATTAGCTAAACAGAATGCAAAGACTGCAGATATTTTTGAGGTATTAACAAAAATGCGCGATCAGGTTTCACCTTTAAAGCAGAGCATTGAGAGAGGGGAGCTTGAGGAGGTAGGTGGAGCTTTAGCTAAGGGATGGGTGCTTAAAAAAACACTTGTATCTGGCATTTCAAATGACAGGATTGATAGTATGTATGAATTGGCCCGGGCTGCAGGTGCTGTGGGAGGGAAAATCTGTGGAGCTGGGGCTGGGGGATTTTTACTGCTTTATGTGCCAAGAGAGAAACAGAACACAGTGCGGGAGGCATTAAAGGATTATAGGGAATTTCCCTTTATGCTTGAGAAATATGGAAGCAGGATTATATTTAATCAGAGGAATGATTATTGGAGATAAAAAAGCGGGATTAGGGATTATGAGGTAGGGATTATGGATTAATAAGGAAAAGAAGGATTAGGGATTAATAAGGAAAAGAAGGATTAGGGAATATGGATTATATTAAGCAATATTTTAAGGAGTTAAAGGGGTGTTTGGACCGCATTGATCTAAGCAGGCTGGATGAGATAATCGAACTTTTATTTAATTCAAAGCAGAGCGGCAAGCAAATTTTTTCAATGGGGAATGGGGGTAGTGGTTCCACAGCTTCGCATTTGGCTTGTGATTTAAATAAGGGAGTATGTGGTGATAAGCGCCGGTTTAAGGTTATCTGCTTAAATGATAATACTGCCACAGTTCTGGCTTATGCCAATGATATGTCATATGAGGATATTTTTGTGGAGCAGTTGAAAAATTTTATAAATGCCGGTGATGTTGTCCTCGCCTTTTCCGGCAGCGGGAATTCTGAGAATGTGTTAAGAGCTGTGGATTTTGCGAATAAAGAGGGGGCGATAACTGTGGGGTTTTCCGGATTAGACGGAGGTAAGCTTGCAAAGCTGGTGAGATACTCAGTTGTTGTACCTATAAATGATATGCAGAAGTGTGAGGATGTGCATCTTATTCTGGTGCATTTGATTATGCAGCGGCTGATTGAATTAGACGGACAGAAAAATAAATAGACGCGCATTGACCCAGATAAAAAGCCTGACCTATTCATAAAAAAATGGCGATGTTTCTATTATTAATTTATTTTTAGTAATATGCAAAATTCTTTCAAGAATAGTTATTTTAAATCTTTTCTCGTTTTTATTTATAATTTTAATCGCCATTTTTTTACCAAAGGCGAGCCGATTTTACTGCATCTGCTTCGTTACAGGGTACTTGCGGTGAAGTACCACAGCTTCATACCCTGTGCCTCGCATCTGCAGCAACCTCGACTCGTGAATAATCCAGGTAAGATAAAAAAATAATGAAAATATATTTGATGCGGCATGGGCGGACTGCGTCTAATGAGCGGAGCATTTATGCTGGTTGGTCTGATGAGGAGTTGACAGAAGCAGGGATTAGGGAGGTAAAGGCGGGATTTAGGATTAGGGATTATGGATGGGGGGGGAAAATAGAAAAAATATATACAAGTCCGATAAGAAGGGCTGTGCACACAGCAGAGATTGTTGGTAAGTATCTGAATGTTGGGATCGGGATTGTTGATGAGTTTAAAGAGATAAAGATGGGCCCCTGGGAAGGGCTGGCTGAGAAAGAGGTTATTAAAAAGTTTCCGGACGAATGGAATCTTTGGAACAGGAGGCCTTCCCGTCTTAATATGAAAGGGCGGGAGACGCTTATAGAGTTACAGCAGCGGGCTTTAGAGGGGATTGAGAAGATTAAATGTAATGGGGATTATTCTGGGGGGCTGGTTATTACTCATATGGCAATTATCCGGGTACTTATGATTTATTATAATGATTTACCACTTGATATATACCGCAAGCTTGATGTGCCTAATTGCGGACTGTTTGTGTTGGATTTAAGGAAAGACAGTAAAACCAGTAAATAGTGAATAGAAAATAGTGAATAGAAAATGGTAAATAGAAATTGGAAAATTGGTAAGGGGGAGTGTTATGGGTAAAAAAACTGGGTTTTTTAAGAGGGCTTGGAGAGTTTTCCGGGTTTATTTTCTTATTGCCGGGATTATATCTTCTCTTGTTTTGGCTTGGATGGTTGCGGGGTGGCCTTTTTATTTTGACAGGTGGCTGGTTGTATCTGAAAGGCCGTTTGAGGCAGAAGCTATTGTTTGTATTCCCGGGGGGTTTTCCGGGAATTATCTTCCTACTCAGGAAGGCTGGCAGAGGATTTATACGGCTGTGCAGCTTTATTTTGATGGATTTGCACCTAAGGTTATTTTTACAGGGGGAGGTTCGAGTAAGATATCAGAGGGAGAAGTCTATGCTGAGGTGGCCCAGTGGTTGGGGCTTCCAGCGGATGCGGTGGCGATCGAACCTCATGCAAGCGGAACTGCAGGGCATCCGATTAATATATTGAAACTTAAGCGCCTCCTGATTAATCAGGATACCCCTTTGCTCATTGTGACATCTTCGCTTCATTCCCGCCGGACGTCTATGTGTTTTAAAAAGCAGGGATATACAAATTTCTCTATGGTAACGAGTTATTCTGCTAAGGGTGTGGGAGCTGAGACTGTAAGGGGAAAGAAGACCTCTGAGTTTAAAGAGTATAAACCCGTTAAGAAGAGGTATAATGATGTGTTTAGGCGGCTTCAGAGGAGGACAGGCTGGTTTTTTGAGGCGTTGCGGGAGTATGGGGCGATATTTTATTATAAGATTAAGGGAGAAGCTTAGAAGGCAGGAAAAACAGGAAAAATAGATTGAATATTATTCTGAAATGTGATATTCTGATTTCAGAATAATTATTATTGAGGTGACAAAGTGGGAGCTTCTAAAACTATTGTAAGAGAGATAAAGGCGCGGGGACAATTGACTATTCCTAAAAAGATTAGGGACTCGAGTCAGCTTGAAGAGGGACAGATGGTTTCGATCATTCCTGTGGGTGATTCTATTATAATAACTCCAAAGCGGATTGAACTTGATGAGGCAAGACGTCAGATCCGGAAAATACTTAAAGAGGCAAATGTTTCTGCTGAAGAAATGTTGCAAGGATTAAAAGAGGAAAGAAACTCTCTTTACAAAGAGTCCTATGGCTGAAGAGACCGTAAAGGTTTTTCTTGACTCTAATGTCATTCTATCCGGTTTTCTAGCAGACAAAGGTGCACCGCGTATTATTCTGGATTTGTTAAGCTTGGATTTGCCATTTCTTTCTGGTCTTACCGGGCAGTATAATATCATTGAAATAGAGCGGAATCTGGAGAATAAATTACCTGAGGTTTTGCCGGTTTATAAGGAATATTTTCCTAAACTTGGCCTTAAAATTATTCCCTTGCCATCTAAGGAGGAAATAAAGGATTATAAAGATATTATTTCTGAAAAAGATGCTCCGGTTTTGGCTTCAGCTGTAAAAGGAGAAGCAGATTATCTTGTGACCGGAGATAAAGAATTTTTGAAAGTAAAAAAGATGAGAAAAATGCCTTTTAAGATAGTAATGCCGCGAGAATTCCTGTTTGCAATAGGCAGGGTAAAAGCAGAGGAAAAACAGTAAAACCAGAATTTTACACTGAGGACGCGGATGGACACGGTGAAAAGCGATAAAGCATTAGACGCGGATTTACGCGGATTAAACCAAGGAGCTTTTTCTTTTTTGGCTTGCACCCAAAAAATAAAAAGCTATTACAGTTTGTGCTGCAGCACAAAGGTAAACCAGGAAAGGCAGAGTAAAAGCAGAAAATGGTAAATTGTAAATGGTAAATAAAACCAGGAAAAGCAAGTTGGCAGTGGGCAGTTGGCAGGGATTTTAACAATGTAACCATGGAGCAATTTAACAATTTATCTGTAAAAGTTAGTGTTATTATGCCGGCTTTTAATGAGGAAGGATTTATTTTGCAGGCAATTAAGAGTTTAAAGGATGATTATTTTCGGGACAATTAAAATGGATTCAAAGGGCAAGGTGTTTTTTAGCCAAGAAAGAGTAGGTAAAAACATGATAGAAGATGCGGAAAAGGAAGGTACGGTTTGGGTTCCCCAGAGGATTCTGTTAAAAAAGCCGATGCAAGGGAGGGTATTAAGATGAATCGGCAGAAGGTAGGGGAGCAGCCCCTTAAAAAGCGAAAAGGGCCAGGCCCTGTTATATTTTTAGCATGCTGCTGGGGTTTATTTGTTGGGTTGAGTGAAGCTATATTATTGATAATCAAAGGAAATCATTATGGTAATGAATTTTTGTTTATTATATTTGGAGGCATTATTCATCTGTTTTTTTATGGTTTAGTTGGCGTTGTTTTAAGTGTTATTGCTGTTATTTTTTTTAAAGGTAAAAAAATTGGATTCTTTTTAGATATTATTGTTATTTCGATTTGCTTTTTTATCTCATTTTTCATTTACTCTGCAGGGTTGATAAATATTTATATATTTCCAACGGATTTTTCATTTTTTAGTATAGTATTGAATGTTTTTATTCTCTTTATCAGTATTATAATTGCATATAGAGTTTTAAAGTTACTGGTAAAGCTTAAGAAAAAAACAAAAAATTGGAACAAGATGATGTTTATTGTCTCATTTGTTCCTGTTGTAATAATTATATTTATGTTTTTTGGGGCGATTATTAAGGGAAATAATCCAGGTCAAACTAAATATCAAACAAAAAATGAAATAATTAAACGGCCTAATATCCTTTTTATTTTAATTGATGCATTAAGGTTTGATCATATAATCGGTTCCGGCTATCATCGTGATACAAATCCTTTTATTAATTCTCTTGGTAAAAAAGGTTACTTTTTTAATAATGCGATAGCCCAATCTTCCCATACAAAAGTATCTACTGCTTCGATATTTACCGGATTGTATCCTTATAACCATAATGTTTTTCAAATAAGCCAGGGATTATCTAATTCACATACTTTAATTACAGAGAGTCTAAAGGAATATGGATATTCAACGGCAATATTTAGCGCAAATAGTTTTGTCTCCCCTGTGTTTGGATTTGATCAGGGTGTAGATTATTTTTATGCTCCCAAACCGGCAATTCGCCAAGCTTTTTTATTGGGTCATATATTAAATTTTCTTTCCGAAAGTGGTTCTCCTCTAAAAAAGATCAGGGTTGTTCAAAGTCCCATAATTTTGTTTAATAGTTTAATAATAAAAGTTGAAGATATATTGTATTTAGATAAGACTAAATTTGGCTTTGATGCGAATGGATTAAATGAGGCGGTGTTTTCTTATTTAGAAAAAAAAACAGATATAGAGCCTTATTTTTTATATATGCATTATATGGAACCACATTCTCCCTATGATCCACCTGTTCCCTTTAATACAATGTATGATCCGGATTGGCAGGAGGAGAAAGTTATAAATTTTCCGGAGGAATACAGAGGAAAAATACTTCCTTTTGATGTTGGACGCAAGTTGCCTGAAGGGCAGATTAAAAATATGATAGCTCAATATGACGGAGAGATCCGTTATTGTGATAGTAAAATAAAGCAGTTATATAATTATTTTGATTCCAAAGGGCTTTTGGAAAACACATTGATTATAATCACATCAGATCATGGTGAAGAATTTTATGATCATAAAGGTTGGTACCATGGTCATTCCCTTTATCAGGAATTAATACATGTTCCTTTAATATTTTTTTGGAAGAATAAAATCAAAGATTCTAAGAAAATAAATGAATTAGCAGCACATATAGACATATTCCCATATATTTTAAATATAATATCTGATAAGGAACGGAAATATTCAGAGGGGATTCCTTTCATGAGAAATTATGTTATTAGTGAATTCGATTGGGGAGGAAGAGCTGCTAAAGCTATTATAAATGATGCATATAAATATATTAGTATAAGTAAGGGTTTTAGCAAACGCAGGCAATTATTTGATTTAGTTAATGATTCCAGTGAATTGAAAAATATTATTAATACCAGGCCTGAGACAGCAAATTCCATGGAGGGGCTTTTAAATGAGCTTAAAAAAATAGGAAAAAAATCAAGGAATAAGAAGGTAAAATTAGATAAAGATACGCTTGAGAAATTAAAATCTCTTGGTTATGTGAAATAATTAGGGATTTCGTTTTGAGGCTGGTTGGAAACTTGCAAGGAAAACATAAAGTGAAAAATAGCTTGAAACCAGAGGGACAGTCCCCGGTTACTTGGGTGGATAGGGCTCAGCTTGGGTTGGTTTTGGTTATGGCTCCTTTTTTTCTTTTTCCTGATATTAGCTGGGCTTGGATTTTTTTATTTTTGCCGGCGTTTTGGGTACTACGCTGGAAGAAAAGTGGGAAATTTTTTGATAGAACCATTTTGGATTTGGGGATATTTATTCTGTGTTTCCAGCTTTTTATTTCCTGTTTGATGGTTCCTGATATTGTATTTAGCCTGCCTAAAATTGCCGGGCTAGTTTATGGGATATTTTTGTTTTATTCTCTGGTAGGTTTACTAAAAACTAAAGAATTGATTAAAAAAGCGATTGTGATTTTTATGGTTGGAAGTGTAATTTTTGTTGTTGTAGGGTTTTTGGGAATGCAGAGCACAGAAGGTCTTAGATCAAAGCAGATTGATTCCTTAGTTAATTTAAGAGAGATGTTACCTTATGTAGAGTTTACTTTACCTAATATTGAGGAAAGATTTAATCCAAACGAGGTGGGGGGGATTCTAGTTTTGATGCTCCCTATGTTTATTGCATTTTTAATATGGTTTAGAAAAAATAAACTTATAATATTTATTTTAACTGCCGGTCTAATACTTGAGCTATTTGTCTTATTGTTAACACTATCTCGAGGCAGCTGGATAGCGATTCTTGCTAGTAGTCTTTTTTTGTTGTACCCATTTGTTGAAAACAAAAAAAGATTTTCGATTATAAGCTCCTGTTCTCTGGTCTTTTTTATAATTTTCTATATTATTTTAATAGGACCGGAAGACATACAGCCCAGTGGTAAAGAAATTGGGGGAAAGGTTATGGGAAGACAGCAGGCTTGGTCAGTGGGAATAAAAACAATCGGAGAACATCCTCTAACTGGTGCAGGAATAAACCGCACGCGTTTAGAGCCTGGTATTGGTTTTAAAAGGGCTCATGTACATAACCATCTAATACATACGGCAGCAGAACTTGGGATTCCAGCACTTATGGCATATCTTGCAATATTAATAGGGGCAGGGTATATGTGTTCTGCGGTATGGAAAAAGGCAAAGAGAGACTGGATGCAAATGGCAATATTGGGTTTAGGCTGTGGACAATTGGCGCATTTGATTTTCGGAATAGGGGACTCTGTGGCGTTAGGGGCGCGGCCGGGGATTGTATTTTGGGTGTCGTTAGCATTGATCTCATCTATATATAATATTTATAAAAAAGCAGTAAATGGTAATTAGTAAATGGTAAATAAAACCAGTAAAAGCAGAAAAAACAGATAAAGCAGGAGATAATAAATAGAAGAAGGTGAATTATTATGGGTAAAAAAACTGGATTTTTTAAGAGAGTTTGGAGGATTTTTCGGGGTTATTTTCTTATTGCTGGAATTATTTCTACTCTCTTTTTTGTCTGGTTGGTTGCGGGGTGGACGTTTTATTTTGACAGGTGGCTGGTTGTCTCAGAAAGGCCTGTTGAGTCGGAAGCTATTATTTGTATTCCGAAAGGGCTTGGCGGGAATCATCTTCCTACTCAACCGGGTTGGCAGAGTATTTATACAGCAGTACAGCTTTATTTGGATGGATATGCCGGCAAAATTGTTTTTACTGGGGGCGGCCCTAGTAAAGTCTCAGAAGCTGAAGTCTATGCTGAAGTTGCCCAGTGGCTGGGGCTTCCAACAGATGCAATTGTGATTAATCCTTCTAAAGGCAGAAGTACATCAGATCATCCCAATAGTATATTAAAGCTTGAGGATCCCATAATAAAGCGCGATACACAGTTGCTTATAGTTACGTCTTCGCTTCATTCACGCAGAACTTCTCTGTGTTTTAAAAAAAAGGGATTTATAAATTTTCGCATAGTAACAGGTTATGTGTCAAAAATAGAGAAGCCTAAGGTAGTGAGGAGTTTAAAAACATCCGAGCTTGAGGAATTTACCCCGAATAAAAAGATAGTAGTGAGGAGTTTAAAAACATCCGAGTTTAAGGAATTTACCCCGAATAAAAAGATATACAACGACATATTCATGCGTCTGCGGCGAAGGTCGGAATATTTTTTTAGGGCTTTGAGGGAAGTTGCAGCTATTTTATATTATAAGGTTAAAGGATATGTGTAAAAATAATGTGATTTTGGTAAACGGTCTTCTGCATGGGAGTGGTATAGGGCGAACCCGCATGGTTATAGATTGTAAAAGAGAAATGAAATGATAGGGAAAAAGAAGCTGTTCAAGAAATTCTGGCATTATAAGAGTAGATATGAATTTTTCGAACAAGAAGCTCTTTCCCAAAATAAAATTTTGGAGCTTGAAAGGAGATTTCCTTTATTTTTTAAACGGGCATTAGATATTATTTTGTCTTTTTTTCTGATTATCGTGCTTAGCCCTTTACAGCTTATTACTGCTATTGCTGTGAAATTGCAGGATGGCGGGCCTGTCTTTTACAAACGAAGAGTAGTGGGGCGTAAAGGGGTTTATTTTGACGCTTTAAAGTTTAGGAGTATGATAGTTGATGCTGATGATGTTATTTTGAAAGACAAAAAGTTAAAAGCAAACTTTGAAAAGAATTATAAATTGAAAAGTGATGTGCGAGTCACTCCTATAGGGAAAATAATTCGCAAACTGAGTATTGATGAGCTGCCTCAGTTTTTTAATGTGATAACAGGACAGATGAGCCTGGTAGGCCCGCGAATAGTAACGCCGGATGAGTTGGAAAAATATGGGGATTTTAAGGAAGAGCGTATTAAAATTCGTCCCGGAGTCTCCGGCTTTTGGCAGGTGTCAGGACGGCAGGAGGTTGATTATAAGGAAAGAGTGAAGATGGACCGCTTCTATATGTACAATTGGACCATCTGGCTTGATTTATGGATTTTGCTGAAGACAGTACTCAAGGTTTTCAAGATGGAAGGAGCATATTAAATGGGGAGATTGTAAGTGTATCTCCTTTTTTGGATTTCTATTTTTTTTATACTATATCCTTATATTGGCTACCCCGTATTGTTAGCTCTAAGAGCTTATCTTATGCAACAGCCGGTTCAAAAAGAGGATATATGGCCAAGGGTTTCTATCCTTGTTGCTGCTTATAATGAAGAAAAGGTTATTTTAGAAAGATTAAAAAATATTATAAAACAGGATTATCCGGTTAAAAAAATGGAGGTTATCGTCATATCGGATGGGTCCACAGATGGAACCAATAATATAGTCCTCGATTTTATCAAAAGGCATGCGAAAATAGATATTTTCTTAGACTACGATTCTGTGCGCAACGGAAAATCAGCGGCCCTTAAGAGAGGAGTGCAAAGCTCCAGAGGTGAAGTGGTGGTGTTTACAGATGCAAACTCATCCTTTAGATCTATGGCCTTGAAAAAACTTGTACGCTCCTTTGCTGATAGCAGGGTTGGGAGCGTGGCTGGAAAAGTAGGGATAATATGCAAGGATGAGTTTAAAACAAGCGAGGGGGAGGGGCTTTACTGGCGTTTGGAAGATCTTATCAGGCGAAAGGAAAGTATGATACATTCGGTAATGGGTGCGGATGGCTCTATCTATGCAATAAGAAAAGAACTTTTTATCCCCCCTGAAGAAGGTGTTGGTTACAGTGATGACTTTATCATTGCCATGCAGGTAATTCCTCAGGGGTATCGCCTGGTTTATGAACCTGAAGCAGCAGCTGGGGAGGAATCATCCCGGGACTTTTCCTCTGAATTTAAAAGGAAAATCCGCAGTACATCAGGAGGCCTTCATGGCTATCTAAAGCTTTTCAAGAAAGGGATGTTCAATCCCTTTAGCAGTCCTATCTGGTGGCAGCTTATTTCTCATAGAGTTATGAGATTTGCTGTTCCCTGGGCTATGATTTTGCTTTTCCTTAGCAATATTTTCCTGCAAAGCTCTTTTTATAAATTTATCCTAGTCGCTCAGATTTCCTTCTATATATTTGCTCTGTTAGGATTATTACTGCCGGAAAATATTATTAAAAAAAGAATTTTTTATATTCCTTGCTATTTAACCTTAATGCAATTTATATTTATTCCCTCTCTTTATAGATTTGTCAGAGGAAAAACAGAAACGAAATGGGAAAAAATTGGGAGAGAGTAGTTATTGATTTTTATTTAACCTGGATTATTCACGAGTTGAGGTTGCTGCAGATGCAAGGCACAGGGTATGAAGCTGTGGTCCTTCACCGCGAATGCCCTGTAACGAAGCAGGTGCTGTGAGATCGGCTCGCTCGGAGAGTAAAAAATGGCGATTAAAATTAAAAATAAAAACAAGAAAAAAGTTTCAATAATCATTGTTGAAAAAATCTTGCATGTCATTGAAAAGAAAATAATAATAAAAACATCGCCATTTTTTATGAATAGGTCAGGTTAATATAATGATTGAAGATGCAGGATTTCCATTGGGCCGGGTTTTGGCGTATTTTTCCTGGATTTTTGGGCTGGCTGTTATTTTGGCGACTTTAAGTTATTATGAATATTTGACGCATGAGAGGAAAATAACTTGGAAGGAAATTATATCCAAGCCCTCTTTTATTAAGCTGATCCATATAGGTGGAATATTAATAATGGGGGGAATAAGTGGTTCTCTTAGACTGCCTTTTTTAGCAGGGCTTTTTGGAGTTGCGGCGTTTTTACTGGCATTATGGTATGCAAGTCTGGATAGAGTGTGGACGAGGTTAAAAAAGCGGAGGCTGAGGAAGAAACTTTTCAAGTAGTGTAAGGAAATTGTTACATTGTTAATATGAATTCAGATCATGTCCATAAAAAATATTTTTAAGAAGAAGTGGGTTCGGCTTGTTATTAGCTTGTTTGTTACTGGAATTGCGTTTTGGCTGTGTTTTCGTAAGGTTGATTGGGCGGTTTTGAGGGCTTCTTTTTCGAGTGTGCAATTTTTTTGGGTAGTTTTTGCCCTTGCTAATGTAGTTTTATCAGTCTTTGTGCTGGGGATAAGATGGCGAATTCTTCTGAAGCCTGAGGATGAGGTTTCTTTAGGTCGTCTTTTCCGCTTTAATGTTATTTCTCAGTACACAAATATTGTTTTTCCTGCCCGATTTGGGGAAGTTGTGCGAGCGTATCTTGTTTCGAAACAATATAAAGTTCGTGCTGGATATGCGATGGGTACTGTTTTTATTGAGAAATTTTTTGATTTTATTGTATTCATAGCTTTTTGGATCTTTCTTCCTATTCTCTTTGCTATTGAGCAGCAGGTAAAAGGGTACTTAGCTGCCCTTCTTTTTTGTGCTATAGCTGTTGTCGTTTTGATTTTTATTATATTAAAGCCGGAGATATTTCTGAAGCTGTTAGGGAAGATATCCAAATTTTTTCCAGGGAAGTATCAAAAAAAAATATATGTTTTTTTTGAATCAGGGATAGAAGCATTTCAACAGCTTAAAAGTTCCCTGACTATTTTGCTGATTTTTGGGTTGACCTTGGTTTTTTTAACGGGGCAGGCAGTTACAAATTTTATGCTTTTTAAGGCTTTTGGCCTGGAGATTCCTTTCTGGGGTGCACTGCTTATTTTATTTGCTATTCAAGTGGGCAATATACCTCCCTCTGTTCCCGGTAAATTAGGAGTGTTTGAGTATGCTGTTATTCTGGCGCTTTCTATTTTTGGGATATCTAAGGATGTGGCTTTAGGCTATGGTATTATGCTACATTTAGTAGCGTATTTGCCAAAAATTGTACTGGGGCAGATTTACCTAGTAAGGCCAGCTGGCAGTGAGCAGTTGGCAGTGGGTAGTAAACCCGGAAAAGACAGGAAAGAGGGAAAAAGCAGGAAGATAGGATGAAGATTTGGAAAGTTTTAGTTTTTCTTGTTGTAGTGGCCGTTTTGTTTAATTTTATTATTCCTCCTTTTCAGAATCCGGACGAGCCGTTGCAATTTGGCAATGTAATGATATATGCCAGAGGGGAAGTTCAGAAAGATTCTGTAGAGAAAGATATTATTCATTTGATGGATAAGCATAACTGGTGGAAGTTTGTCGGGATGGGAAGACCAGAAGCTTTGCCAGATAAGCTTTCGGATATTCCCTTTCTGATGGCAAAGAGTACTCACTCCGATTTTCGGCAGAGGATCAGAGGTATTGTCTTATATCATATTATTCTTGGGAAGATGGTTAGCATTTTTTTCGAGGATAACATTGCAGCAGCATATTATTTTTGCAGATTAATATCCTTTTTGCTAATTTTTGGAGCTGTGACTTTGATTGCAATTTCTATAAAAAAAATTGCCGGAGGCAAAACTCAGCTTTTCTCCTGGAGCCTGCTCTTTGTGCTGTTTTTACCACAGTTTTTGCTTAATATAGTTTCTGTTAGCTCTGATACTCTGGCAATTTTTATTGGCTCAGTTTTTTTCTTCTCTGCGGTTTCGTTATTAATGGGCGAGATAAAATATTTGTACTATGTGCTAATTTATATTTCTGTGATTGCGGGATTCTTGGCTGACAGGTCAACTTTTCCTCTGCTTCCCTTGAGTATAATACTTCCTTTTTTTCTTTTTCAGAAAAAAAAATACAAGGAATATATTGTTTATACAATTGCTTTTTTTACAGCTATTTTCATGCTTTCCACTGTTTTTTTTATTTTATTTCCTGTTCGCGCTGAAAATAGTATCCAGCTTTTTCTGAGAAATCTGTCTGAGGTTGGAAGTGCATTACCGGGATTGTTTTCCTTTAACAACGGTTTTAAATATTTTGTCTCGCTGAGTAACAGCTTTTTGTTGAAATTCGGATGGGCCTGTTTCGGGACAGGTAAGCTTGTTTATTGGCTCTGGCAATCAGTGATAATTATAACTATAGTTGGAGTCATTGGATATATAGCGAAATTTATCTCTAGTAGAGTCCAGAGAGAAAAGAGCAGATTCGGCACTAGCATGCAAATAAAACTTGTCAGTTATTTTTTAGTGGCAGTAATTTTTCAACTATTGGCAATCTGGACTTACTATGGCAGCCATGGTCATCTGACCCCTCAGGGGAGATATTTTTTTCCACTTATTCTGCCTATTGCTTTTCTTTTTACGTTGGGATTAAAGACTTTTGGGGATCTTATTTGTAAAGGGGCAGGAAAAAAAGCTGTGGCTGTGTTTGTGCTGGTTGAGTTTGTTTTTCTCAATTACTGTATCTGGAATTATATAGTGCCGGTATTTCATCTGATGATTAAATCACCGCATCCAGGGGTTTAAAGGCAGAAAAGGTAGAGAAACACCAGAAAATAGTAAATGGTAAATGGTAAATAGTAAATGGTAAATAGTAAATAGTAAATAGTAGACTTTGTCCCAAAGTGACGGGAAAAAGTTGACATGAACATAAAAAAAGGGCTACAACCTTTAAAGAATCTAATTTCAAAAAAGGAGGAAGTAGCCCTATGGACAAACTTGAAATCAAGATTGCCCTTTCCTATAAAATACCAGAAAAAGATCTTACAATCAATGGAATTTTGCGAGGTCTTCAGGAAGATCAAAACAAACTGATGCGTAATATGGTTAAGGCAATTCTTGCTGCAATGGAAAAGAAAACAATAAAGGAGCATATATCCAGGCATCCTGGGAGATATTACAGGCATGGCAAACAGCCTCGGAACCGGAAGCTTATCACCTCTTTTGGTCCCATTTACTACAGATTGGCTCAGCTTTATGACCGCAGAACAGGGAGTGTGTTTTCTCCTCTGGTCCGAAAGCTTTCGATTCTTCCCTATAAACAGTATCAGAGAGAGGCATTGGAAGCAGCAGTGGGACAGGTGATTCATCTTTCCTATCGTCTGGGAGAGAAAGAAGTTCGCAGGATTAAGGGCTACGCCCCAAGCAAGAGTACTCTGCACAGATGCATAAAAGAGCTGGCTGAAGATTACGGACAGTGGCCTTTCTTGAAGCACAGAGCCTTCAAGTTTTTGATGGTTGATGGGACAAAGGTCAAACGTCAAGGGCCTAGAGGCGCCCCTCTGGATAAGGCAGAGATGCGGTGGGCTCTGGCTTCTGAAGGTGTAGGGAGACGTTTTGAACCTGTAGGATTCTGGGTCGATAAAGACTGGGGATTTATCTGCAAAGATCTTTCCAAAAGGTTGGATTATAAAAATCTTGAAGTCCTTTTCTGCGACGGGGGTCCTGGAATTGAGAAGAATCTTCTTTCCGAAGGCATGAGATCGCAGCGATGCGTTTGGCATGGGAAGAGAGACTTTCCCTTCCTCCTTTACCAAGATGGAGCCAAAAAAGAAGAACAAAAACCTTTTCGCAAGCTTATAGATGAAATCCTGCTTTTTTCCTTGACTCGAGAGATGGTTGAAGAGCTCCTGCCTCAGGACAAAAAGGTTGTTGTACAACTTGTAGAAGAGATAAAAACGGGTCTTAAAAAACTGATTAAGGCTCTTAATCCGAAGAAGTATCCAAAGACCAGAGCCTATATAGAAAACTTTTCCAAGAATGCACTCTTGGTTTTTGAGTATTGGCTTGAGGGAAAAGGCTGGATTCCACTTACAACCAATGCGATAGAGAGTGCCTTCAGCCGGATAGTCAACAGAATCAAAAGAATAGGAAGGCGATGGAGCGATGAGGGGCTTATAAACTGGTTGATGATCGCTTTTCGGAAAATCTACAAACCAGCTCTTTGGGATGAACTTTGGACAAAATATCTTGAAATACATAAGCAGTTACGGTTTTCTAACTTGAAAATTTCCTACGCATGGATATAATCTTTCCCGTCACTTTGGGACAAAGTCTAATCATTACATAATAAATCATTTATATATAAAAAAACATTTGTGCTCATTTCTCATAATATATTCAGTAAAATCTTTAATTCTTTCAACTTTAGTGAATTGAGTCTTATTAATAATACTATATAGTTTTTCTTCTGTAACAATCGGAAAAGCATATTTCCCCAAATAACTGTTAGTGATACCACTAGCCGATGTTTCTAAAATAAATATTTTTGTGTTGCGAAAATATTTATACCTTCGAATTACCCTAACATGTAAGCTTCATAACGCCATCTGAGTGTCTTAGAAGTGCCGGAATTATTGATATAGCGAACTCGGAGTATCAT
>JAUWNW010000154.1 GCA_030612445.1 Candidatus Aminicenantota bacterium
CTGTTCAACAGTATCCCACCATTCGTCTGAAAAATCGATCATATCTCCCTGCATCGTCACTGTCCAGATATACATTCCTGCTCCACCTCCAACATAGGGAATGATCTTACCGCTTCTTCCCATAGGGGTTAGTTTTAAAGATACCTGCACCGGAGTGTTGGATACAGAAAATACATGGCTGGGATAAAAATCTCCTTCATAAATATCAGGGTAGGCCCAGTCTCCGTCATTATCGCTGTATCCTACATAGTCAAGATAGGTGCCGACTTTTTTCTTATTGTACCCGTCTACACTAAACTGAAAACTGATTTCATTAGTAAGGAAATATTCATAGGCAAAACTGAAACTGGAGCTTTGAAAAGTTGATTTTGCAAAGTCCATATTTTCAAATTCAATATCCCACAGGTCGCTTTGAGCCCGGGGGATAAAATATCCTACGCGGAATGAGACGATATCTGAAAATGCCAAACCTGTAACCATAAACATAAGCATAAAAAAGATAATTAAATATTTTTTCATTTTTTTTCTCCTTTAATTACTTGTATTGCAAAAAGTGTGCCAAAATTCAAAAAGCTATTTCCAGAGGAAATACTATAATAATATTGTTCAGGAAAAAGGTCAATTGTCCTTTTTTCAACATAGTATACTATTATATGCTAAAATAGCAGGGCGATGTTAAAAACAAAGATAATTACTATTGATCCGGAAAAAATTGAAGAAGATAAACTTGAGGTGGCGTGCAAAATCCTCAGAAAAGAAGGTATTGTTGTCTATCCTACAGAGACTTATTATGGTCTGGGCGCCGGCTGTTTTTTCAGGAGGGCTATTAAACAAATATATGGCCTGAAAAAAAGAGATGGTGTTAAACCTATGTCGGTTGTGATTTCAGATATTGGCATGCTGAACAGTATTGTTGCTGAGATACCTCCGCTTTTTCCGGCCTTGGCTGCTGATTTCTGGCCGGGACCGTTGACAATGATCTTCAAAGCAACACCGCAAATACCGCAGGAGCTGTTGGGATCAGGTAATACAGTTGGAGTTCGCCTTCCTTCTCATCCCTGGTTGAGAGCTTTGGTCAAGGGCGCCGGCTTTCCCTTAATTGCCACGAGTGCTAATGTGTCTGAGCAGAAAGAAATAAGTGAACCGGATAGGGTAATAAGTGAATTTGAGGGAAAAGTCGAACTGATAATAAATGGAGGAAAGACTCCGGGGAAATTCCCCTCTTCAGTGATCGATCTCAGCTTAGATAATCCTAAAATATTAAGAGATGGGGCCGTGCCTGCTTCAGAACTTAAAAAATATCTAAGCTGAATTTATTTCACGAGGAAAAACAATATTTTACGCTGAGGACGCTGAGGACACGGATTAAAGCGATAAAGCATTAGACACGGATTTTCGCGGATAAGACTAAGACGTTGATTTGTTTTGCCAATGAATTGGCAAAACAAATCAACCCTTCATCACTTCGCTTCGCAAAGTAAAAACCGGGAAATGGGAATGCACTCTTTTTTCTGTGTCCCCAGCGTCCTCAGCGTAAAAATTTCTTTCCAGCCAATTAAATCATTTAACCTTTGAGCCCGTAGGTACATCATCTCCAAAAAACGGGACAATAGCACTTCCGTCTTTCATTTCCGCTGCCAACAACATGGCCTGAGATTCAATACCATGGATAACGGCTGGTTTCAGGTTAACTATTACTATTGGTTTTTTCCCTACCAGGTCATCAGCTTCATAAGTGTCAGCGATTCCTGAGATCATCTGCCGGGTTTCACCACCTATATCAACTTCCATTTTAATAAGTTTTTGGGTGCCCTCCACTTTTTCAGCCTTTATGATCTCTCCTACTCTTAGGTCCATCTTTTTAAATTCGTCAAATGTAAGGTAGTCCATTTTTTTCTCCTCTTCTTTAAGAAAGTCTTTAAGCTCGACCCTGGGGAACAGAGGCTCAGTTCTTTGTATATTTTGGCCAGGCTTAAAATCTTCAAATTCAAGCTCAGCAAAGGATTGATCTGAAATAGATTTATCTTCTCCCAATAGGGTCCATATTTTATCTGCTGATTCAGGCATGACCGGATAAATAAAATATGCGATCGCCCTAATTGCGGCTGCGGCCTGAAAGAGAATGCGGGCCAGCCGCTTCTTTTTTGATTCATCTTTAGCCAGCTTCCAGGGCTCGTTGTCTGCCAGATATTTATTGACTAAGTTAATATATACCCATGTTTCTTCCAGGGCTTTGTTTATAGCAAATTCCTCATAAAAGGAGGCTACTTTATCTTTGCAGGTGACAAACTCTGCTTTGAGTTTGATATCGGTCTCGTTTTTCTCATCCATTTCTATGATATTGCCAGAAAAATATTTGTGGATCATAGTAAGGGTGCGCTGAACTAGATTACCCAGGTCGTTTGCCAGGTCAGAATTTACCCGGTGAATAAAGCCTTCATGAGAGAAATTTCCGTCCAACCCGAGGGGGATTTCTCGCAGGAGAAAGTATCTGAGGGGATCAGTACCAAAAGTATTTAAAATAACATGAGGGTCCAAAGCGTTTCCTTTGGATTTTGATATCTTTGTTTTGTCTTTAAGCCACCAACCATGACCGAATACTGTTCCGGGCAAAGTTAAGCCGCCTGCCATAAGAAAGGCCGGCCAGAATACTGCGTGGAAGCGAAGAATATCTTTACCAATAAGGTGGATATCCGGAGGCCAGAATTTATTATATAGCTCAGGGTTCCAGTCATAGCCGATTCCTGTTAAGTAGTTGTGTAAGGCGTCGAACCAGACATAAATTGAATGATCAGGATCGTCTGGTACTGGAATGCCCCACTTTACAGTAGTACGGGTTATACTTAAGTCTTTAAGCCCTTGTTTCACGAAACTTTTAATTTCGTTCATGCGGCTTTTTGGCCGGATAAAATATGGATTTTTTTTATAAAGATCAAGCAGGGGTTTCTGATAGGAAGAAAGTTTGAAAAAGTAGCATTCTTCAGATACTTTTCCAGCCTGTTTCCCACAATCCGGACAGGTCTTGTTACCTTCCTTTTCCAGAGGGACATCATCGGAAAGAAAGTTCTCACAGGATACGCAATAATACCCTTCATAAACACCTTTATATATATCTCCCTTATCCTTCAATTTCTGAAATATTTTCTGCACTCCTTTCTCGTGGGAAGATTGAGTTGTCCGGACAAAATAATCATAGGAGATATTTAAAGCCTTCCATAGGTTCTTAAACCTTCCTACTACCTGGTCTGCGAGTTCAATCGGTTTTATTCCTTTTGCTTCTGCCCGCTTTTCGATTTTTTGTCCATGTTCGTCAGTTCCGGTGAGAAAAAATACCTCATTTCCGGTAAGTTTTTTATAGCGGCTTATGGCATCAGCAATGATAGTTGTGTAGGCATGGCCGATATGAGGTATATCATTTACATAATAAATCGGGGTTGTGATATAGAATTTATTTTTAGACTTCTCTACCACCGTGAAATCCTCCTCTTATTAAGGTCATAGCTTCAGCCCGGGTTGCGTCATGGGTGCGGAAAGATCCTCTGACAGCGGAAGTTACGGTCAGACTCCTGGGTTTTTTAACTCCCCGCATTGACATACACATATGTTCGGCCTCAATAACGACCATCACACCCAAAGGTTTTAATGTTTCATTTATTAAGTCAGCGATTTCCTTAGTGAGCCTTTCCTGGACCTGCAGCCTGCGGGTAAAAGTCTCGACTACCCGGGCTATCTTGCTTAGGCCTACGATTCGGCCTCCTTTTGGGATATAGGCAATATGGGCCACTCCGGCAAATGGAAGCAAATGGTGCTCGCACATAGAGTAGAGAGGAATATTTTTGACCAGGACCATCTCGTCGTGTTTTTCTCCTTTAATTGGCTTGAGATATTTGGCCGGATCTTCCTTTATGCCGCCCAGAATTTCTTCACACATAGCAGCGACCCTGGCCGGGGTTTTTTGTATGCCTGGTCTTTGCGTGTCTTCTTCTATTCCCTCCAGGATAAGCTTAACTCCTTTTTCGATCTTCTTTTTATCCACTTGATTCTCCCATTTCTTTAGTTTTTCCTTATTTTGTTATACTCGTTTATGGCAAGTTCTATGATTTTTTTTACTGGAACCTGTTTTTTTTCAGCTATCTTCCGGCATAGAGAAAATTCAGGCTGGATGTTCACTTCTTTGCCTTTAAGCAGGGAAATTTTAATGTCTAATTCTTCTCCCAGAACTTTTATTTTTTTTATGCTGCGTTCGAGTATCCTGCGTTCGACCGGGAAATAACGGACTCCGATCGAGGTTGTTTCTGTAAAGACTGCCTGGACAAGAGTATTCATTTTCTCAAAAGTTGTCAGGATCGTTATTTTTGTTGCTAAGCGGTTTTTTTTCATGATAATGGGAGTAAAAAATACATCCAGAGCTCCCATTTTAAAAGCCTTCTCCAGGAAAAAAGCAAGAATTTGAGGATTAGCATCATCAATATTGGTCTCGATCTGGAATAGTTTTTTTTCTGAGCTGAAATTTTTACTTTCACCATAAAAAATCCTCAGGATATTGGGAAAACCAGGGAAGTCTCGTCCTCCGGCCCCGCAGCCTATTTTTTTATAGCAAAGCTCGGGGAAAGAGATGAACTTTTTTGCCATAGTTGAGATTATAGCTGCTCCTGTTGGCGTTGTTAATTCTTCTTTTACCCTGGCAGAATAAACTGGGATGCTGCTTAAGATTTCTGCTACAGCCGGGGGGGGTACAGGCAGGATCCCATGGGAAGTATTAACACTGCCTGCTCCTAGATTCAGAGGAGATGAAAAAATATTGCTGATCTTCAGATTTTTAATCAGAAAACAGGTGCCGACTATGTCTATGATCGCATCATCTGCTCCGGCTTCATGCAGATGACACTCATGGAATGAATATCCGTGGACTTTAGATTCTGCCTTAAATAATGTTTTAAAAATGTTAAGGGAATTCTCTTTTACATCCTGAGAAAAAACACTCTTTTTTATCAGAGTTTCAATATCGCTCCATTTTCTCGTAAGCTTTTCTTTTCTCCGGACCTCAACATCTGCTTTTAAAGCGCGTAGGGACGATCTTTTTGTCTCCTTGACTGAAATTTTTACAGGAAGGCCCAGAGTGCTCATTTTTTCTTTAAATACAGATACATCTGCTCCCAGGTCGAGCAAAGCACCGAGCATCATATCCCCGCTGATTCCAGCCGAGCCTTCAACATATATATAGTTCATTTTTAATTATTCCTTTTAGAGATTGCTTGTTTAAGCGCTGTGTTTATTTGCGGCAAAATTTCACCGGCTTTACCCCGGAAAGAAAAATCTGCAAAGGATGAAAGGGGGGTAACATCCGGGTTGACTTCCACAACTTTTGCGCCGTTTTCCCCAGCTGCAAGAGGCAGGGAAGCTGCCGGCTGGACCTCTGCTGAAGTACCTATTACAAACATCAGATCACAGTCTGAGCTTAGGGAGAAGGCTTTTTGCAGGGTATCTGAATCAAGGGATTCCCCAAACCAAACTACATGAGGCCTTAATAGGGCCCCGCAATCAGGGCATACCAGGGGAATTGCTTTGAGAGGAGTATCGTAAATCTCTAGGATTGTCTTTTCTTTGGTGCACCTTGCCTTCCAGATATTACCGTGCAGTTCCAGCACATTGCAGGAGCCGGCTTTTTGATGAAAACCGTCGATATTCTGAGTGATTATGGCAAATGAGGGAAAATGTGCTTCCCATTCTAATAAAACTTTGTGCCCTTGATTGGGCTTTTTGTCAGCTATGATCCCCCGGCGCCAATCATACCATTCCCAGACTAACTTAGGGTTTTGGCTGAATGCAGCTGGAGTGGCAAGCTCCTGTGCCCTGAAGTTTTTCCAGAGGCCGTCCTTTCCCCGGAATGTGGGTATTCCTGATTCTGCTGATATCCCGGAACCAGTTAATACAGCGATTTTTTGGGCAGCAAGGAGGACTGGGATGAGAGCTGTAATAGCTTGGTTTTTTTTCAATTGATTTTCCTATGGCTAATAGAATAACTGAAATGACCTTAAAACTCAAATTCATATAGACATTTGCTATTTTTTCAAGGAAAAGCGGTAAAAAGAATCAGGTCAGGTTCAGTTCATCGCAATGATGGATACATAGATTGTTAATTGAAAGTGTGGTAGATAAATCTGATTGTATGGATTAAGCGACATTGAAGATTTAGCCTTCTGATTCTGAAATATGATCCTGGATTATGCACGAGTCGAGGTTGCCGCAGATACGAGGCGCAGGGGATGAAGCTGTGGTCCTTCACTGCGAATACCCTGTAACGAAGTAGATGGGGTAAGATCGGCTCGCCTGTAAGGTAAAATATGTATGCATTAAATAAAAGTCATGACAAGAATAAACGTAAGAATCATACACCTAATAAATAACATATTTTATAAAGTGCTAATCATGTTAAATTTGTATGGTGCTGCCTACATATTTTATGAATAACCAGGATCCGCAGACGCTGAGAAAAACGAAGAAGAATGGCGTTAAAAAT
>JAUWNW010000123.1 GCA_030612445.1 Candidatus Aminicenantota bacterium
TCCTCGAGTAAATCCAGCAGGAGCATCCCAAGGATTGCCCACATAATCATTATATGCATATTGAGCAGCAATGTACCCCGAAGGTGGCACCTGAATTAAAAGATCATTATATGGATCATATATTTTAGGCCAAAGTGCATATAACGCACCATAACTTGTATTAAAATTCTGATCCACAGTTCTAAACGTTACCATATCCGTAGCAGTATTTGTAGAATTATAAGGCACATCTAAAATAGCAAAACAATCAAATCTTGTTTCAGCAACAGACTTCATTTTCTGTTGAACAGCTACTTCTGCTTCACCACCATTAACAAGTAATCGAATGTCCACCTCAGCAGGATTGCTAAATTCACCCCAACCAGATACAAGCTCTGCACTTGTTATAGCATTGCCATCCGAACCATTAAGAAAAACTAAATTTGTGGCTTGTTCTTGTGGCATTACTGTATCTACAAGAGCACTATCTTTAACAATAATATAATTACTTACGCCATTAATTTTCTGTTCAAGATTAAGTTGTTTACCGTATCCATCTTTTTTAGTTTTTCGACAATAGTTTTGACTTTTTGATCTTGATCTTTCCGGCAGATAAGCAGGGCATCTTTTGTGCCTACAACTATTAAATCTTTCACTCCCACAAGTGCTGTTAATTTGCCCGGGTTATACAGGATGCAGTTTTCAGCTTCCAGAAGGATATTTTCTCCTCTGCTGACATTATTGCTTTCATCTTGTCTCCAGATATCAGCCAGGGATGACCAGGCCCCGACATCGGACCATCCGAAATTTCCTACACACATGGCAATTCCTTCAGCTTTTTCCATAAGGGCATAATCAATGGAAGTGGCAGGTATTTTCTCGAAGATGTCAGCAAGCTGTGCTTGGTCGTTATTGCGAAGCGCTTCCAGCATCTGGGTCCAGAAGGGAAAAATTTCAGGGGCGTATTTTTCAAGCTTCTCTGCAAAAATATCAGCCCGCCAGAGAAACATCCCTGAATTCCAGAAATAATTCCCGGCTTTTAAGAAGGATTTTGCTTTGTTATAGTCAGGCTTTTCTTTAAACTCCTGGACCGGATAGAAATCTTCTCCCTGTACTCGGGAAGGCTCTTTGTCAGAAAAGCAAATATAACCAAAGCCAGTCGAAGGGAAACTGGGGGGGATTCCGAAGGTTATGATATGTTTCAACTTCCGGGCGGCTTCTGCAGCTAATGTAATCTTTTCCAGAAAAAATTTTTCATCTTGAATAAGATGGTCTGCAGGAAGAGCTGCCACAACAGCTGTGGGATTTTTTAAATAAATCACTGCTGTAGCCAGGAGCAATGACGGGGCTGTATTTCTGCCTTGTGGCTCTATCAATAAATTTTCTCCAGGAATATCCGGCAGAAGGCTTTTGATGACCTGTGTGTGCTTTTCCCCGGCAATGGTGTAGATATTCGTCTTCGGTATTTTAGGCAGGAGGCGATTGACTGTTTCTTCGATCATACTTTTTTCACTGATGATGGGATGGAATTGTTTGGGTTTTTGCTTGCGGCTTAACGGCCAGAAACGCGTCCCGCTGCCACCTGCCATTACTACTGCATAAATATCCATATCAATATTCCTTTTCTATCTTGCGGATAGCGTCTTCAATAGTGCCCTCGACTTCTTTGCGTATTGAATCAAGCCCCTCCTGGGTATTGGCCTCAAAGCGCAGGACTAAGGAGCCCTGGGTGTTTGAGGCGCGTACAAGAGCCCATCCTGAAGGATATATAGCCCTGACACCGTCGATATCAATTATCGGGTATTTCTGAGATAGGGTATTCTTGACTTTTTCCACGATCTTAAATTTGACTTCATCGGAAGCGTATATGCGGATTTCAGGGGTGACATAGGTCTCGGGCAGGTCAGAGAGCATCAGGGATAGTTTTTTATCTGAGCGGGAAAGGATCTCCAGAACCCGGGCCGATGAATAAATGGCATCATCAAATCCGAAAAATCGGTCCGCAAAAAAGATATGTCCGCTCATTTCTCCGGCCAGCAGAGCGTGTTCTTCTTGTATTTTTTTCTTGATCAGGGAATGGCCTGTTTTCCACATGATCGGCCGCCCTCCCAGCTTTTCTATCTCATCGTAAAGCAACTGGGATGCTTTGACTTCTGAGATTATTACTGCACCTGGATTTGCTGGGACGATATCCCGAGAGAGGAGGATCATCAGTTTGTCCCCCCATATGATATTTCCGGCATCATCAATAACTCCGATGCGGTCACTGTCTCCGTCATAAGCAAATCCCAGATCCGCTCCTGTTTCTTCAACTTTTTTTATAAGGTCTGCAAGCGCTTCAGGCAGAGTGGGATCAGGATGATGGTTGGGAAAATTGCCGTCCATCTCACAATAGAGCTCGATAACTTCACAGCCCAGCTCTTTAAAGATGGGCACGGCTACTACTCCGCCGGTTCCGTTTCCAGCATCTACCACAACTTTAAGTTTTTTCTTAAGTTTTATATTATTTACCACATAATCGTGGTATTCAGGATTTACATTTAGGGTCGTGACTTTCCCTTTTTTATCTGAGATGAATTTTTGCTTTTTAATCAGTTGGAATATTTCCTGAATATCATCACCAAAAAGGGTTTGCTTTCCAGCCATCACCTTGAAGCCATTGAATTCCGGGGGGTTATGGGAGCCGGTTATCATAACTCCAGATTCTAAATTATTGTGATAGATACTGAAATACAGCAAGGGAGTTGGGATCGTCCCCAGATCAACGACATCACATCCCGTGGATATAAGACCGCGGATAAGACTTTTGGCAAAGGCCGGAGAGCTGAGGCGGCAATCTCTTCCCACTGCAACCTGCTGACACTGCCTACCTCGCAGGTATGTTCCTATTCCTTTACCCAGGACTTCAACTTTTTCTTCAGTCAGGTCCTTACCAACAATACCTCTAATGTCATACTGTCTGAATATTTCCGGATTTAATCCCATATATACCCTCCTTCAATATATTATTGCAATAGTCAGAATAAGTCTTTGCTTTTCAACTGGTCAAGGTTTTTCTCTATTATCTGCCATTTGTTTTGAGCATCAAAGATGAATTCCATAAATTCGCGGACAGCACCTTTCCCCCCGGGGTTCTGGCAAATAAAGTGACTGTGTTTCTTGATCTCTGCATGAGCATCGGCTACAGCTGCAGAAAATCCCGCCAGCTTGATGACTGGTAAGTCCCCTAAGTCGTCTCCAATATATGCGGTCTCCTCAGCTTGAAGAAAGTGCTTTTTAAGGATCTCAAAAAAGACTTTTTTTTTGTAGATAATCCCCTGGTAAAGCTCTATTATCTTGAGTTTTTCAGCCCTGATTCTTAGGCCTTCCGAGGTTTTGCCGGTAATAATCCCGGTTTTGAATCCGGCTAAATGTGCCATAAAAATGCCCATGCCGTCTCTTACGTGATAGGATTTTATTTCCTGGCCGTCCGGAAAAACAAAAAGCGAACCATCCGTCAGAGTTCCGTCCACATCCATAAGTATCATTTTAACTCTTTGGGCGCGTTCTTTGTTATTCATTGGTCAGGTTCTTAAAGTTAGATCATTTCTGTTCGCCAGAGGTCATGCAGATGGATTATCCCCAATATTTCATTGTCTTTATTTGTTACAATGAGAGAAGTTATTTTGTTTTTCTCCATAATATTTAAACCTTTTGTAGCTAACTCATCTTTGTCTATAGATTGAGGATTGGGAGTCATACACTTTTCAGCAGTTTTTTTTGTCAATGTTTCCCCATATTTTTGCAGCAAGCGCCTTACATCTCCATCAGTAATAATCCCAATAAGCTTGTTTCTATCATCAACAATACAGGTCATCCCCAGATGCTTGGAAGACATCTCTTTCAACACTTCCAGCATAGGAGCATCCCGGGAAACCGAAGGGATCTGGCGGCCTTTGTGCATCAAACCTTCTATTCTGGTCAGTTTCTTGCCCAACTGCCCTTTTGGGTGAAAGACGGCAAAGTCCGTTTTGCTGAAGCCTTTTTTTTTCATAAGAGCAATAGCAAGTGCATCTCCCAAAGCAAGGAAAGCGGTTGAACTGGACGTGGGTATCATTCCGCTCGGGTCTGCCTCTCTCGCCACTTTTACTTCCAGGGTGATATCACTGTACTTAGCCAACTTCGATTTTTTATTTCCGGTAATACCAATTAGTTTTATCCCGATTCTTTTGACAAAATCCAATATATCAACAATCTCACGGGTGTCACCACTATAGGAGAGAGCCAGCATGATATCTTTTTCCATGATCATCCCAAGGTCTCCATGCCCTGCTTCGACCGGGTGGACGAATATGGCAGGTGATCCGCAACTTGAGAGGGTGGCAGCGATCTTTCGGGCTACTAAGCCGGATTTCCCTATCCCAGTAACTATAACCCGGGATTCCACCCGGGACAAGAGTTCGACAGCATGGCTGAAGTTTTCGTCTATTTGTTCCACCAGTGCCTGGACAGCATGGGCTTCGATCTTCAGCACATCTCTTGCAATTTGAATTATCTCGTCTTTTTTCATGATTAAATAATCACCTTTTCATAATATAATCTTTATTTCTAATCAACATTTTTTATAAATTATTCAGGCTAGCTAATTTTAGTATAACGATTTTCCTTCCAACTGTCGACAGCAAACTGGACAACCTGCGATTCTTGAGTAATCCAGGCTGCAATACATCAATTTATTGTTTATATTACTGCCTTCTTTAACCGCTGGAGCTGCGTCAGCATGCCTTGCAAGTCCCTTATATTAAACGAGTTAGGTCCGTCCGAAAGAGCTTTATCAGGGCTGTCATGGGTTTCAATAAAGAGGCCGTCCGCCCCGACACTTATGCCTGCCTTGGCAATATAGGGTATAAAATGGGCCTCGCCTCCAGATGAAATTCCTTTACTCCCCGGCTTTTGAACACTGTGGGAAGCATCAATGACAACCGGAAAGCCCCATGCTCTCATGATCGGGATAGAACGAACATCAAAAACCAGATTGTTATAGCCGAAAGAGGTTCCTCTTTCCGTAAGTAAAATATCCTCGTTTCCCTGGCTGAGGATTTTATCTACTGCATTTTTCATCTCATGGGGTGATAAAAACTGCCCCTTTTTTATATTCACAGGCTTCTTACTGCGCGCAGCTTCCAAGAGCAAGTCGGTTTGCCGGCAGAGGAAAGCCGGGATCTGGATAATATCCAGTACTTCTGCGGCTTTTTGGACCTGGCTGGTTTCATGCACATCTGATATTACCGGCACCTCCAGCTCTTCTTTTATCTGCTCCAAAATGCGCAATCCTTCCTTTAATCCGGGTCCACGATAGGATTTTAAGGAGGAACGGTTGGCCTTGTCAAAAGAAGCTTTAAATATAAAAGGTATTTGCAGCTCTGCGCAGATGATTTTTATTTTTTTTGCCAGCTCAAAGGCATCTTCTTCATTTTCTATAACACAAGGACCGCTGATCAGAAAAAAAGTGTTGCGGCCGCCGATCATGACGCTTTTCCCGACTTTAATCTCTTTGGCTAAGGTGCTCATATCAGTCAGTTCCTTCTTTTATTTTCTTTTCCACTTTGATTATATCCTCTGGAGTATCAACACTCAAGCTAGAATGTAAAGTTTCAATTGTTTTAATCCGGAATCCGTTTTCCAGCACTCTAAGTTGTTCAAGATCCTCCATCTTTTCAAGCCGGGAAGCTGGGAGCCGACTGAACCGGAGGAGAAAAGTTTTTTGATAGCCATAGATACCTATATGCTGCCAGAAATAATCCGAGGCTTGAAAAGGGACCGGACTACGGGAAAAATATAAGGCAAACCCCTGCTCATCGATCACTACTTTGACTATATTTTTATCTTTGTGAAGAGTGAGATCCTTTGTTTTTAAAATCAGGGTAGCCATGGAAAGGGAATCCTCCTGTAAGGCTTCCACCAGAGAATCGATCATTTCAGCTTTGATAAGGGGTTCATCCCCTTGAATATTTATTATTATTTGGGAATCGATATCGCGCGCGACTTCTGCAGCCCTTTCCGTACCCGAAACAAGAGAAGCAGATGTTTTTATCGCTTCTGCTCCAAAGGCCTTAGAAGCTGTAAGTATTCTTTCATCATCGGTTGCTATGATAACCCGGGAAAGGCTGTGGGCGCTGCATGCCCGCTCATACACCCACTGGAGCATGGGCTTTCCCAGAATCGCAGCCAGAGGTTTCCCCGGAAATCTTGTTGAGCCATAGCGGGCCGGGATAATACCTACAGCTTGTTTCAAATCTTGTCCTCAAGTTTTACTTCCTCTTTTTCTAATGGCTTGCTTTCCTTTATGGGTTTGGGGGGCTGATCGCTTGTCTGACAATTTGCCTCGAGATAAGCTCCTTCTTCGATAGAAAGTTTAGGGGAAATAATATTGCCGAAAACACGACCGCTTGCATGGATCTCCACTTTTTCCTTGGCGTGAATATTTCCTTTGGTTTCGCCACTAATAATAATATTTCCGACTTTAATATCAGCTTCAACTTTACCGTTTTCACCTATGATCAGGATGGAGTCAGAATTTATTTTCCCCTTAAAATAACCATCGATTCTGAAGGACCCTTTGAACTCCAATTCACCATCAATTTTGGTATTTTTATCAAAAAATCCCGTAATTTTTGTTTCATCGATTTCTCTTTTCTTTTCTTTCATTATTTAACTCCTTTTAATTTATCATAAATACGATTCAATTCATCAAGAGAGAAGTAATGGATTTTAATGATCCCCTTCTTTGCACTGCCGGATATAGCCACTTTTGTGCTCAGCAGTTTGATGAAATCATCCTGAAGCACCATCAGGTCGGGATCGATAGCTGGTTTTTTCTTCTTTTGCGGTTTTTCCTTGGTATTACTAATTGTTTTTTCGATATTGCGTACCGATAGGCTATTTTTAATAATTTGGCGGGCAAAGGAAACCTGAGCCTCCGGTTCTTTGAGCGTGATCAAGGCCCGGGCATGCCCCATAGAGAGCTGGTTTTGTGACAGCATCTCCTGAATCTCTTCAGGCAGCTTGAGCAAACGCAAGTAATTAGCAACAGATGCCCGGTCTTTTCCCACTTTTTCAGCAACTTCCTGCTGGGTATAATGGAGGTCCAAAGTTATTCTCTGATAAGCTGTGGCAATTTCCATAGGATTTAAATTTTCCCTCTGCAGGTTTTCGATCAACGATGCTTCATGCTGCTGTGATTCGGTCATTTTCCTTATCAGAGTAGGTATTTTTTTAAGTCCTGCCTTTTGGGCGGCACGCCATCTGCGTTCTCCAACTATAATCTTGTAATAATTATCTTCAGGCACAGCCACAATAGGCTGAAGAATGCCTGTCTCTTTTATTGACCGGGCAAGCTCGTCCATGGTTTCTGGATTAAAGTTAGACCTAGGTTGATATGGGCTGGGCTTAAATTTTTCAATATCCACTTCAGCAAATTTTTCTTCCTTTAAAATGCCGTATTCTTCGGGAAGGAATGCATTCAAGCCTTTACCTAATGCTTTCTTTTTCATTGATTTAACAACTCCTCGGCTAATTTTATATAGGATTGTGCTCCTTTGGATTTAATATCATAAACAAGAGCCGGCTTCCCAAAGCTTGGTGCTTCAGCAAGCTTAACCGTTCTTGGAATAATGACCTTATAGACAACACTGTGCAGGTATTGGCGGATTTCTTGGGCTACCTGCTTGGACAGGTTTGTGCGCTCATCATACATAGTAAGAATAATCCCCTCTATAACGAGCGCTGGGTTGAGATATTCCCTCACTTTATCGAGTGTATTTAAAAGGTCGGGCATGCCTTCCATGCAAAAAAATTCTGTTTGGACTGGAATCAAAATAGAATCTGCAGCTGTCAGGGCATTAATAGTCAGGAATCCCAAGGAAGGGGGACAGTCGATAAGGATGAAATTGAATTTATTTCTGACTCGGTTCAGCGCTTCCTTCAGTCGAGTTTCCCGGTTTTTCTCAGAATGTATCTCGGCTTCAAATCCTGATAATTCCTGAGAACAGGGGCATATATAAAAATTATCCAACTCCGTCGGTAGGACATAATCCATTAAATATTTGCCATTCATAAGCGGAGGGTATACCCCGAAGTTTTCCTCCTTATTTAAGCCTAATCCTTTGGTTGCCATCCCCTGAGGATCGAAATCGACAATAAGAACCCGCTGATCTTTCACTGCCAGGGAAGCACCAAGATTAATGGCAGTGGTTGTCTTGCCTACGCCTCCCTTTTGATTGGCTACAGAGATTATCTTATTCATTTAACTTTGCCTGAATTATTCATAAAAAATGTCGATATGTATGATACTTATTTATGGATAAGTATTCTACTCTGATTGATACGAAAATCCTATTGACCATTTCGTTCAAAATGTAATATCTGTTAATAATCGCCATTTTTTACTCTACGAGCGAGCCGATCTCACCGCATCTACTTCGTTACAGGGCACTTGCAGTGAAGGACCACAGCTTCGTACCCTATGCCTCGTATCTGCGGCAACCTCGACTCCTGAATAATCCAGTTCCGCCTGAACTATTCATAAAAAATGTCGATATGTATGATACTTATTTATGGATAAGTATTCTACTCTGATTG
>JAUWNW010000203.1 GCA_030612445.1 Candidatus Aminicenantota bacterium
GCAGCATTTTTATCTTTTTTGATTTTAAAAATAATTCTCAGTTCTATACCCTGTACTTTTAAAGTCCCCTGCCAGATCCCTTCTATATTTTTTTCTACTGAAACAAAAGAGAATAGGCTGATGCTGGTGAATATTGCTGAAAATGCAAATACAATAAGAATTTTTTTCATTTTATGTTCTCCTAACCATTTTTTATGAATAATCCAGGTTATGGATTTATAATAACTTATTGTTATATACTATATTATAGTAGATTTTATTCATATTTAAAAAAATTTGCAATCAGAGAACAAAACGCAGGCAGGCCCGGCGATATAATCCTCAGTAAGCCAGAGAGCAGCAACGCCTTTTCCTAAACAAATTTAAAATTTTTCCCGCAACTGGGGGCACCTGGAATTATTTCCTCTTGTTTTTTTATGCTAGATAAGAAAAAATGTAGATGAATGCTATTACAGGAGGGAATCTTATGCAAGAAAACAAATTTAAACAAAACTTAATCCCATTTGCGGCTTTAATGTTATTTACAGTTTTTATCACTTTATCCTGCCAGCAGGAACCTGCCGCTCAAACCGGAAAACTGAAGTTCGGCATATCTTTTTCCACAGAGCAAAATGCAGAACCTCTGGATGGACGCATTCTCTTACTTATCTCCACTAATGAGAGTTCAGAACCCCGCTTTCAAATCAACGACGACCCCAATACAGGGATGGTCTTTGGAATCAATGTTGACGGGCTAGCCCCCGGAGAAGAAAGTGTTTTAGATGCTGGGGTTTTCGGTTATCCTCTTAAAAGCTTTGCAGACATTCCAGCCGGTGAATACCAGGTACAAGCGCTACTGCATATATACGAAACCTTTAACCGGGCTGACGGCCATGTGGTTAAACTTCCCATGGACCGGGGAGAAGGCCAGCACTGGAACCGCGCTCCTGGGAATCTTTACAGCACCCCTGAAAAAATCTTTATCAACCCGCAGAAAAACAAGACTATCAAGCTAACCCTGGACCAGAAGATTCCCCCTATACCCGATCCTCCAGAAACCAAATATATAAAGCACGTAAAAATGCAGAGCAAGCTGCTTACAGAATTCTGGGGCCGTCCCATGTTTTTGGGCGCCCATATTCTTCTACCGGAGGGATTTGACGAACATCCGGATGCACATTATCCTCTGGTAGTGTTCCAGGGCCATTTTCCCTATACATTCGGAGGCTTCCGGGAAACTCCCCCCGACCCTGATCTTGAGCCAGACTACAGCTCAAGATTCGACCTTAAAGGCTATAATAAGATCCAAGAGGAATCCGCCTATAAATTTTACCAGGAATGGACCGGACCTGACTTTCCGCGTATGCTTATCATCGAGATCCAGCATGCCAACCCTTTTTATGACGACTCCTATGCAGTAAACTCTGCCAATCTTGGCCCATACGGAGATGCTATAACCTATGAGCTAATCCCTTTTATCGAGAAAAAATTTCGCGGTATCGGCGAAGGCTGGGCCCGTTTTCTTTACGGAGGCTCAACCGGAGGATGGGAAGCCCTGGCAGTACAGGTTTTCTACCCGGACGAATACAACGGCTGTTTTGCCGCCTGTCCTGACCCGATCGACTTCCGCGCCTACACTGTCGTAAATATTTATGAAGACAAAAACGCCTATTACCTTGACAGTCAATGGAAACATACAGCCCGCCCGGGAAAACGTAATTATCTCGGACATATAAGCTGCACCCTGGAAGATACAAACTATAAGGAGCTCGCTATCGGAACCAATTCACGCTCGGGTGACCAGTGGGATATCTGGCAGGCAGTCTATTCGCCTGTAGGAGATAACGGCTATCCCAAGCCTATCTGGAATAAATTAACCGGAGAGATCGACCCCAAAGTAGCAGAATACTGGCAGGAAAATTATGACCTCAGCTATATTCTTAAGCGGGACTGGAAGACCCTGGGACCCAAGCTTAAAGGAAAGCTTCACATCTACTGCGGGGACATGGATAATTATTACCTGAATAATGCGGTTTACCTGACTGAAGAATTCCTTGAAAGCACGACCGACCCTTACTATGACGGCGAAGTGGACTATGGTGACCGGGCAGAACACTGCTGGAACGGCGACCATGAAAGGTCGAATGCATTATCAAGATTGAGATACAATCAGATGTATGTGCCGATAATCCTGGAAAGAATCCGAAAAGGCGCCCCAAAAGGAGCAGACCTGATATCCTGGCGGTACTGAAAAACCAGACGCCTCAAATTTCTCGTTCCACTCTTTTAACCGCATCTTCGAATATCTCAACTCCTTTGAGCGCTAATCCTTCTGTTAGAACAAGAGGGGGGAGAAACCTTACCACATTGAAATAATGCCCTCCGATCTCAATTAGCAGTCCGTGCTGATGGCAATAAGTACGGATTTTAGCAGCGAATTCTGGAGCCGGCTTTCGCGTATTCTTATCTTTGACCAGTTCCACTCCCAGCATCAGACCTTTTCCTCGGACCTCTCCTATTATCCTGGAATCCACCTCGATTTCCCTCAGCCAGGAAAGCATCAATTCCCCCAATTTATTAGCATGTCCGGCAAGGTTATGCTTGAGCATAAAATCTATGGCAGCCCTGCCTGCAGCATATGCTATGACATTTCCGCGAAAAGTCCCAATATGTTTTCCAGGCGGCCAGGTATCAAGCTCTGCTTTATATGCTACAGCGGATATAGGAAAGCCCACTCCGCCCAGGGCTTTGCTCATCGTCATAATATCTGGGACAACTCCGGTATGGTCAAAGGAGAACATCTTGCCGGTGCGACAGAATCCTGCCTGGATCTCATCAGTTATCATAAGCACTTCATATTTCGTACATATCTTCCGAATGGCAGGAATAAAGCGTTCCGGCGGGACAATAGAACCGCCTTCCCCTTGAATGGGCTCAATTATTACTGCTGCTGGTTTTCCTATTCCGGAATGGGGGCTTTCTAAGATATGCTCGAGATACTGAGCGCATTCAAGATTACAGCTCTTTGGATCTTTTTTAAAGGCACAGCGGTAGCAGTATGCATAGGGGATAAAATGGACTTCAGGAAGCAGAGGCAAAAAATCCTCTTTAAAGTTGCGGCCGCTTGTTAGCGACAAAGCTCCAGCACTCATGCCGTGAAAGCCGCCTTCAAATGAG
>JAUWNW010000002.1 GCA_030612445.1 Candidatus Aminicenantota bacterium
TCAACATATGGGGTAATTATTTCTTATTACCATGTATATAGTAGGGTAATACACTTTGCCTCGCTCCTAACTTTTGTAGAATCAATGGATTGGATGAGAAAATATATGAAATTATTCTCTAAAGCGTAAACTCAGGCTAGAGACAACATGGCTTAGCGCAAATCCATTCTCTATTCACTATTTTCCATTTTTTTTATTAGCTATTGACCAATTATTTCAGAATAAGTAGAATTATTCTATATCATGAAAGTCCTGATCGCTGAAGACGATGTTATTTCCGGTCGAACTTTGGAAAAGAATATCCGCGGGTGGGGATATGATGCTGTCGTGACAACAAACGGCAAAGATGCTTGGCAGGCTCTCAATCCGGAAGCTAAAGATCCCAAAAAAACAGATAAAAATCCCATTCGAATCGCAGTTATGGACTGGGAAATGCCTTATGTCAATGGAGTTGATCTCTGTAAAAAAATAAGAAATACTCCCCTGGATAAAAAAGACAGCTATCTTTACATAATTTTACTAACAGGAAGAGATAATCAAGACGATATAATCAAGGGACTCTCTGCCGGAGCAGATGACTACATTACAAAACCCTTCAGTTTTTCCGAACTTAAGGTCCGGCTTAAAAATGGTGAACGCATCATTCAGCGGGAAAACAACAGGATCCAAATTGCTGACACAGACGATCTTACTCAGCTCTGGAATAGAGATAAAATACGCGAAATTTTAAAGGAAGAAACAGAACGTTGTTTGCGGGAAAATACTCCAATTGGAGTCATATGGGCCGATATTGACAACTTTAAACAGGTTAATGACAACTTCGGCCATATTACTGGTGACTTTGTCTTGATGGAAGTCGCCAAGCGGTTAAAAAATTCCTTGCGAAAATATGACAAGATTGGCCGCTACGGTGGAGATGAATTTTTAGCTGTAGTCCCCACTTGCCGTCATGAACATATAGCTCATATCGCTGAACGCTTTCGCCGTGCTATCAATGCAAAAAAAATCGCTGTAGAATCCGACCTCTTGGAAGTGACCATAAGTGTTGGCGCAACCTCGTCTGAGTATTCTCCAAATTCCTCCCCAGATATTCTCATCAAAACCAGTGACAAGGCGCTGTACGAAGCAAAAAACAAAGGACGCAACTGTTCAGTAATCAAAGAGCCGGAATAATCCAATCAAGATATTTAAGAAAATTTCGCAATCATTTTATATTTAAATAAGGGGGATCATGAAAAATATTGAAGCCAAGACAAAACGATATAAAACTTTTCTGGACACTCTCTTTGAAAATTCCCTTGAAGGTATTGTCATTGCAGATAAAAAGGGCAATATCCTGCAGGCAAACCAACATTTTCTGGAAATATTCGGCTATAAAAAAAATGAAGCCCTGGGAAAATCCTTAGATAAATTGATAACTTCGCTCAAAGAACGAAAAAAAGCTGCCTCCTTTACCACACAAGTGAGTGATGGAAAAAACATCTCATTCAAGACAGTCCGTTTTACCAAAAAAGGAAAACCGGTTAATGTATCTGTCCTTGCTTCCCCTATTATCATTGACGGAAACTTGGAGGCGGTATATGGGATTTACCGGGACATCACTAAAGAGATAAACATTAAAAAAGACCTGCAAATAGAAAGAGACAGGGCCCAGAAGCTCTTGGATATAGCCGGAGTAATAATCGTCTCCTTAAATACTAAAGGCGAAGTAACCCTTATCAACCGGCTGGGATGTAAGATATTAGGTTATAAGCAGAAGGAAATAATCGGGAAAAATTGGTTTGACAATTTCCTTCCTGCAAGCATTCAAAATGATGTTAAAAAAATCTTTAAAAAGCTGCTTAAGGGAGACATAAAACAGGTAAAAAATTATAACAATCATATCGTAAATAAAAAGGGAGAGGAAAGGCTCATAGCTTGGCATAATACCTTCCTTTACAATGATAAAGGAAACATCACAGGAATCCTCAGCTCAGGGAGCGATATTACAGAAAAAAAGGAATTAGAAAAGGCCCAAGCCGCTCAATATGCTATATCCGAAGCAACTAATACAACTAGATCCCTGAGGGAACTCTTTTTAGCTATCCACAAAACAATCTCGCATATTATACCTGCAGAAAATTTTTATATTGCTATCTATGACCAAGATTCGCATACAGTCAGTTTTCCCTATATTATTGATAAATATGAAAAATTACTACCGGAGCGAAAAAATGGAGAAGGTATGACTGAGATGGTCATACGCACAGGAGAACCTTTACATGTCTATCCCCAAAAATTAAAAGAAATTTTAGAGAAAGGGGAAGCAAAATTATTAGGAAAACCCTGGGTTGACTGGCTTGGTGTCCCCTTAATAACCAATAAAAAAGTAATTGGAGTGCTGACTATACAAAGCTATGACAAAGATGTTAAATTCGGCAAAAAAGAACTAAATCTACTCCAGTTCATCTCCACTCAGGTAGCCATGGCGATCGAGCGCCAGCGCAATCAGGAAAATCTCCAGAAAGAAACAGCCAAACTCTCTGCCATGATCTTGGGAATGAATGAAGGCATTGTCTTTGCCAATGCTCAGGATATAATAACTGAGGTCAATGATTATTTTCTCAATCTGGTCGGAAAAAAGCGGCAGGAGATCATCGGGAAAAGTATCTGGGCTTTTCATAAAGGAGAGATTTCTAAAAAATTAAACAAAATTATCCAGAATTCTAAAAATAGTCCTCAAGCATCCCCGCTTGAAATTCAAAGGCCTTTGGGTGATATGGAAACTTTATTCCGTTTCCAGCCGGTTTATAACAACTCCAAATATGCAGGAATTATTTTTAACCTTATCGATGTTTCCGAACTTAAAAACGCCTATAAAAAAGCACTTGCAGCCAGCAAGGCCAAGAGTGAGTTCTTGGCCAATATAAGCCATGAGATCCGCACTCCTATGAATGGGGTGGTTGGCATGACTGAGCTGGCATTAATGACCAAGCTTACTTCCGAACAGAAAGAATACCTCAATGCTATTAAAGCTTCCGGGGAATCTTTGCTTACCATTATCAATGACGTCCTTGACATCTCAAAGATCGAAGCAAATAAGATCGAGTTGGAATTAGTAAATTTCAATTTAGCCGATATGGTCAATAATACTGTTTCCTCAATTGCGCTTCAGGCCCATAGCAAAGGATTAGAACTTGCCTGCCGGATACCGCCGAATATTTCATATGATGTTAGCGGTGATCCAGGCAGGCTCCGCCAGATCCTGCTTAATTTTTTAAGCAATTCCCTAAAGTTTACTTCAAAAGGCGAGATCCTGGTTTCGGTCGAGGAAGAATCCAAAAAGAAGGAAGAAGTCACTCTACATTTTATAGTTTCAGATACAGGAATTGGCATCCCTAAAGCAAAACAGGATATGATCTTTAAAGCTTTCTCCCAGGCTGACAGCTCCACTACCCGGAAATTCGGAGGAACCGGGTTAGGACTGACAATATCTGCCAGATTGGTGGATATAATGCAGGGAAAGATATGGATAAAAAGCCAAGCCGGGAAAGGTAGTGAATTTCATTTCACGGTAACTCTTGGTATCAAACCAACATCTAAGCTTAAGCTTCCCCCACTTCAGGCTAAGAAGTTTAAAAACCTCCCCGTACTGATAGTCGATGATAATGACACTAACCGCCGTATTCTCAAAGAAATGGTTAAAAACTGGAACATGCTTCCTTCAGAGGCTGCAAGCGGAAAATCCGCTTTAACTACAATGAAAAGCGCTGAGAAAGAAGGAAATCCATTTAAATTAGTACTAGTAGATTATTTTATGCCTGGAATGGATGGTTTTAAACTTGCTGAAAAAATCAAACAAAACCCCAGATTGAATATAACAAAAATTATCATGCTGAGCTCAGCAGGAACCAGAGGAGACTCAACTCTCTGCAGCAAGTTAGGGATTGCAGCGTATCTCCCAAAACCGGTCAATCAATCAGACCTTTTAGATGCTGTTATGCTCACTTTTGGAGAACCGAAAAAAATCAAAGAAACACAGCCCTTAATAACCCAACACTCTTTACGTGAAATCCGTAAAGGGTATAAAATCCTTTTAGCTGAAGATAATCCTATCAATCAAAAAGTAGCTTTACATTTACTTCAAAGACAAGGCCATCAGGTCAAAATCGCCAATAACGGCGAAGTGGTATTAAAATCAATAAAAAAAGATATATTCGACCTCATTCTGATGGATATCCAAATGCCCAAAATGGACGGGCTAAAGGCCACAGCCGCCATCCGCCTGCAGGAGAAAAAATCCAAGCTTCACATCCCCATAATTGCCATGACCGCCCACGCCTTAAAAGGCGACCGGGAAAAATGCCTGGATGCAGGCATGGATGATTATCTCTCTAAACCTGTAAGTCCGGATAAACTGAAAAAATCAATTGCCGGAGTTATGAAAAAAAACAGGTCAAAAACCTATGAAAAGCAAACATAAAAAAGTAAAAATTCTAATTGCTGAAGACGACCGTATCTCAAGCAAAATACTGGAAAAACATATCACAGGATGGGGGTATGATGTCTTAATCTCTCCTGATGGGATAAAGGCCTGGCAAGTCTTTAAAAAAAATGAAATCGGCATTGCTCTTTTGGACTGGATGATGCCGAAAATGACCGGAATCGAGCTCTGTCGTAAAATTCGCAATAATAAAAGCGGAGAATATACTTATATAATCCTGCTTACTGCCAAGAACAAACAAAAAGATATCAATAAAGGGCTTGCCGCTGGTGCTGATGAGTATCTCACTAAACCATTTAATCCTATAGAATTAAATGCCCGCTTAAATACAGGAAAAAGGATAATCGACCTTCTGGAAAAGCTTCACAAGCAGGCAATCTACGATGGCCTCACAAAAATCTTTAATCGAAGAGAGATCATGAGAATCTTAAATGAAGAATTCCTTCGCGCTCAGAGAACAAACCGACCTTTAAGCACTATTATGCTTGACATCGACCATTTCAAAAAAGTCAACGACACCCATGGACACCCTGTAGGTGATGAAGTGCTGGTTAAAATTGTTTCCCGTATAACAGCGAAAATGAGGGCCTACGATAAAATCGGCCGCTACGGCGGAGAAGAATTTATCATTATCCTCCCTCACAATTCTATAAAATCTGTTAAAAAGATCGCAGAACGCATCCGGGAAAATATCTCCCAAAAATCCATCCAGACCTCAGCCGGCCCTCTAAAACTTTATGTGAGCCTGGGCTGCACTTCTACTGAAAACATTGAAGCCAACTCAACAGAGATGATGATAAAAATCAGTGATGAAGCGCTTTATAACGCAAAAAATAATGGACGCAATTGTACTGTCGTGATATAAATAAATAAAAAGAATAAAAAATGACAGAAAAAAAAATCCCCCTAGATTTTGACTCAGCCCTAGAACGGACCGGAGGAGATAAGGATTTTCTCTATGAGCTTATCGATATGTACATGGAAGACTTTATGCCAAAATACGATGAACTGAAGAAAGCTATTAAAGAAGAAGATTTTACAGCTATTCAGGAGACCGGCCACTATTTGAAAGGCTCCGCGGCTAACCTTAGCCTTAGTTTTCTTAAAGACGCTGCCCTTCAGATGGAATTGGCCGGAGAAGAAAAAGATATAAAAAAAGCTCAAGAGACACTTGATGATTTAAAAAAGGAATTCGCTAGATTAAAAACCTTTATCTCCAATATGGATTAACTGATCTTTCCTGCCTGCTACCTACTTGTTTTAAAGCCCTTCACTGCTTTAGATTATCCATTATCCTTCCGAGATAATCCTGGCCGACCTCTTCCCTGCCATCTTCAATTTTTATAACTCCACAGATGTAATTATTGATCTGGGCTATATAAATATTTTTATAGTAACGGTCCCTAATCATATATCCCGGTGCTGCTTCTTTAATCCCTATCTCCTTTTTTTCTTGTAAAAATTTTTTTAACATCAACCGGGCATCATCCGGATTGTTTCCCTCAATCAGAAAACATTCAAATTCCATATTATTATTTTTATACCCAACTGAGTATCCATCATGAAGAAAAGAATATCCCATAAAATTATGTTTAATATATTTCTCTGTGTTTTTTATTCTGCCCTCAGAAGGAAAGGCTGTTAAAGGCAAGGGAAATCGACCCTTATCGCCAATACGAATTAAAATCTCTTTTGCAAACTTTTTAAGTATCTTATCCGAGCTTTCCTTGCAATCAAAGCAGAGAAGTTTAATATAATAATTTCCAGCCAGAAAATTAAAAGCACCTTCCTCTATATAACCTTGCAGGCCGATATTTAAAAAATTACTTTCTGGATAACGTTCTGCACTATAAATACCAAAAGCATTATTGTTTGTCCCCATATTATAGATTTCTAGGGCAACATTACTCTCAGTCTCTTTCTCCTTATATTGAGAGACAATCAATTCCTCAAAATCATACGAGAGGTAAATTTCTGCTGCCCCATTTATATATTCAAAAAGTGATTCCGGATAATAACTCTGACTCTCTTCTATCTGACTCCAATCATCCAGATAAGGTAAAATCTGATCCAGTTTTAATTCCTTTCCTTCCTTTAAAGCGATAGAATTAATCATAAATATTCCCAAAATCAATCCTGAACATATGATGCTTATTTTTTTTCTTTGTCTCAGATTCACCCGATTTCTCCTAAAATTAGATATCTTTATCACTATAAACACTCACCACTTATATTACAAGGGATGAAATTCAGGTGTGGCTCTGCTTCATGCAAATGGGAAGCTGCCATGGATACGGGTAAATCCCGCAGAAAGCCATCCGGAACAACGCGGGCATGGTTCCTCGAGAGAATCTCGAGGAGAGCGTTGTGAGGACAGGAAGGGATTTCCCAGCTGGGGGAAATCCCTGTCTTTCGTAGGGACTTACCCGTATCCATGCCTAATAACTTGGGTAAGCTTAGAAAAAATTGAGGGGGATCCTTTGACTCAATACATTGACAATTACGCCACTGCATAGTACTTTTAATCTGATGGCCAATTCAAGGGTGATTATTGTAAGAAAAAAAGACATTTCTTCCCCTAAAGGCATTCCAGATTTAAATTGCCTCGTTCGTATGTTTAAACGTGGTTTTTCTCTTTTAAATGGACCAGGCGATTATAAAAAAAACTTACAGATTTTGTTTAAAGCAGATGACCAGATCGGGATAAAGATCAATACTCTTGGAGGCAAAAACCTATCCACCCGGCCTGAGGTCCCGCAGGCCTTAACATCTTTATTGATCAAATCCGGTATTCCTTCAAAAAATATCATAACCTGGGATAGGACTAACCGGGAATTAACAACCGCAGGCTATCGTCTAAATATGAATAAAAAAAGCATTAAGATATTTGGAACAGATTCTAGAGGATTAGGTTATGAGCAGGACCTGACATCACATCTTAATATCGGCAGCCGCTTCTCCAGCATCCAGTCCAGAATTGTCACTGCCTCTATAAGTCTGGCAATTGTAAAGGACCACGGTCTGGCAGGAGTAACAGCTGGTATGAAAAATTATTTTGGCGCAATACATAATCCTAATAAATACCATGATTCCAATTGTAATCCCTATATAGCCGAGCTGTTTTCTACTGACTCTATCTGGAAAAAACACAGGATCTCTATCTTGGATGCCCTGCTCATCCAATACCACCGCGGACCGGCTTATCACTCACAATGGGCAGCAGAATACGGGGCCCTCATTTTCAGCCTTGATCCGGTAGCTGCAGACTTTGCCTCCTGGCAGATCATCGAAGAACTACGCTTTGCAAAAGGACTCCCGTCTTTAAAGGAAGAGGGTCGGGAACCGCTATATCTAAAAACCGCTGAAAAAATGAAGCTGGGAAAAGCATCCCCGGCTGACATCAATATAATAAGGGAGGAAATTTAGCCTAAATTTCTAAGTATCATTTATATCGACATTTTTTATGAATAGTTCAGGAGAACCTGGATTATTCACGAGTCGAGGTTGCCGTAGATACAGAAAATTCAGAAAGAACAGAAAAAACAGGAACTTCAGGAAAAACAGAAAATGGAAAAAACCGTAAAACGTGAATTGTAAAATGTGAAATGTTATGGTAAAAGATTTGTATCTTGTGAAATTCTGATGTGGCTGAAGCGAGCACAAGCCACACCTGAATTTCATTCATATCGACATTTTATATGAATAGTTCAGACTAAATGAAAAGACGTAAATTTATTAAACTCTCAGCTGCGACTGGAACTGCCGCAGGTTCCGGATTAGGACCATTACTTATGGATCTTTATGCCTTTCAAAATTCCTCTAAGCTATCCAAAGTTGAAGCAAAGTTTTATAAAAAATACCCTGACAGAGAAATCGAGTGTGTTTTATGCCCTCGCTTTTGCAAACTCGGAGACAAAGAAAGAGGCTACTGCGGCGTACGGGAAAATATTGACGGCACCTACTACACTCTGGTCTATGGAAAAGCATGTTCTATCCATGTTGACCCTATTGAAAAAAAACCTTTGTTTCATTTTCTTCCAGGAACTCCAACTTTATCCATAGCTACTGCCGGATGTAATGTTAATTGCAAATTCTGCCAGAACTGGGAAATTTCCCAAGTCAGGCCAGAACAAATAAGTCACATAGACTTTCCTCCAGACAAAGTCGTTAAATTCGCCCAAAAATATAGCTGTCCTGTTATCGCTTATACCTACTCTGAACCTGTTGTTTTTTACGAATACATGTATGACACTTCTTTAAACGCAAGGAAAAAAGGACTTAAAAATGTCGTCATCACTGGGGGACATATAAATCCGGAGCCTCTGGAAGAATTGATCCAGGCAGTAGACGCAATAAAGATCGATCTGAAAGCATTTACTCAGGATTTTTATACCAAATATGTAAGGGGAGAACTTAAACCAGTTCTTGAGGCTATAAAAATCATAGCTTCCTCCAGTATCTGGCTTGAAATCGTCTATCTTGTCATCCCAACCTTAAATGATAACCCTAAGGAGCTCAGAGATATGTGCCAGTGGATAGCAAATGAGATAGGGCCTGATGTCCCCCTGCATTTTTCCAGGTTCCATCCGCATTACCTATTAAAAAACTTCCCTTCTACGCCTGTCTCCACCTTGGAAGAAGCTGCCGATATAGCCGGAAAAGCAGGCCTTAACTATGTCTATATCGGTAATGTTCCCGGGCACAAAGCTGAAAATACCTATTGTCCAAAATGCAAAAACATTATCATCCAAAGACAAGGGTATATCATCGCAAAATTAAAAATAAAAAATGGACGGTGTACTTATTGCAATAACCGGATTCCGGGCATATGGATTTAAAAAAATATCTTCCTGCTTTTATCTTAGGGTTCTTAGCCTTATCTTTCCAGATAATTTTAATCCGGGAGTTTTCGGTACATTTTTATGGAAATGAAATTACTATTGGAATCCTCCTCTCTTTTTGGCTTCTCTGGACGGGTCTGGGAAGCCTTGCCGCTTCCAGAATAAAATTCAGCCTGATAAAATTTGTCCGGCTGTACTTCCTGGTCATTATAATATTCCCTATCTGCCTGATAGGATTAAGGCTTTCACGCTTCGCCCTCAACACCCTTCCGGGGGAAATCACTGGTTTAACATATATTATCCTATTTTCTATGGGATTTTCCTTTTTTATATGCTTCCCCCTTGGAATTTTATTTGTCTTTAATACTTACTACCTCAAAGGGAATCTTTCCCGAGTGTATATGATAGAATCACTAGGTTCAGCCATAGCGGGATCATTGGTTTATTTTATCCTGATCCCTTTATTTTCCAACTGGCAAGTAGCAATTCTTGTAGCTGGCCTAAGTGCTATAATTATCTTTTTAATATTCAGAAAAAAACGTAATCCTATACTACTTATTTTCTCGCTGATCCTGTTTTTTCTGTTCTGGGCCTTGGATTTCCCCACCCAGAAAATATTCTGGTCTCCGTTTAACCTGATAGCAAGTAAGGACAGCCCTTATGGAAAACTCCAGGTTTTAAAAGATAAGGAGCAGATATCACTCTACAACAATTGTTTTCTGATCTATTCTAATCCTGATAAAGCTTCCTCTGAAGAATCGGTTCATTTTGCCTTATTACAAAATCCTGAAGCAAAAAATGTACTCCTTATCGGAGGAGGAGCCGGAGGAAGCCTTAAAGAAATATTAAAGTATCCCAACTCAAGCATAGATTACGTTGAACTTGACCCGGAGATCATCCGGTTTTCAAAGAAATTCCTTCCAGCGGAGGAAAGCCGCATATTCGAGAACCCGCGTATAAATACTTATTTTAAAGACGGCAGGTTATTTCTTAACAACACTCAAAAAGACTATGATGTCATCATCCTTAACCTGCCAGACCCGATAACAGCTCAGATCAACCGCTTTTACACAGAAGAATTTTTTTTAACGGTAAAAGCAAAATTGTCAAAAAAAGGAATTTTTTCTTTCCGCACATCATCGGCTGAAAATTACATCAGCCCGGAACTGCAGGATTATCTATCCTCTCTTTACCGGACCTTAAAAAAAACTTTTCCCTTTGTTGAAATAGTGCCTGGAGCTGCAAATATCTTTTTAGCCTCATCACAGCCAATAACCTTAGAATATGAAGAAATTTCCCAGGAGATAGAAAAACTTAAGCTTAATAATGTATACATCAATCCACAACTTTTATTTTCACGCCTCTCCCCCCTTAGAAAAGACTTTTTAAAACAAAAAATATTGGAAGGCGAAGGAAAAATAAACCAGGACCTAAAGCCAATAAGTTATTTTTTCAGTTCTGTGCTATGGTCTACCCAGTTCAAAGGGCTGGAAACCTCATTACTCGCTTTTCTATCCCGTTCAGGCAAATTCTGGATTCTAGACCTCCCCCTTATCCTGTTCCTTCTTTTTTTAACCACAGCCGGGCTTAAACGTTCTCGAAAATCATTCTATTTGATTCCGCTTTTTGTTATGGGGTTATCAAGTATTACAATTGAAATCATTCTAATATTGGCTTTTCAAACCTTTCATGGTTATATTTACCAGGGGCTGGCATTGCTTTTTTCCTTTTTTATGCTGGGGCTTTGTCTGGGAGCCTTCAGCGGGATAAGGAAAAAAAATCCTCGTCTCTCTGATCTACTGCTTATTCAATTCGTATTTTTGATATTCATTTTTTTGCTCCTCACTGCCTTACAACAGCAGATCCCTCTGTTTCTATTTTTTGTCTTCCTCTTGTTATTCGGAGCTGCATGCGGCCATTTATTTGTTATATCCAACCGACTTTTTCTACAAAAAAGCTCTAACTACGGACTCGGCTATGGATTAGACCTGCTCGGCTCTTTTCTGGGAGCATTGGCTGTCTCTTCAGTACTTATCCCTCTAGTCGGCCTCCAAATGCTGACAAAATACCTTTTTCTTATCAATTCCTTTACCCTTCTGTTTCTAGCCTGGGGAACATTAAAGCCAATAGGCAGTAGGCAGTGAGCAGCAGGAACACTAGGAAATTCAAGAAAATAAATAGGAAAACATAATTTCTTAAAAAGTCAATTATATCCTTGACAGTAATATTCAATTATGCTGTACTATGGTCTTTTTATTATGATAAATATCTATAATTTTTTTGGCTAAAATAATCTATAAAGAAAAGGATATTTTATATGCGAACTAATATCTCCCGCCATAAGATCAGAAGTCCTTTCGTAGCCAAAGTCGAAGAATTAAGCGGCCAAAACCTTCTCGCCTGTTATCAGTGCGGAAAATGTTCCGCAGGATGCCCTGCTGTATATCAAATGGATATCCTGCCCAACCAGATCATCCGCTTTATTCAACTTGGCTTAAAGGAAGAATTATTGAAATCAAACTCCATCTGGATCTGCGCATCGTGTATGACCTGCAATGTCCGCTGCCCCAAGGGCATAAACATTGCAGAAGCCATAGAAGCAGTCAGGCAGATATTACTGCGTAAACGAGAAGACCATGTAAAGGTCGAAGAACTTTCTGATTCTGAGAGAGGAAATGTGCCTCCAATCGCATTAATCAGCAATTTTAGAAAATTCACATCATAAATATGTTATTCATCAGCCATAGTCCAAATTTAATAAGGAATCATAATTATGAAACTAAGCTATTTTCCCGGGTGCACTCTAAAAAACAAGGCCAAAAATTTTGAAGATTCAGCTTTATGTTCCTTAAAAAAACTTGGAGTGGAGGTTGAAGAGATCTCCAGATGGAATTGTTGCGGAACCGTTTATTCCCTTACCACCGATGACTTGATCCATCACGTTGCCCCCATCAGGAACCTTATAAGAGCTAAAGAAGCCGGCTCAGATAGACTTATGACCCTCTGTGCGATGTGTTACAACACCCTAAAAAGAAGCAATGAACGGGTAAGATCAAATCCTGAAGACCTGGACATCATCAATGACTTGATGTACAAGGAAGAGATCGATTACAAAGGCGATGTTGATGTCGTTCATCTTCTCGAAATACTAAAAAATGAGATTAAATTGGAGAACATCGCTAAAAAAGCTATTAAACCTCTCAAAGGCTTAAAAGTAGCAAGTTATTATGGATGTTACCTTGTTCGTCCCCAAGAGATCGGATTCGACGATATGGAAAATCCGATGATTATGGATGAACTCATGACTGCACTTGGAGCCGAAGCTATAGATTTTCCTCATAAAGTCGAATGCTGCGGCGCTTATCAAACAGTCGATAAACCAGAGATCATCGCGGACCGTGCCAATCAGATCCTCTCATCAGCTGTAAAACAAGGAGCTGAAGTTGTAATCGTAAGTTGTCCTCTCTGCTCTTTTAATCTTGACCAGCGCCAGAAAGAAACTCAACAGAAATTTCCTGAATTTAAGAATATTCCGATTCTTTATTTTTCTCAATTATTGGCAATCGCCTTGGGCTGTCCGCAGGATAGCTTGAGGTTAGATCTTCATTATATAGACCCAAAACCAATCCTTAAAGAAAAAGGTTTAATCTGAGGTATCAATGACTTACTTTGGAAATTTGAAACCAACAAGAGGCAAGATCCACATCTCTAAGGACCAATGCAAAGGATGTGGATTTTGTGTGGAATATTGTCCGCGGAACGTCCTGGAGCTATCCACAGAATTTAATCTCAAAGGATATCATCCACCCATAGTAAAAAACGAGGACGAATGCTGCTACTGCCAGCTCTGTGAGACAATTTGTCCAGAATTTGCCATATTTGTGACCATTAAGAAAGAGGAGGACCAAGGTGAAAAAGTCGAAAGCAGATCCTAAAGGAGTTTTAACAGGTTCCCATTTTATGGATGGGGACTTTGCCCTTGCAGAAGGAGCTCTGGCTGCCGGATGCCGTTATTTCGGAGGCTACCCCATTACTCCTTCCACAGAAACTGCAGAAAGGTTTTCCGAACGGATTCCTTATGTAGGCGGTGTTTTTATTCAAATGGAGGATGAGCTGGGCTCAATTGCTTCCCTAATTGGAGCTGTGTGGGGGGGCAAAAAAGCCATGACAGTTACTTCCGGACCAGGCTTTTCCCTCATGATGGAAAACATCGGATTAGCCTGCATGATGGAGACTCCCCTTGTTATTGCAAATGTCCAAAGAGGAGGTCCTTCGACCGGACTTCCTACCCTGACCGGACAACAGGATATGATGCAGGCCAGATGGGGCTCTCACGGCGATTATGAGATAATCGCTCTTTCGCCTGATTCGCCTCAGGAATGTTTTGACCTGACCATTGAGGCTTTTAATCTGTCTGAGATTTACCGGGTCCCGGTTTTTGTTATGACGGATGAATGTATAGGTCATATGCATGAAAAAGTAGTCATCCCTCCGGCAGAAGAAATCGAATTAGTGGAAAGAAAATGGTATAAAGGCCCTAAAAATAAATATCTGCCTTATAAAAATGACACGGACGGCATCCCCTTTATGGTCAAGGTAGGGGACGGGTACCGTTTTCATACCACCGGCCTGACACGGGATGAAAGAGGGTACCCTCTTCTCAATGCTGAATGCCAGGCTACTTGTGTAAGCCATCTTATCGACAAAATCAAGGACAATGCCGATAAAATCATCCATTTAGAAGAAACTGATATTGACAATGCCGAAATTTTAGTCATGTCTTACGGAATAACTTCGAGAGTATCTATTAAAGCAGTTCAAGAGGCAAAAAAAGCCGGAATAAAAGTCGGCACAATGCAACTTAAAACAGTCTGGCCCTTTCCTGAAAAACGGATTAAAGAATTAGCTGGTAAAGTAAAAGCAATCGTATTCCCTGAGATAAATGCCGGACAGGTCGTATTAGAAGCCGAGCGGGTGGTGGGTGACAAATGTGAGGTTGTTTCCGTCCCCCATTACGGCGGCTGGGTCCACGATCCTAAAGTTATCCTGAACGCCATCAAGGAGGCAGCCAAATGAATAAAGAAGAGCAAAATACCGAAAAAAACCCAATAGAAGCAATCTTAAGAATGGACAGGATGCCACACATTTGGTGCCCGGGTTGTGGAATAGGAACAGTAGTAACATCTTTTGCAGAAGCTTTACGAAAAGAAAAATACGACCTTGATAAGATCGCGGTTGTATCCGGTATAGGTTGCACAGGAAGAGTTGCCGGCTACATAAAACTGGATTCCTTCCATACCACTCACGGACGTGCCATCCCCTTTGCAACCGGTCTGAAACTGGCAAAACCGGATACAAAAGTAGTAGTATTTAGCGGTGATGGAGATATTGCCGGAATTGGCGGCAACCACCTGATCCATGCAGCAAGAAGGAACTTGGATCTGGTTGTGATCTGTGTCAATAACTTCAATTATGCTATGACTGGAGGCCAAGTTGCTGCAACCACACCGAAAAGCGCCAATGCCTCCACTGCTCCTTATGGAAATTATGAAAATGCCTTTAACCTTCCCTATCTTACAGAAGCAGCCGGTGCTACCTATGTTGCCCGCTGGACAGCGTTACATCTTAGGCGTGTCACAAAATCTATCCAAGAAGCTTTAAACAAACGTGGGTTTTCTTTTATTGAAGTTATAACTCCTTGTGTTACATTATATGCCCGGAGGAACCGGCTTGGGGATGGCCTAAACCTGCTTAAATATTATTATGACATGTCAGAAATACAGCATGGGGCAGACACAAGAACACTTGATATAAGCTACCAGGGAAAACTTATTGTCGGAAAGTTTGTCGACAAGGAAAAACCGACTTTCCTGGATGCTATGAATGAACATCTCTCTTCAGCACTAGGAGATAAATACCAAATTTATGGAGATAAAAATGACTGAGATTAGATTTTCCGGTTTTGGAGGTCAAGGGATTATACGGTGTGCCCTTATTGCTGGTAAAGCTCTCTCGCTCTATGGAAACAAATTTGCCACTATGAACCAGAGCTTCGGCCCGGAAGCAAGAGGCAGTGCCTGCAGCTCTCAGCTTATTGTTTCCGACGACCGAGTCCTCTATCCCTATATCACCGTTCCAGAAATCTTGGTATCCATGTCTCAGGAGGCATACGATAAATATGAATCAGACTTAAAAGATGACGGCCTCCTTATCATCGACCAGGATTTAGTAAAACCCAAACCTCCCCGCGGAAAAATCAAATCTTATTCGGTTCCTGCTACTCGTTTTGCTGAAGATCTCGGGAACCGGATCACCGCTAACCTGGTAATGATGGGTTTCTTTACTGCTGTAACAAAAATCACTACCTCGGAAGTTATGAAAAAAGGAGTGCCAGGTCTAGTACCCGACCGTTTCCTTAAATTAAACCTAAAAGCCTTTGATAAAGGATACGAATACGGCGTTGAAACTTTAAAAAAAGGAACGTAAAAATGAAAAAACGGACTGGTGTTTTTGTCTGCCACTGCGGGATAAATATCGCAGGCACAGTAGATGTAAAAAATGTTGCGGAAGACCTTGCGAAACATCCAGACGTAGTCCACTCAGAAGACTATGTCTATATGTGTTCGGATCCTGGACAAAAACTCATTGAAAATTCCATAAAAGAACACAACCTTGACAGTGTTGTCGTAGCCTGTTGTTCCCCTAACCTGCATGAGACCACTTTCCGTAATTGTGCTAAAGCCGCAGGTATAAACGAATTTCAGTGTGAGATCGCTAATATTAGAGAGCAATGCAGTTGGGTTCACAAAGATAAATTAAAAGCAACAGAAAAAGCTAAAAAGATCACACGCAGCACAGTAGAACACGTAGTAAAAAATAAATCTTTAGAACCTATCAGCATTCCTGTAACCCGCCGAGGCCTAGTCATCGGAGGCGGGATCGCAGGTATTCAAGCCGCTCTGGATATGGCCAATAGTGGCTATGAGGTCGTCTTGGTTGAAAAATCTCCTTCGATCGGCGGGCATATGATCCAGCTCTCTGAGACATTCCCTACTTTAGACTGCTCGCAATGTATCCTGACTCCAAAAATGGTAGACGTTTCAAAACACCCAAAGATCAAATTATTGACTTACAGCGAAGTCCAGGAAATCAGCGGTTATGTAGGAAATTTTAAGGCAAAGATCCTTAAAAAACCTACCTATGTCGATCCCGATAAATGTACCCTTTGTGACAAATGCTTGGATGTCTGTCCTATAGTTGTTCCTAATGAGTTTGATTTAGGATTGACAGCAAGAAAAGCCATTTACATTCCTTTTCCTCAGGCTATCCCCGCCACTTATACCCTGGATATAGCTAACTGCCCGGGCTTGCTTCCTATCGCATGCGGCAAATGTATAGATGTATGCGAGCCTGGAGCTATTGATTATGATATGAAACCAGAGATGATTGAAGAAGAAATTGGTTCTATAGTGCTGGCCACAGGCTATGACCTCTACGATAAAGAGAATATGAAAGAATATGGATCTGGAAAATATGCGGATGTCCTGGACGGCCTGCAATTTGAAAGATTATTATCGGCTTCAGGTCCTACCATGGGTGAAGTGCTCAGGCCATCTGACCACAAAGTACCCAAAGAAGTAGTCTTTATTCAATGTGTAGGGTCGAGAGATCCTGAGCTTCATTGCGCTTACTGTTCCAAAATATGCTGCATGTATACGGCAAAACACGCTATGTTGTACAAACACCATGTCCCTGATGGACAGGCCTATGTCTTTTACATTGATATCCGTTCCGGAGGAAAAAACTACGAGGAATTCGTTCAGAGAGCAAAAGAAGAAGATGGAGTAGTATACCTAAGAGGAAAAGTTTCAAAGATATTTGAAGAAAACGGAAAGATCACTGTCTGGGGAGTTGACACATTAGCTGGAAAAGATATCGAGATCAATGCTGATATGGTTGTCCTTGCTACAGCAATGCGGCCTGCTAAAGGAGCAGAAGAGTTTGCAAAAAAACTGAAGGTCTCTTTAGATAAAGACGGTTTTCTTTCAGAAGCCCACCCGAAACTCAGACCAGTAGAAAGTGTCACAGCAGGATTATTTTTTGCCGGAGCAGCCCAGGCTCCCAAGGATATACCGGAAGCAGTAGCTCAAGCCAGCGGGGCTGCCGCCAAAGCAATAATAATATTATCCCAGGACCATCTATTCCACTCCCCCATGGTAGCTAAAGTAAGTTTAAATCTCTGCTCAGGGTGTGGAATGTGCGTTGATGTTTGTCCTTATGATGCTTTAAGCCTTAAAAACAATAAAGCCGAAGTCAATGAAGTCCTTTGTGAAGGATGCGGCACCTGTTCAGCAACCTGTTTAAGGGCCGCCATAGAGGTAAAAAATATCACCCCAGGACAAATTCATGAAATGATAGATGCAAGTGTGGGAGGCTGAATATGGCTGAAGAATTCGAACCCAAAATCATTGCTTTTCTGTGCAAGTGGTGCTCCTCAGCCGGAAGCGACCTTGCAGGAGTTTCCCGTATGAATTACCCCCCCAATGTAGTTCCGATCACGGTTATGTGCTCAGGCAGTGTATCCCCTTTATATATCTTCAATGCCTTCCAGAAAGGAGCTGACGGAGTTCTTGTATCCGGCTGTCATCCCGGAGATTGCCACTATATTAAAGGAAACTTCTATGCCCGGCGAAGGATAGCTTTAGTCAAAGAACTTATTGAATACATCGGCCTGGAACCACAAAGATTTAAAATGGCATGGGTCTCAGCAGCAGAAGGAAAAAAATACACGCAGATCATCCAAGACTTTGTTCAGGAGCTTAAACCACTCGGCCCCCAAACAAAGCTGAGGAGAGAAAAATAATGGTGAACCTGGAAGAAATAAAAAAAGAAGCTAAGAAGATCCTGGAAGAAGGAAAAGTAAAATATATCATAGGTTATGCTAAAAGCTCAAATATCTTAATGGCTGCTCCTGTATTTATAAAAAAACCGGAAGATGTTAACAAGCTCATCTGGAATCCTACCTGTTTTCAAAATCTTGTTAAGTTCCTCTTAGATGAAAAAAGAAAAAAAGCCAGAGAAAAAGAACCGGATACACGGCCAGTTGGTATTTTCGTGAAAGGCTGCGACAGCCGGGCCATAAATGTATTACTCCAGGAAAAATTTATAACCCGGGAAGATGTTTATATAATGGGGATTTCCTGCGAAGATCTCGGAGTTCTGGACGAGAAGAAGATCTTCAAAAAACTAAAAGACGAAAAGCCTGAAAAAATCGAATTCGACCAAGGAAAAAATATAGTGATTTCAACCAAAGAAAAAACTATAAAAATTCCTCTCAAAGAAATCCTGGCTGAAAGATGTCTGGAATGCACTTCCAGTTTCCCAGTGATCTCCGATGTATTTTGGGGAGACAGAAACAACCGCTCACCCAAAGAACCATTTAAATCCCTGGAACAGATCGAATCATTATCTCAGGAAAAAAAGTGGGATTTCTGGCAACAACAGTTAAGTAAATGTATTCGTTGTTATGCCTGCCGGTCAGTTTGTCCCATGTGTTATTGTGATGAGTGTGTAGTGGACAGCATAAACCTTGCAGTCACAGCCGACACTAGTGCAGAAGAAAAGGCTCAAAAAATTAAATGGATAGAAAAATCACCGGAATCCTCAGAAAACTTCGGCTATCATCTGGTCAGAGCAATGCATTTAGCTGGCCGTTGTATAGATTGCAGCGAATGTGAACGAGTGTGTCCTGTTGACATCCCCTTAAGGCTTTTAAATAAAAAACTGGAAAAAGTTGCTAAAGAGCTTTTTGACTATAAAGCCGGCTTAGATCCTGAGCAGCCTTCCCTTGTTTCTAGTTTCAAAGATGAAGACCCAGAAGATTTTATCAGGTGAGATTATGGAAAAGATACTGACAAAAAAATCATTCCCCGCATGGGTAAAAAAACTGCAGTCTTATACAGTCTATGCTCCGGAAAAGCAGGAAAATCTATGGAGTTATGAAGTTATCCAAAACCCGGATAAGCTTAACCTGGAACACTTAAACACAGTCCAGGCTCCAAAAAAAATAACTTTTCCTCAGAGAGAGGTCTTCCTGCAATTTAATACTTCAAAAGAAGGAAAACCTCAAATTAAAGAAGTTCTCCCTAAAGAGCAACCTACTGTTATTTTCGGGGTCAGGCCCTGTGACGCTAAAGCAATAACTCTAACAGACAAGGTTTTTGGAGAGGAACCTAAAGATCCCTATTACTGGAGCAGAAGAAACCAGACGACATTGGTCGGCCTAACCTGCAACACTCCTCCTTCGGATAATTGTTTCTGTCTATCAGTCGGCGGTTCACCTCATGCTAAAGAGGGCTTGGATATTCTTATGACTGATATGGATGACAAATATCATCTCGATTCCCTGAGTAAGAAGGGAGAGAAGCTTATCAAAGCAGCCGAAAATCTTTTCAAGCCTGTCTCACCAAAAGAGAAAAAAGAATTAGAAAAAATTCATCGGGAATCTGAGAAAAAAATTAAAAGAGAGGTAAAAGATATTAAAAACATCCCGGACAAACTTAAAAATATGTTTAACTCTCCTTTCTGGGATGAAGAAGCCATGAGTTGTATCCGTTGCGGTATATGCACTTACCTCTGTCCCACCTGTTATTGTTTTGACATAACCGACGAACTCACTTCCACCCTACCCCTCAATGGAAAAAGAGTCAGGACCTGGGATACATGTCAGTTCCCGGATTTTACCATGCATTCCTCAGGACACAATCCCAGGCCAGACAAAGCCTCAAGATTACGCCAAAGAATACTTCATAAGTTCCAGTATCACGTCGAAAATTACCAGGATTACCTATGTACAGGCTGCGGAAGGTGTATTTCTTTATGCCCCATGGGAATAGATATAATAGAAATTCTGAATAAGGTGAGAGATCATGAATGAAAACATATACATTCCAAAACTGGCAAAAATAATCAAGATAAAAGAAGAAGTCTCAGGCTCAAGGTCTATTAAAACATTCAGAACTCAATTCGTCGAAAAAAACGGTTTTTCCCACCAATGCGGACAATCTGCCATGCTTTCTGTTTTAGGAAAAGGCGAATCTATGATCTCCATATCCTCATCCCCGCTTGAAAAAGATTTCCTCCAGTTCAGTATCTTAAAAATGGGAAGAGTCACCTCCGCTTTACACGAAACAGAAGTCGGGGAAATCATCGGCATAAGAGGCCCTTATGGCAACAATTTCCCAATTGAAAATTGGAAAGGGAAAAACCTCATTTTTATTGGCGGCGGCATTGGTTTAGCTCCGATCTGGTCTGTGCTGCAGACTGCTCTTAAAAAAAAAGATGATTATGGTAAACTAACTCTTATCTATGGAGCAAGAACCTCAAAGGACTTAGTATTTAAAGAGGAACTGGAAAAACTTAATAAAAAAATGAAGGTACATCTTTCAGTTGATGTTGAGGAAAAAGACTGGAAAGAGTATGTCGGATTTGTGCCGCAAAATGTAACAGACAAAAAACCTTCCCCTGACAATTCTATCTCGATCACCTGCGGCCCCCCTATTATGATAAAATTTGTAATTAAAGCTCTTGAAGAGCTGGGATTTAAAGATGAACAGATCTATACTACAGTTGAAAATAAAATGAAATGCGGAATCGGTAAGTGTGGAAGATGCAATATCGGCAAGCATTATGTTTGCAAGGATGGTCCAGTTTATTCCTGGGCTAAACTCAAGACATTACCACAAGAATATTAATAAGGAGACATCAAGATGGCAAATAAAGGAAAATTTGTGACCGTCTTTATTATGGGAAAAGGCTACCAAGTCCCAGCTGAGGCAACCATTATGGGAGCAATGGAATATGCCGGCTATCAAATAAAAAGAGGCGCTGGCTGCCGCGAAGGATTTTGCGGTGCCTGTGCTACAGTATACAGGCTTCCTGGGGATTATAAGATCTATACAGGCCTTGCCTGTACTACTTTAGTCGAAAAAGATATGTGGCTCTCTCAGCTTCCTGCAATCCCGGCTCATAAATCCATCTATGACATCAATAAGATCGAACCCAACGTTGCCACGATCCAGAAACTCTATCCAGAAGTCTTTAGATGTGTTGCTTGCAATGCCTGCACTAAGGCTTGTCCTCAAGACCTAGAAGTCATGGATTACATTCAAGCTGCCAAGCGGGGTGACATCGAAGCCGTAATGGACCTCTCCTTTGATTGTTTGTGCTGCGGGCTCTGTGCCATCCGCTGTCCGGCGGAAATCGTTCAATTCAATGTCGGTATTCTTGCTAAAAGACTTTACGGTAAATACTTAGCCCCTAAAAGTAAAGAACTCAATATAAGGATCAAAGAAATCAAAAAAAATAAATACGATAAAGAATACAACGATCTAATGACTGCAAATAAAGAAGACCTCAAAAAACAATATTATGCAAGAGATATAGAAAAATAAAAGGAGTCTCAGATGTATCCAGACTATATGAGCAAATCACTCAACAAAGTTATTCAAACCCGCAATAAGCGATTTGAGCTTGCAAAATCAGGAAAACCTGTTTTCCCGCCTATGAGCGCTAAAGAAAGGGATGATGTGCTTCATAAATTTCATCCCGATTATAAAAAATCTAGGCGAAAGATAAATATCGGCCCTAACAAAGGAGAGATGCTTACAACTGAAGTCACTGACATTCTGGAATCCCATTCCCGAATCAAACCGGAATATTTCGACCTTTCAAAGCCAGATTATAAAACAGACATCCTTATCATCGGAGGCGGGGGCGGTGGAACAGCTGCTGCAATTACCGCAATTCAAAATGGAGCTAAATGCCTTATCTCGACCAAACTACGCTTGGGAGATGCAAATTCCATGATGTCCCAGGGAGGCATGCAGGCTGCCGTTACAAAGCAGGACCCACCTACCCGTCACTATCTGGATGTAATCGGAGGCGGTCACTTTGACAATAAACCTGAGCTGGTTAGAGTTCTTACTGAAGAGGCCCCTGAAGTTGCTAATTGGTTGGAAGAACTTGGAGTCGTGTGGGATAAATTGGCTGACACCTCACTGCAAGTTTTACATGGAGGAGGGACTTCACGGAAAAGAATGCTTTCGTCCCGCGATTATACCGGTGCTATCATTATGCGGACTCTCATGGATGAAGTAAGAAATCACCCGGACAAAGTAAATGTACTTGAATTCATGCCCACAGTTGAATTAATCCTGGATGAGCAGGGAAAGTGTGCGGGAGGAGTGCTCTATAATCTTGAAACTGAAGAATATTTTACTGTAAAAGCAAAAACCACTATTATCACTACTGGCGGATTCGGACGGCTGCATATAAAAGGATTTGACACAACCAACCATTACGGCGCAACCGGAGACGGGTTGGTTTTAGCTTACCGGGCCGGTGGAAAACTACTTTATATGGATTCTGTCCAATATCATCCGACTGGCGCAGCTTTCCCGGAACAGATCGCAGGATTCCTGATCACAGAAAAAATTAGAGGAGCCGGGGGGCAACCGGTTAACAAAGACGGAGAGCTATTTGTCTACCCGCGTGAACCCAGAGATGTAGAAAGCTCTGCTCTAATCAGAGAATCCACGGAAAGAAAAAATGGCGTCGAAACACCAAGTGGAAGAGTAGGAGTCTGGTTAGACTCCCCTTTAATCGAGATGCTGCAGGGCGAAGGTTATGTCCAAAAACAATTCCCCGCTATGCTCCGTCAGTTTATCCGTTATGAGATCGATATAACAAAAGAACCAATGCTTGTATTCCCCTCTCTCCATTATCAGAATGGAGGGATCGAGATCAATGAAAAATGTGAAACCAATATTCCCGGCCTCTATGTTGCCGGGGAAGCATCGGGAGGAGTTCACGGACGCAATCGTTTGATGGGCAATTCCATATTAGATTATAATGTTTTCGGACGCAGAGCCGGAAAATATGCCTCCACCTATATTAAGTCAGTAAAACTGAGCAAATTGTCCCTCGACCACATAAATAGATATGAAAAAGAGCTTAAAGCCGCTGGAATCAGAACTGACCGCATCTCCCCTGTACTCCTACCCTCCTATACCCCTGAAGACGTCCGTAAACGCCAGTTAACCGCTAAATACGAAGGGACCCTAAGATAAAAACCGACCACATTTTAATTTCTTCTCTTCCCCATTCCCCATTGATAAACAATTTATAAGAATAAGTCATTTGACAATAATAGTTTGATTAGATATGCTAATATAAAATTGTAGCAGCAACTTTCAGGGAAAGAAGGAGTTGGTTGATGTCAAACAAAAGTATAGAAAGAAGAACTTGCTTCCGTTTTGAGATTCCAGGAGCAACTACAAGCTATAAATTAGATAAATTTCTCTCCTCGCCTCATGCAAAATATGGAGAAGAATTCTGCCCTATTTTGGACATCAGCAGAGGAGGTATGCGCTTTGTCTCTCAGAAAACTTTTAAAATAAATACAAAAATTGATATGAAAATATCTGTCCCGGGTGAAAGAGTTCCTATGAATCTTAAAGGAAGAGTAAGATGGTCCGCAGCAAACCCAGGGAAAAGTTATAAATACCAAATAGGGGTTCAATTTAATCCCTATGGTGAGAAAAAAGGACAAAATTACCCTGGCTCTCTGGTAAAAATTATCGCCCTGGAACAAAAATTCAGCCCGGATGATATATCGACTATAAAAAACTCAGACACTGGCGACTTTGAAATAGATGGGTGACAATAATCAGTCTTTCTCCCCTTCAATAACAACTTCAGAGTAATCTGCGATTTGGCTAAAAAGTTCACTGACCTGTTGAAGTAAGGCCAGCCGGTTACGCTTAATCCTCTTATCTTCAGCCATCACCAGCACATTATCAAAAAAATTATCTATTGATGAGCCTATTGTAAGCACGATTCTTTGAGCTCTTGAAAAATCTCCACTTAAAAATAAAGGCCTAACATTATTTCTAATAATCGAATAGGTTGTGTAAAGCTCTCGCTCTTCTTTCTCAATAAGCAGATCCTGATTTACCCTATACATGGGTTGTCCCTTCAATATATTGTTAACTCTTTTGGCAGTAAGGATCAATGTCTTAAATTTTAAATTATCTTTAAGGCTGTTCAAAGCTTTCAGCTTGAGAAAAGCATTATAAATATTATCAACACCTGAACTCAGTACTGCGTTTATCAGGTCATAACGAAACCCAAGGTGGCTAAAAATATATTCCAGTCTGTTCTTAAAAAATTCAAGACAGATTTCTTTCAACTCACTTCTATTTTTTTTCAGTTTATCCTCATACACTTTAATGACCTTATCCAGAAGCCGGGGAAAGGGGAAATCCAATTTTTTCTCAATCACAATAAAGCATATACCCTGGGCATTTCGGCGCAGTCCAAAAGGGTCCTTTGATCCGGATATCTCAATTTCAAGACCCATAACTCCTACTATTGAATCCAGCTTATCACAAACTGCTAAGACAGCCCCGGTAAGAGAAGATGGACTAGGATCATCCAGGCTTGCTGGTTGATAATGTTCATATATAGCTCTCCAGACAGCAAGAGAATATTTTTCTTTCCGGGCATAAATTCCGCCCACTTTCCCTTGGAGGGAGGGAAACTCTCTGACCATTTCTGTAAGCAGGTCAGCTTTACATAGTTCAGCTGCTTGTCTGACCTCTTGTTTTTTCTTGCCTCTGTCCACCTTGCTTGCTAAGTAAAGGGCAGTTTTTTTTATCCGTTCACTCTTGTCTGTATAACTTCCCAGGCTTTCCTGAAAAACAACCTGGCTTAAATTCTCGGCTCTTTCTTTCAGCGGTATTTTTGCATCCTGCTCCCAAAAAAATCGAGCGTCTTCCAGTCTCGCTTTTAAAACCCTCTCGTTTCCCTTGCTTACAAATCCTTTTGCATCATTACAGGCATCAGTAACTCCCAAAAAAATCGGGAGTTGTTTCTTTCCCTTAATAACAGAAAGGAGATTTTGCCCTTCTCTCATCGCAGTACTTAATATCTCAATAGGCAATTTTAAATATTTTTTTGGGAAAGTCCCCAAAAAAACATAAGGGTATTCAACATCAGTAGCAAGTTTGTCCAGAAGTTTTTCATCAGGGTAACATTGCGCTTCCAGAGGCTCCAGCTTTTTTTCTATAAGATTCTTTATACGGGCTTTCCTAGTTTTCTCTTCGATAATGACTTTATTTTTCTTTAACTGTCTTCGATATTCCTGGAATGATTTTACTTTTATCGGGGCGGGAAAGTAAAGCTTGTGACCTGATGTAAAATCTCTTGTCGAAATTCCATTGACCCTAAAAGAAAGTAGTTTCCCATCCAAAATACAAAAAACATACCTAATGGGGCGGGAAAATTTAAAATCATTCGTACCCCAACGCATCATTTTTGGAAAACTCAAGTTATTGATAATGTCCGGCAGAATCTGAGGCAGTACATCCCTGGCAGGCCTTCCTTTTTGGATTTTCTTTACAGCAATATAATCCCCTTGTTTATGCGAGACGACCTCCAGGCTATCGGCCTTAACTCCCTGGGACCTGGCAAATCCCTTGACAGCCGGAGTTTGGCTTCCATCAGGCGCAAATGCCACAGACTTTGGTGGACCAATAATTATTTCTTCTTTATTCCTCTGGCAGGCTATCAAATCACCATATACGATCAGCCTACGGCAGGTTCCAAATGTTTCGATTTTTCCAGTTCTTTTTTTTTTATCAACCAAGTCCTGTGAGACAAGCTTATCTTCGAAATTTCTCTTTAATTGTTGCAAAGCAGCTTTAACATGCGTTAAAGGCATCTCTTCGGTATTAATTTCCAGGACAAATTCCATCAGGAGGAACCCTCCCGTGAGACGTATTTCTGGGCAATTTTAGTCACTAGGTTTCTTATCTGAGCGATTTTTTTAACTCTTTCGGTTACACTGACCGCCCCTCTTGAATCAAGCAGATTAAACAGATGAGAGCTCTTAAGACACATGTCATATGCAGGAAAAAGTAAATTCTTTTCTATTAGTTTTACAGCTTCTCCAGAAGTTAAAGAAAACATTTTTTGAAGCGATTTAATGTTTGCATGATTAAAGTTGAATTCTGAAAATTCCCTTTCTTCTTCAATTCTCAAGTCTCTGTAACTCACATTATCAGACCATTGCAGGTCATAAATATTATCTTTTCCTTCCAAAAACATTTCCAATCTCTCCAGTCCGTAAGTAATTTCAACCGGAACCGGGAAAGTTTCGATTCCGCCGGCTTGCTGGAAATATGTAAATTGGGTAATTTCCAATCCGTCAAGAAGGACCTGCCATCCAACTCCCCACGCTCCTATAGTAGGAGATTCCCAGTTATCTTCATCAAACCGCAGGTCATGATATTTTAAATCAATGCCAAGAGTTGTCAGACTCTGAATAAACAATTGTTGAATATCAGACGGAGAAGGTTTAATTATTACTTGATACTGAAAATGCTTCTGGACTCTGTGCGGATTTTCTCCATAACGACCATCTGTGGGTCTCCGCGAGGGCTGTACATAAGCTACCCTCCACGGCTTTTTATCCAACACTCTGAAAAAAGTATCCGGAGTCATAGTGCCTGCACCCACTTCCATATCATATGATTGGGCCAGATAACATCCCTGGTCAGTCCAGTATTTTTGAAGATTCATTATCAGATTCTGAATGCTCATTTATGCTGTCTTCTATTCCTGGGTCAGCTGCCACCGCAAAATAGGATTTCTGGCAGCAAAAGTTTCATCCAGACGCCGCACATAGGATTTGTGAGGAGCTAATTTTAATATTTCAGGATCCTCCCGGGCCTCTTCAGCAATTTGCTGCATTGCATCTGTAAACAAATCCAGGTCACGCTTGCTTTCTGTTTCCGTGGGCTCGATCATTAGCGCTCCATGTACTATCAAAGGAAATGACATGGTAGGAGGATGCATATCCAGATCAATAAGGCGTTTTGCTATATCAAGATTTTGGACTCCATATTTCTTTTGGAACTTATCTGAAAATACACATTCATGCAAGGCAGGTGTACTGTATTTTAGATGGTATATCCCTTCCAGTTTTTTCCGGATATAATTGGCATTTAAAACTGCTATTTCAGAAACTTCTTTTAATCCTTCCGCCCCTAAAGACAAAATATATGCCAGCGCTTTGACTATTACAAGAAAATTTCCATAAAAAGCCCTTACCCGCCCGATACTTTTTGGACGTTCATAATTAAATGAATAAATACCCTCATTCTGCTCAATAAGCGGGACCGGTAGAAAAGGTTCAAGGTTTTTCTTCACACCGACCGGACCAGAACCAGGGCCTCCTCCTCCATGAGGTGTAGAAAATGTTTTGTGCAGATTAAGATGGATAACATCTGCTCCCATATCACCGGGACGGCAAATACCCAAAAGAGCATTCATGTTTGCTCCATCCATATACACGAAACCACCTTTAGCATGGACGATTTCCGTAATTTTATTTATATCGTTTTCAAAAATCCCGAGAGTATTTGGGTTTGTTATCATAACTGCCGCAACGTCTTCTGATATCACTTTTGCCAGGTCATCTACATCTATAGTACCAGATTCATTAGACTTTACTTCCTGCACCTGATATCCGCAGGTGTGAGCACTGGAAGGATTGGTCCCATGCGCAGAATCAGGGATTAGAACTATCTTTCGCGGGTCTCCCCTGTCCTCCAGACAGGCCCGAATCAACATCATCCCGACCAGCTCCCCTTGAGCTCCGGCAGAGGGCTGCAGTGTAAAAGCGTCCATTCCCGTTATTTGCTGCAAAAGCTTTTCTGTAGTTTTTAAAACTTCTAAATTACCTTGATTTACATCAAGCGCAGCATAAGGATGTGAAGATGTGAATCCGTCCAGAGCAGCCACTTTTTCATTTACCTTGGGATTATACTTCATCGTACATGATCCCAGAGGATAAAAGCCCTCGTCTATACAATAATTAGTTTTGGAAAGGCGGGTAAAATGCCGTACTATTTCAATTTCAGAAACTTGGGGAAAGTCTTTTATTTCCTCGCGAGAGGGAATATCCTTTAGTAAATCTTTTCTTTCCGGAACATCCAATTCGGGCATAGAAAAGGCCTTTTTTCCCGGATCAGTTATTTCAAATATTAAAGGTTCTCTTATCATCATATATCCTTTATTGTCTTAATATCTCATCAAGAATTTTTGCTAACTTATCGATATCTTCTTTCTTATGTATCTCTGTTACACAAAAAAGAGCGCAATTTTTAAGTCCGGGATAGTCTTTTTGCAAGTCATAGCCACCGATAATAAGTTTTTCTCGCAATGAAGATTCTATCTCTACCCAGGGCCTGTTAAAACTTAAAACAAACTCATTAAATGAAGTCCCACTAAACCTTGCTTCAACCCCTTTGACTTCGCTGATTTTTTGCCGGGCATAATCTGCTTTATATAAGTTATGAGCTGCCATGTCCCTTAATCCACATTTCCCCAAAGTTTCCAGAAATATTGTCGCTCTCAACAGACACAAAGCTTGATTAGTACAGATATTGGATGTAGCTCTTTCTCTTCTTATATGCTGCTCCCGTGTTGATAATGTTAATACATATCCCTGTTTCCCATCAACATCCTTGGTCTGGCCGGCAATACGTCCCGGAAATTGACGTAAATATTTTTCAGAGCAGGCCATGAATCCAAGGTAGGGGCCTCCAAAACTTAAAGGCATCCCAAATGTCTGAGCTTCGCCGGTAACAATATCCGCTCCCAGTTTACCGGGAGGCTCCAAAATACCTAAAGAAAGCGGTTCCGCAACTACACAGACAGAAAGGGCATTTTTCTTATGGGCAATATCAGATATAGTCTTTATATCTTCTACGATCCCAAAAAAATTAGGAGACTGACAGACAACTGCAGCCGTTTCTTCGCCGATCTTTTTTGCTAGTTGCTCTGTATCGATTTTCCCAGAGTTTACAAAATCGATCTCTTCGATCGAGAGCCCCAGATTCCGAGTGTAAGTCTGAATCACCTGCCGGTACTGGGGGTGAAGTGTTGACGCAACTAAAATCTTTTCCTTTCGTGTCAGACGATTGGCCATAAGAACAGCCTCCGCCGCTCCTGATGCTCCATCATATAAAGAGGCATTGGCAATATCCATGCCAGTTAACTGGCAGATCAGGGTTTGAAATTCAAAAATGACCTGGAGAGTTCCCTGACTGACTTCCGGCTGATATGGGGTATATGGAGTAACAAATTCCCCTCTACTGCTTAAATAGTCAACAACAACAGGGATATAATGTTGGTACGCTCCAGCACCAAGGAAAGACAGGAGCCCGGCATTTTTATTTTTTTTGGCAATCTCTTTCAGCTTATCTACAAGCTCCGGTTCTGATAGGGCAGCAGGTACATCAAGCAGCTTTTTAAGCTTAATATTTTCCGGAACAGAAGTAAAAAGTTCATCTACTGTGGAAATACCGATCTTGTCCAGCATCTCCTTTTTATCTTTGTCACTTAATGAAATGTAGCTCATCCCCTCAATCTTCCAATCCCTCTAAAAATTTCTCATAGTCTGACAAAGACATAAGCTTTTCGAGTTCAGATTTATCTTCTATAGTTAACTTAATTACCCAGCCCTTTTTATGAGGGTCTTCATTTAGAATTTCAGGAGCATCATTCAAATCCTCATTCACTTCCGTTACCTCTCCGGAAACAGGCGAGTAAATATCAGATACAGCTTTAACTGATTCGATTACACCAAAGGATTTATGAAACTTAAGTTTTGCTCCGATTTCCGGGAGTTCAACATAGACAACATCTCCCATTTGCTTCTGGGCAAAATCAGTGATTCCTACTATGGCTTTATTACCTTCAATCTTAAGCCATTCATGGTTCTTCGTATAATAATAATCTTCCGGATACATATTTACCTCCTCCTTAACTATTCATAAAAAATGCCGATATATATGAAAACGTGAATAATTAAGTCTAATAAGTTAATAATTCCGCTTATAAAAAGGAATAGGAACCACCCGGGTTTTAACCCGTCTGTCTCTTATTCCGATCTCAAATTCTGTTCCTTTCTCCGTATATTCAATTGGAAGATAAGCCAAACCTATACTTTTTTTCAAATATGGCGAAAAAGTACCGGATGTAACTTCAGCTACTTTTTCTCCTTTAATATACACGGGGTAATGTGACCGGGCAATTCCCCTCCCCTGTAGTTCAAAACCTATTAACCTTCGTTTTAATCCTTCTTTCTTTTGAGTAAGAAGAGCCTCTCTTCCTAAAAATTCTCCCTTTTTAAATTTTACCAACCAGCGCAGACCTGCTTCCAGTACTGTAGTCGTATTATCAATGTCATTTCCATAAAGCATCAGGCAGGCTTCAAGCCTGAGTGTATCCCGTGCTCCCAATCCGACCGGCTGAATTCCAGCATTTTTGCCCTGCTCAAGCAGAGCATCCCATATTTTCCCGGGGTTATTTGACTTAGTATAAACTTCGAAACCATCTTCTCCTGTATAACCGGTGCGTGAAACCATAGCTTCTATTCCAGCAACAGTTCCAAAATCTACCCTGAATGCTTTCATTTCTTCTAGGCCAACATCAGTCAGCGGCTTAAGAATTTCCAATGCTTTAGGCCCTTGAATAGCAATCTGGGAATATTTATCACTGAGATTTTTCACATCTACATCAAATCCTTTTGTATGGCTGCTGACCCATTTAAAATCTTTTTCTACATTGGCAGCATTTACAACTAAAAGATATTTATTTTCCTCCAATAAATATATTAACAGGTCATCAATAAAAGTCCCTTCAGGAGTTGTCAGGGCAGAATATTGGGCTCTTTCAGCATTTACATGCGCAGCATTATTCGGAGTCAGATATTGGATGTAATCCAAGGCCTGAGACCCCGTGATTTGGATTTCCCCCATATGGCTTACATCAAAAAGCCCAGCCTTTTTCCGTACAGCCAAATGTTCGTTCACTATCCCGGAATATTCAAGAGGCAGCTCCCAGCCAAAAAATTCAACCATTTTTCCGTTTAATTTTTTATGATTTGAATTCAAACGGGTTTTTTTCATTTTTTTCTCTTCCTTTCACCATTCATAAAAACATATGTATATTTGCGAATAATTCAGGTTTATATAATTAAACTAATTTTTATCATATAATACTTATTGATTCAAGGTAATTTATTATCCTGGACTATTCATAAAAATAGAGAGAAGATTTAATATTTATAAAAAATGTCGATTCGTGAATGATTAAGGCTAGGTGCTAGCATGGATACTGGTAAATCCCGGAGAAAGCCATCCGGAACACTGCGGGCATGGTCCCTCGAGAGAATCTCGAGGAGAGCGTTGTGAGGACAGGAAGGGATTTCCCCGCTGGAGAAAATCCCTGTCTTTCGCTGGGACTTACCAGTATCCATGCCTTGCAACTTTTTTAATTTTTAATAAAAGTTAAGGGAACTCTAATTTCCCATTCTCTAAATATCACAAATGTCGACATTTTTTAGGAATAGTACAGGCTGTTTTATTTTGCTATAATTACCAACCTGATGATTGTATTTAAAAACAACCTAAAAAAACAAATCCATAAGCTCTTAGATTCTGAATATCCGCTTGGATCTACTAAGTTGGAAATTAATTATACGCCCCAAATGAAATTGGGAGACTTAGCCCTGCCTTTCCCTTTTCAGCTTGCGAAAATCATGCACCGCTCTCCCAGGGATATTGCTGCAGAGATCGCGCCTAAGCTTATAGAGCTGGAGGGGATAAATAAAGTCGATATCGCCGGCGGCGGATTTATTAATCTTTATATAAACCGTGATAAATTTTTCCAACAGAAGCTCCAAACAACAGTAAAATCTTCCTTGACTTCGGAAGAAAACAAAATAATTGTTGAACATACTTCCATTAATCCCAATAAAGCAGCCCACATCGGCCACCTCCGGAATTCCTGTCTGGGAGATACTCTAGCCCGCTGCTTGAAATATAAAGGGGAAAATGTTGAGATCCAGAACTATATCGATGATACCGGAGTACAGGTTGCAGATATTGTTTTTGGTTTTATGGAGATCGAGCCAAAAACTCTGGAGGAAGTAAAAAATATTCCGGAAAAATTTGATTTTTACTGCTGGGACCTATACACAAGGGTAGCAGATTATATCAATCACCATGCAGGCAGCAAGGAGAAGAAATCAAAAATCCTAAAAAATATCGAGGAAGGGACTGGTGTGGAAGCCAAGCTTGCCCAACATATTTCCCAGCGTATACTTAAAGCTCATCTTAAAACTATGCAGAGATTAGATATCTCCTATGACCTGCAAGCCTGTGAAAGCAGCATAATCAGACTTGAATTCTGGAAATTAGCATTCCAACTACTTAAAGAGAAAAAAGCCACTCATTTTGTAGAAGAAGGTACAAATAAAGGCTGCTGGGTTATGAAATTAGAAGACGAGAGCCAGCAGGAAAAAATCCTGGTGCGTTCCAATGGAATCGTCACATATGTCGGAAAAGACATCGCTTACCAACTCTGGAAATTCGGCCTTTTAAAAAAAGATTTTTTCTATAAACCATTTGTACGACAGGGGAAAAAGACTATTTGGATCACATCTTCTAAAAAAACTTCAAATTCCCCTGAATTCGGACAAGGCAGCCGTGTTTATAATATCATCGATATCCGGCAGTCATATCCTCAAAAAATCGTTATTCAGGGTCTTAGATCCCTAAAATTTGGTGAACAAGCAGAAAAATCCACTCATTTTTCCTATGAAATGGTTGCCCTCTCCCCTAAAAGCTTAAAAGAACTTGATGTAAATGTTTCCAAAGAAGATAGAGATAAAGATTTTCTCGAAATTTCTGGAAGAAAGGGATTGGGAGTCAAAGCTGATGATCTGCTGGACAAGTTGAATGAGAAAGCCCTGTTTGAAGTCGAAAAAAGAAACCCGAACCTTTCATATGAAAATAAAAGACGTATAGCCCAAAAGATCGCTTGTGGATCAATCCGCTATTTTATGCTTAAATTTGCCCGCAATTCTATTATCATCTTCGACTTTGAAGATGCTTTAAGCTTTGAAGGTGAAACCGGACCGTATTTGCAGTATACGTTTGTCCGTATTAATAGTATTTTCCGGAAATTAGAAGAAAATTTTGGCTTTGCTCAAACTGATCTCCAGTCTCTTATCAAATCCAGCGATATCCGCCTTGAAGTGCTTCCTGATTTAGAATATTCCGATTTTTGGGAGATCATTCTTTACGCTTCAAAACTGGATGAAGAAGTACAGCACTCCCTTAATTCTCTGGAATTTCTTCATCTGGCAAAATATACTTTCGAACTATGTCAAAAATTCAATGCTTATTATCATAAATACTCCATATTATCCGAGAAAAACAGGGATATCAAAAATATCCGGATTTTGACCATACATTTTGTCCGGAAAACTTTAAAAACCGCACTTGATTTAATAGGAATCCCTCAGCCGGAACGGATGTAGCACTATGAAATTCAAAGATATTCTTCGCGATCAAATCCTTATCCTTGATGGGGGTATGGGCACGGAAATCATGAAAAGATCCGGTCAAAAATTCGATTACCCGGAATTGCTCAACTTGGAAAAAGACGATGTTATCCTTGATATTCATAAAGCCTATCTTGAAGCCGGAGCTGATATCATCGAAACCAATACTTTAGGAGCATCAAGGGTCAAATTAAATGAACATGGAGCAGGAGATAGGGTCGAAGATTTCAACCGCGCTGCAGTAAATATTGCTAAAAAAGCATGTGCCGGTAAAAAGGCTTATATAGCAGGCTCTATAGGACCTCTGGGAAAACTAATTCAACCCACAGGCGATTTAAGCATTGAAGAAGCTTATGCAGCCTTTGCGGAACAGGCAGGAATTCTTGAACAAAGCGGAGTAGACCTTCTTCTTATTGAAACACAAATAGATATTCTGGAAGCAAAAACCGCCCTTATCGCCGCAAAATCAGAAACATCCATTCCTGTGGCAGTGTCAATGACATTTCCAATTGATGACACCCTGACCGTCACCGGCTCAAGCCCTGGAATTGCAGCAGTTACTTTTTCAGCAACTGAGGCTGATATCTTCGGGGTAAATTGTGGAGGACATCCAGAAAATTTCGAACCCATTATTCAAGAAGTAATAACACATAGCCGCAAACCACTTATCATCTATGCCAATGCCGGAGAACCGGAAAAAAAAGGAAATATAGTTCATTTTCCCTTAGGGCCTGAAGAATATCTAAAATACGCAATGAAATTTTATCAGCAGGGAGCAAATATCATCGGCGGATGCTGTGGAACATCTCCGGAACATATTAGATTGATCGCCCAGAGACTTAAAGGGAAAAAACCCGTAAAGCTTAAAACTATAGAACCCTTCTTCAGAGCCTCCAGCCGGAATTCCCTTCTTACAATAGGGAATTCTTTACCTTTCCGGGTCATAGGTGAGAATATAAATCCATTTGCAAAAAAGAAATTAAAAAAGGAATTCAAACAGAATAAACTAGACCTCGCCCGTAAATACGCCAGGAAACAGGAAATTGCTGGAGCAGATGCTTTGGATATAAATCTGGGCAAAAGAGGAGAAGACGAGCCGGGATTCTTCGCAAAAGGAGTATCAAATATTCAGGCTGTAACCAGGCTTCCCTTTTTTTTAGATAACAGCAACCCGGATTCATTAGAGCAGGCTCTTCGTATCTACTCCGGAAAAGGGGTCATAAATTCTGTAACTGGAGAGAAAAAAAGTTATGAAAGGTTATTTCCCTTGGCAAAAAAATATGGAGCCGGTGTAATACTTCTGGCCCTGAATGAAAACGGAATCCCGGAAAAAGCAGAAAACAGGATAGAAATAATTAAAAATCTCTATAAAATAGCCTTGGATCAGGGGCTTAATGGGGATGACCTTTTAGCAGACCCTATTACTCTAGCACTTGCCTCATCCCAGGCATCCTCCCATGAAACATTAAAAGCTATAGAATTAGCCTTCAGCCTTCAAATCCCTACTATTTTAGGCCTTTCTAATATTTCCTTTGGGCTTCCTCAGCGAAGGCTTCTTAATGCATCCTTTTTAAATCTGGCTGTAAAAAGCGGTCTCGATTCTGCCATATTAAACCCCCTGGACACAAATCTGATTTCCTCTTTTATGGCTGCTTCTGCTGTCTCCGGAAGAGATCAAGGGCTGCGAAACTATATTAAAGAATTTTCAGGACAGCCGGAATCAGAGCCGGGTGAATCAGAACTAGAAAAAGATGAATCTCTGGAAAAGGAGCTTTTCCGGGCAGTCCTCGAAGGGGAAAAAGGCCCGGTGGAAGCTCTTATAAAAAAGCTTATCAACCAGGGAAAAACAGGATTTGAGATCCTTGAAGAGATCCTCTCCCCTGCCCTGCAAAAAGCAGGTGAAAATTACGAGAAAAAAATCTATTTTCTCCCTCAGTTGATCCTATCGGCAGAAGCTATGGAAACTGCTTCAAAATGTTTAGAAGAATCCTTCTCTATTAAAAAATCTACAAAACCAGAAAAAACAATAGTCCTGGCAACCGTTGCTGGCGACCTGCATGATATCGGAAAAAACATTGTATCCCTGATTTTAAGGAACCTTGGATATACATTAATAGACTTGGGGAAAAACATTCCTGCTGATAAAATCGTTGCTGCAGCAATCAAAGAAAAAGCTGATTTTATCGGACTTTCTGCCCTCATGACTACAACTCTGGACGAAATGGAACGCGTCATTGCCCAAAAAAATTCCAAAGCTCCGGGAATTCGAGTAATCATAGGCGGAGCAGCCGTCTCTTCCTCCTTTGCTGAGAAGATCGGCGCAGATGCCTATGCAAAAGATGCTCTTGATGCTGTGAGTAAAATGAAGAAAATTTCAAGACAAATTGACAATAAACACCCTCTGTGATATTTTTTTTTAGAGGAAAGCAAGTATGAAAATTGAAAAAGAAGTCAATAATGACCTGGACGAATTTGTAAAACTATCCTTTTTCGCAGATATCGGCATCGGAATAACAGCCGCAAAGAGTATCAACGAAGCTATTGAGCAGATCATGGAAAAAATCGGTGATATCTTTGCTCCCTGTAACTGGTCGCTGCTTCTTATTGATAAAGAAAAAGATGAGCTATATTTTAAAATTGTAACTGGAGAAAGTTCAGATAAATTACAAGATTTAAGAATACCAAAGGATACGGGTTTAGCCGGCTGGATAGTTAAAAACGGAAAGCCTGCCCTTGTAGAAGATGTCAGTAAAGACGCTCGCTTCTCACCACATATAGACAAGATAACCGGCTTTAAGACCAAATCGATTATCGGAGTCCCTTTTAAAGTAAATAATGATGTTATCGGAGTAATTGAACTTATCAACAAGTTGGATAAAAAACCTTTCTCCCCTACTGAGCTCAAAATCCTAACAACCATAGCTGATTATGCTGCTATTACTATTGAAAAAATATATTATCTAGGCCTTGTCAAAAACATGGCAAAAGTCGATGCTACCACAGGAGTATTCAACCGGAGAAACTTTGACGAGCAGCTTAAAAAAGAAATCGAGAGATGTAAACGCTATGGAAACACTCTAGCATTGCTTATGCTCGATATTGATGATTTAAAAAAGATCAATGATAATTCGGGGCATCCTGCTGGGGACGATGTTCTGAAAGATATTGCCAATATTATAAAAAGCAATATTCGCAAGATCGATATAGCCGCCCGTTATGGCGGAGATGAATTTGCGATTATAATGCCTCACACTAAAAAACATGAAGGCGAAAACGTCCGCCAAAGGATATTTAAGCAAATAGAAAAAGAAAATAAAACAGGAAAAAAAATTCCTTATACCGTATCTATCGGGCTTCAAGCTGCTGGCCCTGATAAAGTCATTGACCTTTTAAAAGATGTCAGATCAAGACCTTTTAAAACAGAAAAAAAAGAAAAAAAAGAAATAACAAACTATTAGCCTGAACTATTCCCAATATACTCCATATTTTTTGATAACTTTAAAACCATCATCGGTTTCTTCAATTGAATACATTTTATTATCTTTCCACAACCTAACATCCGCTTTTGTAATATATTTAGCAATAAATATTCCCTCCGGATTAAAAATATCAAAAACATATTCCCCTTTAATCTCTCCCTTTTCCCAGGTTCGGACAAATATTCTCCCCTGTTCATCCAGGGAAAAAAACTGGTAGGGTGGATATTGCTTTGGAAATTCAAACATTTCTTTAATATTTACCCCAGGCGTAACATTAGGAATTCTATCCAACATCTCATCTTTATCTTCCTGGGTTATTTTAACCGGGTTATAATCCTTTCGAATACTAAGGATATGGCTGCCTTCAGCATCAAAAACCTTTATTTCATATTCCTGGTTGCGACCATAAAAAACATTCCCCTCCCCATCAAATTGATATATGGACATTAAATCCATTATATTCATCTTTGTTCCAGGTATTGGAACCGCAAATTCGATCTTATCAAAAGTGAACAAAGGTTTTAATTCTGCATCATATTTTTTTATCTCAAAATACATCTTGTCACCATCTAATCCTATTTCCCTTCCCAAAAAATTTCCTTGCGAATCCTGCATAAGATTGACTAGACCAAGCCTATCAGCTAAAGAAATATTCTTGATAAACTCTCCTTCTAAATTAAAAACTGCTAATCTTCGGTTAAGAGTGTCCTCAATAATCAATTCATTCTCCTGTGATATGAGAATTCCAGAAGGCATATTAAGTTCACCTGGCCCCTGCCCCTTCTTTCCAATCGACCGTACATAAGCCCCGGAATCATCAAATACCTTTACTTTACGATCCTTAATGTCAAGGGCATATATATAACCACTATCATTTACTGAAAAAGCAGCTACTTCCGAAAATGACTTTTCCGGGTCATCCCCTTCCCCGATTATCAATTCTTCTTCAATCCTGAGTTTAGAAAGAGTTGCTTTGGGAGGTTTTGGTTTCTTTCCATTGATAATGGTTTTAACACCATCAATGGTTTTGATCTTCTGAGCTTCCAATAAATCACAAAAAGAAATCACTATGATCAAGCTTAAAACAATTCTACCTGCTTTTTTCATCTTACACCTCATACTTTGCCCAAGAATCTTTATTTGATTTCTTAATAAGAATACTTTGTAATACGCAATTTTATTCAAGAAGTTCCAGCATTTCCTAATTTTTATGTTTCTCCTACTTTTCCTGGTGTTCCTAAATTCACTATTATTTATTATTTACTATTTTTAATTTTCTGCTTCCTTTTAATTCATATGTCCATAATTTTAGTGTTCACAAAATAAGCAAAAGAAAACTCTGTTTTATCCCCTGGTTTTTTTCCGGGCACAGGCATTAACCTTGCCGAAAGCGGCTTATCCAATTTAATCGCAAGCGAGGCAATATCGAGCAATAGAGCATAAAGCTTCTTTTCAGAAATATCCCCGGGTAATGGTATTGTATCCAGACCAGTCCCACATACAGCTGAATACAGAAGCAGGTTATTCAGGTTGAAATATCTTTTGTCATTTCTCTTTGCCAGGCCGAAATCCTCCAGCACCGGCAGCATCAGCCCAGAATAGCCGCATTTTCTTACAGGCAGCTTATTAAGAGTTTCGGTTATTATTTTTGCAACAGCAAGTGTTCCTGCTTCTCCAAATTTTCCCAGCCCCAGTTTTTCAAAAGCAAACGCTATGCTCTTTTCACGCTTCACAGAACTGGCAATAGATACATCGATGCCGCTATATTTTATTTTTTCACTCCTGCTCATTCGTAATGCAATTTTTTCAATTTTTTTGTATTCAGCAGTTAATATATCTTTTAGGATTTTTTCAGCTTGCTCAACCTTTCTTGCCAAAGAAAATGCCTTATATACCAGGTCACTGTTTTCAGTTCCAATGCCAAAGGCAGTCGGACCTTTATGATAAGCAGCCGGGTAAAAGGGACTTCCAGGTTTGGTATTAAAAATTGCGGCAAATCTCAGGTTAGCAAAACCATTGGCTTCAACTGTTGAAAGCTGTTTCATCAATCTGGCAGCACTTCTGGCAGCTTTATGGTCTATAGCTTTATTATCGCAGACCATTACAGTACAAAATCCCCTTTTTGTCTTCTTAAATAGGTTTAAGAGTAAAGGAATATTTTTTGCTTCCCGGGTAGTCCCGATATTAAAATAATCTATCCCAAGATCTTCAATTACTTTTTCTAGGCGTACTACCAGTTCCTCCAGCTGTTTTTTTGACAAATTATATTTTTCCCAGGGCTGAGTAGCTATCCGTACGGTCTGTACTTTATATCCAGATTTCTCAAATGCCTGCTTGATCTTTAGACTTACCTCAGAAATTTTCTGTATCTGCTTTTCAGAAAACGGAATTTTCAGATTAAATCCCGTTGTTATAGTTCTAATATTCATCGTTTAAGAATCATTGTTCCCTTGTTTCATTGCTTCATTGTTAAAGAAAAAACATATTTCTGCATTTCCTGAAGTTCCTGCTTTTTCTGTCTTTCAATGTCTACTGCTAATTGCAAACTACTTTATGGATCTATTGGCGGAGAGGGTGGGATTCGAACCCACGATACCGATATAGTCGGTATAGTCGCTTAGCAGGCGACCCTGATCAGCCACTCCAGCACCTCTCCGCATATTTTCGTGTTTTTGTTATTTTAACATTTTTAGATTCTTTTTCAAAATGGCGGAGGGAGAGGGATTCGAACCCCCGTCACGCTTGCACGTGAAGCGATTTTCAAGACCGCCGCCTTCAGCCACTCGGCCATCCCTCCGATTTAAAATCTCAAAGAAAATTCATTCTAACATTTTTCCACCCACATCTTCAACTTTTCAACCTGGGTCATTCATAAAAAATGTCGATTATAAATATTGATTTTATCAAAAACGAAGTGGTCAATTAAATCACTATAGAAATCAGTCTGAGACATTGACTTAAAAAGGCAAACTAAAAATATATCGACATTTCTTATGAATAGTTTAGGGAGTAATGCATTCCATATTGTCCATATAAGGGCGAAGTTTTTCAGGAATAAGGACTGATCCGTCTTCCTGCTGAAAACATTCTAATATGGCGCTTACAGTGCGTCCTACAGCTAGTCCCGACCCATTTAGAGTGTGTACAAACTCCGGTTTGGACTTCTTTTCCCGCTTAAAACGAATATTTGATCGGCGGGCTTGAAAATCCTCACAATTTGTACATGAAGAAATCTCAACATAATCGTCCCGGGCAGGCATCCAGAGCTCAAGGTCATAAGTTTTAGCTCCTGCAAATCCCAGGTCACCGGTGCATAGAGATACCACCCGGTAATGCAGCCCCAGCCTTTTAAGGACTTCTTCAGCAGCGCTGGTCAAGAACTCAAGCTCCGAGTAAGAATCTTCCGGTGTAACAAAACTCATCATTTCAACTTTATTAAACTGGTGCTGCCGGATAAGCCCGCGGACATCTTTTCCATATGAACCTGCTTCTCTTCTAAAACAAGGTGTATATGCAACAAATCTCTGAGGCAGTATCTCGGCATCAAGTATCTCGTCCCGATAATAATTTGTTAGAGGCACTTCTGCTGTGGGAATCATATACCAATCATAATCTCTGAGTTTAAAGAGGTCTTCTTCAAATTTCGGCAGGTTGCCGGTTCCGATAAGACTATTAGCATTCGCAATAAAGGGTGGAATAACTTCCTTATATCCTTTCTCATTAGTATGCATGTCGAGCATAAAATTGATCAAAGCTCTCTCTAATCTTGCTCCGGCTCCAAGGTAAACAGCAAATCGAGCACCGGTTATCTTTGCAGCCCGTTTAAAATCCAATATCCCCAGGGATTCTCCAATCTCCCAGTGAGGCTTTGCTTTAAAAGAAAATTCCGGCCTCTTTCCAAATCGCCTAATTTCTTCATTTTTTTCTGCGTTTAAACCCTCAGGAACTGACTTATGGGGAAGATTTGGGATAGAAAGGAGAATATTATTCAGCTTCTTATTCACTTCTCTTAGTTTTTCTTCTTTATTTTTTATCTCCTCAGATAAACTCTTCATCTCTCCTATGAGAACTGAGGCATCCTCCCCTGCTTTTTTTTTCTGCCCAATAAGTTTTGAAGACTTGTTTAATTTAAACCTAAGGCTCTCTACTTTTTGCAGATATTCTTTTCTTCCTTCTGAAAGACCCAGAAACTCGTCAAGCTCGATATCTATTCCCCTTAAAGCAGTTTTTTTTATTACAAGAGATGGATTTTCCAGAATATATTTTATGTCCAGCATGAACTGATTATATCATAGGAACCTTACTTAGCAAATGGAAATGGTTTTTCCATTTTCCACTCTCCATTCTCCATTTTCTGCTTTTATCAAGTTTCACATTTCTATATAATATGATAATATAATTTTCACTTGTTATGAAAGAAACCGGATACATTCAGATCTATACAGGAAATGGAAAAGGGAAAACCACTGCTGCCCTGGGATTAGCCTTACGAGCTGCCGGGCACGGCCTGAAGACCTACATCGGTCAGTTTTTAAAAGGACAAAAGTACGGAGAATTAGAGTCAATAAAAAAATTAAGCCCCTTGGTTTCTATTGAACAATTCGGCCGGGATACTTTTGTCCATGTCTCACAAAATCCTGACAAAAAGGATATAGAAAAAGCCAAGCAGGGACTCCAGACCTGCCTCAAAACCATGCTCTCCGGATTATATGACATCATAATACTGGATGAGATAAATGTAGCTCTGTATTTTAAACTTATAAAGGAAAAAGATATCCTTGCTTTTCTAGAGAGGAAACCAAAAAACATCGAAGTCATCCTGACAGGCAGATATGCCCCTGAATCTCTGCTGGCAAAAGCTGATCTGGTCACTGAAATGAAAGAAATCAAACACTATTACTCAGTAGGAACAAAAGCCCGGGACGGGATTGAGAGATGAAGAGAGAAGAATTTGAAAAACTTATTGAAGAGGCTTTATTAGACATTCCTAAAAAATTCATTAAAAAACTTAAAAATCAAATTTCCGTTATTGTTGAAGATTACCCCAATAAAGAAGTCTATACCCGCACAGGAACCCATCCTTCGCACAGCATCCTCGGCCTCTATCATGGCGTTCCTCTTAAACACCGTGGCCCGTATTATGGCAATGTCGCTCCAGATGTAATCTCGATCTATCAGAAACCTATCGAGAGCATCTGCTCCAACGAAAAAGAGGTCAAGGAAAAAATCCGGGAAGTCATTATCCACGAGATTGCCCATTTTTTCGGCTTTAAAGACGATTATTTATATAAAATAGAACATAACCGCAATAAAGGGAGATAACACATGCATCAGGATTTTAAAGGCATTTTTACAGCTCTTACAACTCCTTTTGAAGGAGAAAATATTTCGCCAGAAAAATTCCACGATAATATAAACAAATATAATGAGATCGACCTGTCAGGTTATGTTATTGGAGGCTCTACCGGGGAAAGCGTTTATCTAACCGACGATGAGTGTATTACTCTGGTCAGAACTGCAAAAAAAAATGCCTCCCCGGGAAGAAAGATCATTGCCGGCACTGACCGGGAATCAACAAAAAATACTCTTGACTTTACTAACCGGGCAGCAGATGAAGGAATCGATGCCGCCTTAATATGCCTACCCCATTATTACAGATCACTGATGAATACAGATTCACTAAAAAAGCATTATCTGACGATTGCAGAACAATCCAGAGTTCCTATCATTATCTACAGTATTCCCCGAAATACAGGTATCATGCCAGCACCTGAGCTAATAATAGATCTCTCACAACATCCTAATATCCTCGGCATAAAAGACAGTTCCGGAAATCTAGCCTTCTGTGAAGAAGTCTGTCCTCGCTTGGCCCCGGGTTCGACCTTTTTTTTAGGCGCGGGCAGTATCATCTTTCCGGGCCTTCTTATGGGTGCCTCTGGAGGTATCCTTACCCTGGCAGCCGCAGTTCCTGAACTTTGTTCCGAGTTATACAGGTTGTTTTTAAATAAAAAATGGGAAGCAGCCAAAAAACTCCAACTCGACCTGGTTCCATTAAATCAGGCTGTCACAAAAATATATGGAGTCCCGGGAGCAAAATATGTACTGGACCTGCGGGGCTTATACGGCGGTCCCTGCCGATTACCCCTTCTCCCGCTTGAAGAAAAAGCAAAACAGCAAATAAAAAAAATCCTTGCAAAGTTAAACATTAAAACTAAATAACACTATTTTTTTGCTAAGTATTATATTAGGATTATAACAATAGAACAATGGAGCAATGAAAATCAACAGCCGTCGCAATTTTCTCAAAAAAATCGCGGTGGGGACTTTATCCGCCCCCCTGGCAAAAATAGGCGCATTCGGCAACCATAATGCAGAGCAGAAGCGGCTAAAAAGAGGCAAAATGTATTACCGCCGCTTGGGTAGAACAGATATGTTCATATCAGAGATCTCCTTGGGGTCAAGCCCTCTTCCCGACTGGGCCCTGCTTATGCAAGCTATTGAGAGAGGAGTCAATTATATCGATACATCTCACATCTATTCAAATGGAAACAGTGAACGGCAGATCGGAAAGCTTTTTAAAGAATTCGGAAGAGACAAACTTTATCTGGGGACAAAATTCCATCTTGGGAAAAACTGGAACGAAAAGACAATTATTCAATCCGCCGAAGACAGCCTGAAACGGTTACAGAGTGATTATATAGATATCCTTCTTATCCACGGAGCTGAGGAAAAAAAGAATATAACTGATGAACGGGTGCTTTCGGCCTTTGATAAACTAAAAACTGCCGGTAAGATCAGATTCCAAGGGCTCTCATGTCATTCAAATCACAAAAATGTCGTACAGACCGCTGTAGACTGCGGGCATTATGATATGGTGCAGCTGGGATACAACGTCTTTGATATTGAAGATAAGCAGGAAAAAGTAGAGAGCTATGACGATTACCTTGGAGAAAGTGGTCTGCGAAGTCTAATTTCCCACGCTGCCGTAAAAGACGTTGGTATTATCGCTATGAAAACCCTCAAAATCGGGGGAAAAAGACAGAACTTAGAGAACTATAAAACAGATGCAGTCTCGATTTTCCAGGCTATGCTGAAATGGGTTTTGGAAAATAAAAACATAGCATCAGCCTGTACTGAAATGCTCAACCGGAAGCAATTGGATGAAGACCTGGCTGTACCGGGACAAGCACTTACCGAAAATGAAAAAAGAAGTCTCTTTAAATATGTTGCAGAGAATAGTGAAAATTTTTGCCATATGTGCGGATTATGTCAAACACAATGCCCATCCGGAATCGCAACAACTGATATAATGCGATTCTTAGCCTATTATGAAGGATATAAGAAAACAAATAGAGCTAAAGAAGAATATTCCCGTTTAAATCCTAAACAAACCATAAAAGAATGCAAAAACTGCGGGCAATGCGAAAGCATTTGCCCCTATAATGTCGCTGTCCGGGAACGTATAAACTATGCACATAAAGTATTAGCAGGAACTTCATGAAAGGCAGTGCAGTATGCAGAGATTTTCAATAATGAAACAATGTAGCAATAAAACAATAGATCTTTAAGGACCGCGCACCCGGCTTTGACTAAGTCTCCCCTGCGTTTCCAGTGCAGTTAGCTCAGGTGAGGTTGATCTGCAGCACAAGGAACATCTCTGCTACCGCTGCTACCTTCCGGTCCTGACGGGGTTTACAGAGCATCCTTTGCACAGGACCCACACCTTCAACACTACTTACAAAAGTACAGACCAAAAAAGACCAAGCCTCGGCAGGGAATTCAACCTCACTATAGCGGATTGTAAGTTACAGGGTGCCGCTAACTCCCCATCTAGCACGGTCCATTTTTTCAACTTCTTCTCAATAGTTTATACTATTTTTTACGACTTTTTTCAATAAAACAATAGAATAGTGAAAGAATTTACTGCTTGATAACCTAGGCTATTTAGAAGCGCCCGGAAACCCCAGCCCTTAAAATAAATCCATTCCAAAAACCGGTCTCCGCTTTGATATACAGATTAGGAATTATCCTAGCCCGGACCCCAATGTTTACCTGCATGAGAGGAAATATGTTAGGAACATTCACGCTCCAATCTTCTTCCGCTTCTTTTATTGTCTTCAGCTGTGAATCACTAATATTTTCATCTGATCCCCCCCATTTATATAGTCCAGAGTAATTATAATTGAATTCGCCGCTCATGGCAGCAATTCCAATCCCCAGAATGATAAATGGAGTAACTCTCCAGTGCGGAACCATATCCCAGCGAAAACTCAAATTAGTAAATAAGGGATTCAAGATTATTTCAGTAAAGGAATCCGCTGAGGCATAAGTCCCGTTGGAAAATTTCTGTATTACAGGCCCTTCTATAGAAAGCCGCATTCTGGCTTTATCAAAGGAAAGTCCCAAGCTGAAAGAACCATCTCTTCCCTTTGGATAATATCTTAATTCCAGACCGTAATTGAAACCACCACTGTCAAAAAGAAGATCTTCTTCATATATTATAGACCCATCCGCCCTCTTCAATCGATTTAGGTCGGCATGAGTTTCCGTAATATCTTTGTATATTTCATTTGTTATATCACCACCTATTTCATTGCCAATGGCAGTCTCAAAATAACTCTTAATAATATCCAATGTCCACAGGGAGGAATGGAACCCAATTTCAAATCTTCCTGACTTCTGTTTTTTTACAATACTTGGTATATCAGTCTCATTCTCCTCTTGGTTGGCAAACGTCATATTTAAAAGAAAAAGCAGACATGCTGCTGATATTAGAATTTTTTTACATTTTATGCTTTTCATTATGCTCTTAAAAAGACTAACTTTATATCCGATTTTTGTCAATAGAAAAAACAGGAATAAAAACCAGGAATAACAGGAAAGGCAGGAAAACCAGTAAGAACAGAAACTACAGGAAAAACAGGAACCACAGGAAAAACAGATAAACCGGAAAAAGCAGATTAATACATAGTTATTCATAGTTATCAGCGGGCTAAAGCCCGCGTAATTCATTGGTTTTAAAACCATGACTAACATGGGCGATAGCCCATTAAAAGTACAATTAATAACGCAGGCTCTGCCTGCAAATAACTTAGAATTTCCATTCTGCTTTTTTGCTTTTAGCTTGACAGGGTAAAATAGAAGTGATAGAAAACATGTATCCTTAATTTGGAGGAATTTATGTTAAAAAAATTGACTTTGTCTTTATCGATCATGTTACTTATTCTACCTACAATTATAACAGCCCAGACTTCCCCGGAAGATTTCCTGGGGCACAAGGTAGGAGCTGACTATAAACTAGCAGATTACAACCAGATCACGGCATATTTTAAAAAGCTTGATGAAGAATCAGAAAAAATCAAGCTTTTAAATATCGGCAAGACTACCCTGGGCAAACCTATGTTTTTAGCTGTTATCACAAGCAAAGAGAATATGGACCAGCTGGACACTTTTAAAGGAATCACCCGGAAACTGCGAGATGCCCGCAGTTTAACCCCGGAAGACGCCCGAAAGCTTGCAAAACAAGGGAAAGCTATTGTCCTTCTCACCTGCAACCTCCATTCCACCGAGATCGCATCCTCCCAGATGGCCATGGAGCTTGCTTACAATATGATAACAGGGAAAACTCCCTATAACACAGATAAAGTCTTAAACGATGTTATCGTTCTGCTCGCCCCAACTATCAACCCGGACGGCGAGCAGATGGTGACTGAGTGGTATAGAAAATATGTCGGCACCAAATATGAAGGCAGCAGTATGCCCTGGCTTTATCACCACTATGCCGGACACGATGATAACCGGGACTGGTTCATGTTCAACCTCCTTGAAACACAGGCTATAACCAAAGTGCTTTATCATGACTGGATTCCTCAGATCCATATTGACGAACATCAGATGGGATCCACCGGAGCAAGACTATTTATTCCTCCTTTCATGAACCCTCCTGTACCCACAATACACCCACTCTTATGGCGCGGAGTGGCTCTATGCGGCATGAATATGTCTTATGACCTTCAGAAAAATGATTTCAAAGGAGTAGTACACGGCCGCAGCTTTACTGGTTGGTGGATCGGCGCCTGTGATGACACCTCCTGGCTGCACAATTGTATCGGCATACTCAGTGAAATGGCATCTGTAAAAATCGCTTCTCCTATCTACATCGATCCTACTGAGATACCAAAGTCTTATACGGAAAAAAGAATGCAGTTTCCTGATCCCTGGCCCGGTGGCTGGTGGCGCCTTAGAGACTTGGTCGATTATGAACTTACTCTTTCCCTGAGCCTTATCAAAACCGCATACATGCACAAGGAAGACCTGCTTTTTAACTTCTATAAAATGTGTAAAGATGCTATTGAAATTCAAAAAGAAGGACAGCCATATGCTTTTATTATCAGCAAAGACCAGCGCGACTATCCCACAACCCTACGCATGCTGGAGATCCTGAAACTAGGAGGAGTGGAAATACATCAAGCAAAAAGTGAATTTACAGCAGACGGCAAAGTCTATCCTGCCGGTTCTTTTGTAGTTCTTATGTCTCAACCTTACCGGCCCTATGCTCAGGCACTGCTCGAAAAACAAGTCTACCCTGATATGCGCCAATACCCGGGCGGCCCACCTATCCCCCCCTACGATAACGCCGGGTGGACACTACCTCTCCAGATGGGAGTTGCCTCAGCTCAGATCGACCATTCTTTTATGGCAGACCTTGAAAAACTGGAAAGCATCCCCTATCCCGAGACTGCAGCGCCTAAAACCTCCTCAAAATATGTAGTCCTGGATTCCAAAAAAAATGCATCCTACAGTACCGTATTTTCTCTCCTAAAGTACAAACCGGAAATATATCGCTCCAAGTCAGGAATTAACGGAGATGATTTTCACGCCTGTTTTGGTAGTTTTATTATTGAAAACACTCCCCAGGTCCAGAAAGCTCTGCCTGCTCTTCAGGAAAAATGGCATCTTAACGCTTATGGTCTTGATGACATCTCTGACATTAAGAAAAGCCCCTTGAAAAAACACCGGGTAGGTCTCTACCAGTCATGGAAGTCAAACATGGATGAAGGTTGGACCCGTTATGTTCTGGACGACCTGGAAATCCCCTTTACTACCCTTCACAATAAAGACTTCAAAGGCACGAAGAAAAAGAAGGTGGATCTCAATTCAAAATATGATGTTATTGTTTTTGCCAGTGAAAGTGCAGATATTATTAAATTAGGAAAACCAAGCCCGGGTTCCCGTTATGCCCGCTACTATAGCGAAGGCCCCCCGGAATATTCCGGAGGCATCGATAAGGAAGGTGTTGAGGCCCTTAAGAAATTTGTTTCTGAAGGCGGTATCCTTGTTACTTTGAATGATGCCTGCAACTTGGTCTTTAAAGAATTCAAATCTCCCGCCAGCAATGCCTTAGAAAATGTTGATAGAAGTAAATTCCTATGCCCGACATCACTCTTGAAAATTAAAGTGAATAGACGGTCTCCCATCGGATACGGCCTGCCTTCAGAAGCAGCTGCCATGTTCTCCCGCAGCCTCGCTATCAGAACCAGAATTCCTTCCGGAGAATGGGACAGAACTGTAGTTGCCAGCTATCCGGAAAAAGATGTGTTACTAAGCGGCTGGCTTTTAGGAGAAGATGCCATTGCCAGAAAAGCAGCTGTGGTTGACCTTAAATACAAGCAGGGTAATATTATTCTAATCGGATTCCGCTGCCAGCACCGCGCCCAGTCACACGGAACTTACAAATTCCTGCTGAACGCTTTGTTATATCCTGAAATAGAATAATCCAGGTTAATAAAATTCAGGTGTAGCTTGAGCTCGCTTCAGCCACATCAGAATTTCACTTGACTTTAAATACTTTCAAATACTGTGTTCTGAAATAACTTTCAGCTTCACCCAGGCCTTTAAAACTTAATTCTTGTTCTTTAAAAGACAGCTCTCCTTTAAAATCACCCACAGAATTATACTTCTTTTTCTCCATCCAGGCTTCTAAGTCTTGCAACAATCTTTGAATCTCAGAAAGGCCTTTCTTATAAAAAAGTGTACAGACTTGTACTGCAGAAGCTCCAGCCAGTATTTGTTTTATTACATCATCAGCCCTGCTTACTCCTCCGGATGCAGCAATATCTGCATCAATCCTTCCAGCCAAAAGAGCCACCCACCTTAACGACTGGTTAAAATTACCTTTTCCTTTACGACTGATAGTCTTGATGTTCTCAATATCAATATCAGGTTCCAGGAACCAGTTGAAAAAGACAAAGGCATCACTCCCAGCCTGAGATAACTTTTTACTCAAATTAGGTAGGGATGATACCTCTGGCGTAAGCTTAATAGAAATTGGAATAACAACTTCCTTTTTTACTTCCTTTAAAATTTTAGTATAATTATTTTCATGTTCTGAGCCGGAAATATCCAATTTGAGCGGAAGGTCATAAATATTCAGCTCAAGCGCATCAGCTCCGGCTTCCTCCACCTGGTTGGCAAACCTTGGCCAAAGAGAAGGGGTCCTGCAGTTTACACTCGCAATGATAGGGATTTCGACCTCTTTTTTAGCTTTATCGATTTCCCGGCACATTTCATCGGGACCATATTCCAGCAACCCGCCGGCTCGTAAATAATCCAGAGCTTCAGGATGAAGAGGAAATCTATCTTCTGGAATATTACTGCTTGCTAAAAATTGTTCTTCAAAAATAGATTTTAATACTACTGCTCCGGCCCCAGCATCAGCACATTTTTTCACCCCATCCGCATCCCGCGATAAATCACTGCTAGCTACAATTATAGGATTTTTTAACTTCATGCCCATGTAAGAGGTGCTCACATCAACCATATTTTTCTCCTTAAACAAAATTATTTATTTTTCCTGATATTCATTCAACTTTTTCAAGCTTCCCTCATTTTTAATAAGTTTAGGGACAAGCAGCAAGGGAGTCCTATTCTGAGAAAATAAGTCATTCAGTTCCTTTACTGAATCACTTAAGAAATTGTTTATAGCTGCGACCGCTGTTTCAAATTCTTCCTTTAATTCATTAAGATAAATCACTTGAGCCCTCGTCGGAATAGCATTTACTCCATCGACATTACGGAAAAGACTGCGAATCCTTCCCAAAAGCCGCGGCCCTTCGCTCCAAAACGGTTTTCCTTCAGGGCGAATAAGGATATCCCGGATGTCGGATATTTTTCTTAAATTACTTTCTATAGCATTCCTTACTTCCTCCGGAAATTCGACTTCTGAGTTTTTAAGGGTTTTTCTCCGTTCTTTTAGCTGGGCTTCAAGAGTATCCAGGACGCTGACCCCCCGGTTCAAGGTGGACTGCCAGTCTCTCAGTTTAGAAGTATATTCAAGCTGCATCGCAATATCTTCTGGAGCACTTTTAACAGTCGGGTCCATCCTTACTCGCAGTGGCTTTTCAAACGACCTTTCTCCAATAGAAATACGGATTGTATATGTACCTGGTAAAACCTGGGGGCCCTGAGGTCCGCCAAAGAAAAAATCTTCCTCTTCCTTATCTTTTTGACTACTCCAGGGCCCCTCGTAACGTAAATCCCAGGACGTACGGTTAAGACCCGCTTCACTTGGTATGTCATCAATAGTACGGATGACTGCCCTGGATTCATTCATGATCTCCAGTTTTACTTTAGAATTTTTTTCGGGCTTCTGTTTTAAATAATAAGTTATTAAAGCACCATAATCGGGGTTTTCTCCGCGGAAAGCCCGGTCGCCGATCCCGTATCTTGTGGGTTTTGAAACATAGCGCAAAGCTGGCCTTATTGTGAAAATATAAGCTTCCTGCTTCAAAAATTCAGGAGAGATCTCCTGTAAAAAAGAAATACTGTCAAGAATCCAGATGCCTCTTCCGTGAGTCCCTAAGATAAGATCATTATCTCTCGGATGGACAAGAATATCATGTACTGCTACTACCGGCAGGTTACCCAAATTAAGTTTTACCCATTTATCCCCCCTGGAAAAGGAGACAAAAATCCCTAATTCAGTACCGGCATAAATAATCCGGGAATTTTTAGGGTCTTCCCTGAGCACCCACACATATGCATTTTCCGGAAGGCCAGCTGTTATATTAATCCAGGTTCTTCCAAAATCCGCAGTTCTAAATACATAAGGCCTGAAATCATCTAACATATGGCGGTCAAAAGAAATATAAGCCATTCCCGCCGAAGTATGGGATGGTTCAACATGGGATACAGGTGAATCAGAAGGAAGGTCCGGAATACTGTTAACTACATTTTTCCAGACTTCCCCCCCGTCCATGGAAACATGAAGCTTCCCGTCATCAGTTCCGGCCCATAGAACTCCCGGCTGAGCCGGGGATTCGGCCAGGCTTATTATAGTGCAATGGTACTCAGCTGTGGTATTTTCCGGCCAAGGGGGTCCGCCAGCCACTTTTTGTTTTTCCGGATCGTTTGTAGTCAAATCCTTACTGATAATTTTCCAAGTGTCTCCAAAATCAGTGGATTTAAATACGACATTTGCTCCCACATAGACTGTATTTTTGTCATGCGGAGAAAGAATAATTGGAGTATTCCAGTTAAACCTGTATTTTAAGGTAGAAACTGGCGCTCCATCCGCTCTCCGTGGCTGGGGGCTGACATCCTGCTGCTCTCGTGTTCTCATGTTTGTTCTGACGATACCCCCTGCTTGCGATTCACTGATAAACAACTCATGGTCATCCGGATGGACAATAATATGAAACCCATCCCCAAAACTGATCATACGCCAATCCTCATTCATGATCCCATAGGGTTCCCGACTAGTGCTGGGACCATACCAGGTACCATTATCCTGAAGGCCGCCCCCTACATAATAAAAAGGCTCTCTATTATCCGCATATATCTGATAAAATTGGCATATGGGAAAACTATTCACATAATCCCAGGTTTTTCCCCTGTCATACGATACACAGATGCCTCCATCTTGCCCTTGCCAGATCCGTTTTGGATTTAAAGGGTCGATCCAGAGAGAATGATAGTCGGCATGAGTAGAAGAAGAAATACGTTTAAATTCCTCTCCTCCATCTATAGAGAGATAAAGACCAGAAGATAAAGCATATACCCGGTTTTCCTCTTTCGGGTCAATTCTCAAATCAGTGTAATAAAAACCTCTTGAAACGATTTCAACATTTTTTGAAACCACCTGAAAAGACTCACCTTCATCGTAAGATTTATAGAGAGTCCCATTTTTTGCTTCCGTCATAACATAGACAATATCCGGATTGCTGGGAGCAACCTTGACACCCATACGTCCGACAAGCTTAGGCAGACCATGAGAAAGTTTAATCCAGGTCGATCCACTATCAACAGATTTATATAAACCCCCTTCTGTGTCCCCGCTGGTAAATGTCCAGGGCTTCCGCTCAAAACGCCACATGGCTGCATATACAATATTGGGGTTTTGAGGATTTATATCCATATCCGCAACTCCATGGCGGTCATCAATATAGAGAACCCTCTGCCAATTTTTTCCTCCATCCGAACTCATATAGACACCCCGGGCCGGATTAGATCCGTAAGCATGCCCTAGAGCTCCGACATAAACGACTTTGGGGTTCTTTGGGTTTATGACAATTCGGGAAATATGCCTGGTATCCTTAAGCCCCAGGTGAACCCAGGTCTTACCACCATCGGTCGATTTATAAATCCCATTTCCGAAAGACACACTGTTACGGACATTGGACTCTCCGGTTCCGGCATAGATAACATCCGGATTACCCGGTTCTAAGGCTATATCCCCGATAGAAGCAACAGATTGTTTATCAAAAATCGGTGTCCATGTTATCCCGTTATTAGTTGTTTTCCAGATTCCGCCACTGGCAGAGCCAACATAAACAATATTGGGTTTTCCCGGAACTCCTTCAACATCACTAACCCTGCCCATCATATTTGCCGGACCGATATTCCTCCATAAAAGATGTTTGAATAAATCTGAAGATATTTCAGGACCTTGGGACTCTCTTTGTTTTGTTAGCGACTCTGAATATACTGGCTGAATTCCAAGAGCTAAAAAAAATACAACCGCCAGGCAAATTGCTGTTAACCGGCGTATACCCATATTCTCCTCCCACACTCAATAAACATAATATCCTTTTTTGTTTAGAAAATAACAGGATAATATAGAAAGCTAAAAAGTTCAAATGATAAAAAAGCTGGAGTTCCCCCATTTTTTCTAAGCTTCGGAATTTTAAGCAAGAATCAGGTTAATTGATACGAAAACACGCGAATTTTCCCCAGCGTGGAAAATCCGCTCGGATACAGTCTTCGCTCTCTTCTCCTTGAAGGAGAAGAACCATGCCCGCTCATCCTTGCTCACGGTTTTCTTAATCAATTAACCTGATTCTTGCTTGCAAAGCCTCAATCCATAATAAAATGGGGTGGAGTCCTCAGTCAAAAATCTTGCCTGGATTCATAATATTGTTAGGATCAAAAACATGCTTAATCCCTTTCATAAGCAAGATCTCTTCTTTGTCAATTACATAAGGCAGATAATCCTTTTTGACAATTCCAATACCATGTTCACCAGATATCATACCTCCTCTGTCTTTACAATCGCGATAGAGTTCGTCTCTTACCTGGTTCAGTTTTTCTTTCCAATCATCTTCCGGTAAAGGAATTATTTTCCCATCCTCCAAGCGTGCACTCATAATATGAGTATGCACATTTCCATCAGCTGCATGTCCGTAAGTGGGAAGCCAAAGTCCAAACTTATCTTGGACTTCAATAATTTTTTCTACATGATTTGCTATCTCTCCACGCGGTACAACAATGTCCAGAGTTTCAATATTATACTCTTTTATCGACTCATACATCTTGCTTCTTATGTCCAGCACCAGTTCCTGTTTTTTGGGATCATCTGCCACAAAAACATCGATGGCTCCTTTTTCAAAACAGACTTCAGCTACGGTTTCAGAGAGCCTGTCCATCTCCTCTGCTCCTGCTGCATCCAAGATCACAAGCAAGTGAGTATTTCCCTGAGAACAAGGCCATTTTTTATTAAGCATATTCTCAGTTATTACAATCACTTCTCTAGGGACAAATTCTACAGCCAAAGGCAATATCTTTCTTTTTATCATAAGCGGCACAGTCTCTATTGCATCATGTAAATTCTCATAGGGAATGATCAGAGAACGCAAAACTGCAGGAGGCGGCATAAGTTGAATAATTATGTGGGATACAATTCCCAGGGTTCCTTCTGAGCCTATGAACAGGTTTAATAGGTTATAACCGGAACTACTTTTCATTAATTTTCCACCAGGACAAATAACATTACCTGATGGAAGTACTACCTCTAATCCCCGAATATAATTTCTTATAACACCATATTTTACAGCCCTTGCTCCCCCAGCATTTGTTGCTACAAGTCCTCCGAACATAGCACTTTCATCTCCAGGATGGGGAGGAAAGAACAGACCGGCCTCTTCTACTGCTGCATAAAAATCCCTTAAATTGACCCCAGCTTCTACTTCTGCCATCTGATTTTTCATATCAATTTCGATTATACGGTTCATCCTTTCAACTGATACTACGATTCCCCCAAAAGCAGGGACACATCCTCCGCAAAGCCCGGTAGCTCCTGCTCTGGGAGTCACAGGTATCTTTTTAGTATTTGCAAGCCTGCATATCTCTGCTATCTCTTTTGTACTAACTGGTTTGACAACCACATCCGGATTATGGGCTATCTCATCAAGGGAAAATTCATCATGACTGTAATCCGCCATCTTTTCCGGATCAACGACAACATTTCTTAACCCGACAATTTTTTCTAATTGCGTAATAATATTTTTATCGACTTTGTTGTACATTCCTGACTTCCTGCCTGTTTTTTCCGGTTTTTCCATTTTCTATTTTCTATTTTCCGCTTTTCCCCACATTTCACATTTCACGTTTCACGGTTTTTCTATTTACTATTTACTATTTACTATTTACTATTTGCTATTTGCTATTTCCGGTATCTAAATTAAGTATAATTGCCGGGATATCTTCCTTTCTTACAAGTTTATTAAATTCAGGAAGATCACGCTTAATAATTAATTTCAACAAACCTATCTGGGCATTAGCTTTAGAAGATAATTCTTTAAAAACCTGATATGATTGATCTGTGGGACGGGCATCTGCACTCGCTACTACCCGGGCCAATGCTGCGATTTTATTATCCAGTAATATGGGATAATTCAGAGGGTCCTGGCCGCTCTTTGACTTTGATTGGATAAGCACATCTTCAATTTCTGTCAGTTTGTTAAGCAGTGTTTCACCTGCAGTGATAATATCTTTGGTTTTTTCCACTGCTTGTATCTTTTTTATAAGCTCCCTAATCTGATCTTTAATATTCCTCAGCCTATTGATAGACTCATTTACCTCAGTGATCTTATCCCGTATTTTTATAAGAAGATCAAATTGCCTTAAAAAATCAAACTGGGAGGCCTTTATTCGAGGATCTTTCCTCCATTCCCAGGTCCTGGTCATTGATTTTTCTCCAACTATTAATCTGACCTGATATTGTCCCGGAACTACAACCGGCCCGCTGAGCATGCCCCCCCACAAAACAGCATCCGGGACCTCAACTGCATCCGGATATCTCATGCTCCAGATAAAACGGTTCATCCCTTTATCGAGGGAAACAATTTCTTCGTTTCTCCTTCCACGGAAACTTCTCTGAGATTTAGCATCATCACTGTCTCTTTTTTTCTGGCTGGAAAATCTTTTGATGAGATCCCCTTTCATATCTGAAAATTCCAGGGTTACATCTTCATCTAAAGTTTCTTTAAGGTAATAATATATTACCGACCCGGAAGCAGGATTTTGGCCAATATTAGCCCTGGGATAACTTCTTCCCCCCATCCTGTAAGCTGCTATGGGTCTGAATAGGAAAATATCTGACTCTAATACCTTCTGGGTAAGCTGCTGCAGAGGGGAAAGGTCATCTAAAATCCAAAAAGAACGCCCATGAGTAGCTATTACCAGGTCATCTTCTTTTACGACCATATCATGAACAGGAACAACCGGCAGGTTAAGTTGAAGGGATTGCCAGTTTTCTCCACTATTAAAGGATACGAATACTCCCGTCTCAGTACCTGCGTATAACAGGCCTTTCCGTTCGGGATCTTCCCGTACAACCCTGACAAACGTATTTTCAGGAAGTCCATTGGTTATCTTTTTCCAGGTCATCCCAAAATTATCCGTCTTATAAATATAAGGAGAAAAATCATCCAGTTCATGCCTATCAACAGCTATAAATGCTCTCCCAGCCCCAAAAGTTGAAGTATCGATCATACTTATAAGACTCCATTTCGGCATTTGTTTGGGAGTTATGTCCTGCCATGAATTTCCTCCATTTCTGGTAATATGAACAAGCCCGTCATCCGTCCCTACCCAGAGGATATTCGGATCAAACACAGACTCAGCCAGAGAAAAAATAGTACAGTAGTATTCCACGCTAGTATCATCAAAAGTAATGGGACCTCCGGATTTTTTCTGCTTGCTTTTATCATTGGTTGTAAGGTCATGGCTTATTTCAGTCCAGCTCTGTCCCTCATTAAAGGATTTAAAAAGAACCTGAGCAGCGCAATATAAAACATTAGGGTCGAATCTTGAAACCAGGATTGGAAAAGTCCATTGAACCCTGTATTTCAGGTCACCGGCACCCCATCCCATGGGATTTTCAGGCCAGGGTGATATAATCCGGCTCTGACTGGTTTTATAATCCCAGCGGGTAATTAGGCCGCCGTAACTTCCAGCATAAACAATATCAGGATTATCAGTCCTGGGTGCAATGTATCCACTTTCCCCCCCGCCTACTGCATGCCAGGATGTCCTGTCAATCCCGCTTCCTGAAGTCCGGCTGGCAATTCTAACAGTGCTGTTATCCTGCTGGGCACCATATACCCAATAGGGAAACCGCTCATCTGTTGTGACATGATAAAATTGGGCTGTGGGTTGATTATCCTGCTCTGTCCACGTAATTCCTCCATTATAAGTAACATTAGCTCCACCGTCATTTGAATTTATCATACGGTTCGGATTATCCGGAGCGATCCAGAGGTCATGATTGTCACCATGAGGAACCCTGATAGAAGAGTAGGTTTTTCCACTATCAACTGAACGGTAAAGCCCAGTATTTAAAACATATACAGTTTCGCTGCTCTTTGGATCTGCATAGATCCGGCTGTAATACCAGGCCCGCTGACGCAGTTTGCGTTCTTCATTAACTTTAGTCCAGGTTTCGCCTTCGTCATCCGAACGAAAAACTCCCCCATTTTTAGCCTCTATAATAGCCCAAACTCTACCGGTCTTTGCCGGCGATACCGTTATCCCGATCTTTCCAAGCTCACCTTTAGGAAGCCCTTGGTTCCGGGAAACTTCTACCCAGCTGTCCCCGCTGTCAGATGATTTAAAAAGCCCGCTCCCGGGGCCACCGCTCTTTAAACTAGAGGGAGTACGTCCCGCTTCCCAAATAGATGCAAAAATAATTCTTGGATTATTTGGAGCAAGGATCAGATCTATAGCACCAGCCTTATCACTTCGGAACAGCACTTTCTTCCAAGTCTGCCCCCCATCCTTGGATCTGAATATCCCCCGCTCCTTATTCGGTCCGTAAATATGGCCGAGAGCAGCAACATATACAAGGTCAGGGTTACGGGGGTGTATTCTTATCCTGGATATCTGGCTGGTATTTGAAAGCCCTATATGTTTCCAGGTCTTTCCGGCATCTGTTGATTTATACATACCATCCCCATGAGATACATTGCCCCGGATTGGCGCCTCTCCCATTCCCACATACACGACATTAGAATCCCACTCTGATACAGCAATCGCACCTACCGAACCAGTCTTAAAAAAACCGTCTGAAACCGGAGTCCAATTGATCCCGCCATCCTCTGTCTTCCATACTCCTCCCCCTGTTGAGCCGAAATAATAGGTATAGGGTTCTCCTGGTATCCCGGCCACCGCAGTAGCTCTTCCTCCGCGATAAGGCCCTATACAGCGCCACTGCATAGCTTTATATACATCTTCATTGTATTTGAATTCCTTTTTTTCAGAAGACTGCTTTCCTTGCGAAGAAATCACTGTTAAGAATATTAATAACACCCAAAAAACCGGAATCCATTTTTTATTTTTCATAAATATACCTCACAAAATATTATTCCCATGGCAGGTTAACAAATATTAACGTTTATCAAATCCCCATGTCAAACAATTTCAAGTGAAAATCTGCGATGGCATAAATAAAACCATCTGCAAGCTGCCTCTATATTCTTCAACAAACCCAGTCACTGTGATCTCTCTTCCTTTTAGATTCTGGATATCCGAAAAACGATGTTTATCTCTTATATAAATGATTGCAGAAAAACCTTGTTCTATAGCACGTAGAAATATCAATTTCCCCTTTTGCTGAATATCTTCACAAAAAAACCTTACCCTCATCAAATCTCCGATATGACTCCTGCATTTTTCAGGCACAATAACATCATACGGCTGTTTTTTCCACAAGCCTGTTTCCGCTTTCCTTGCCTTACGGTAAGCTGTAACAAATCTCTGCCTGTAATCTTCTCTGAAAGGATACTTTAAAAAAACATAAGCAAATCCCCTACTTAGAATAAACTCATTAAAAAGCTTAGAGTCATAAAAAACATAGGCAAGCAGGCGCCCGTATTTGTCCCGTTTCTCCCAATCGTAAGACAGTTTTACTTTTTGTCCATACAATATATAATAGGCAAACCTCTTTGCCATAAGCGCCATAAAGCGCACTTTCTCCCGAGAGTCCTTAAGCTCTGGAGAATTAATCCCGATAAGCCTGACAACCTCTGTGTTTCCCTTATCAAATCTTACTTTGATCGTATCCCCATCATATACGGCAGTTACAACCCCCTCTTCAGCCTGAGCAGAAAGAGAAATCGTCAGAAAAACCAGGAAAGAAAGAAAAAAAATGATTTCCCATTTCCTATTCACTATTTTCTATTCCCTATTTACGGAATTTTATTAGCCTGAACTATTCACGAGAGGTATCATAAACATCGACATTTTTTATGAACAGTTCAGGTTAGTTTTCTCACGGCCTCTACAATATGGGAAGCAGATATCCCATATTTGTCCATTAATTCTTCCGGTTTCCCTGAACGTGGAAGATCTTTTACAGCCAAATGGATAAATTCCGCTTTCCCGCCCAAAGCAGACGCCACTGCACTTCCCAAGCCTCCTACCGGGTAATGGTCTTCCACTACTACTGCCTTTTTTCCGGCAGAAGCAACCTGGTTTATAATATTATCTTTATCCAGCGGTTTAATTGAATAAGCATCTATAATACGGATAAAAACCCCTTCTGCTTTAAGTTCTTTATATGCCTTTAAAGCTTCAAATACTGTTATCCCAGCAGCAATTACGGTTGCTATATCTTTGTTGCTTTCTTTTATAACTTTTGAGCTGCCAATAGGGAATTTTTCCTTTTTATTATACAGTATCGGGGTTGCAGGACGAGTAGTCCGGATATAAGCCATTCCATTATACCTGGCCATAGACTCAACACAGGCTTCAGCGGAATAAGCATCACATGGATAAAGCACAGCACATCCCGGAATCGGAGTGAAAATAGCAAGGTCTTCCAGCCCCATTTGAGAAGGACCATCAGCCCCTATACTGATACCTGCATGAGAACCAGCTAGTTTAATGTTTGAATTCGAATATGCCGCCATCCTTATCTGGTCATGTGCCCTGCCCAAAAATGCTGAAAATGTTGCCATAAAGGGAAGAAATCCTTTAGCCGCCATTCCGATTCCCATTCCCACCATGTTCTGTTCGGCAATATAACCCTGAAAAGACCGCTTTGGAAAAGCTTTAAAAAAATCCTCCGCATAAGTGGAATTCTTTACATCTCCATCGATCGAGACAACCCTTATATCGGCTTTGCCCAGGTTGACTAAAGCATTTCCATAGGCGCGGCGTGTGGCAGTGTCTTTTGAATATATATTTTTTTTAAAATCAAATTCCTTTGAAAACCTGGGACCTTTAACTTTATCCGGTTTACGGACAAATTGCTTTGCATCCAGCTCCGGCATAGGGCCAAGCATGTCCAAGGCTTTTTGCAGATCCTCTTGGTTAAGCGGTTTACCATGCCACCCGTTTTTATCTTCGAGGAAACTAACTCCCTTGCCTTTAATGGTTTTTGCCAACAAAACAGTCGGTTTTTCTGATTTGCGTGCATCTTCAAATGCCTGGATAATATCCGCAATCTTATGCCCGTCGATTTTGATAGCCTCCCACCCGAAAGCCTTAAATTTTCTCTCATATGCCTTAAGGTCAAAACCGTGCATGGTAGCTTCAGATTGGGCCAGACGGTTTATATCAATTAGGGCGCAAAGATTATCCAGATTTAAATAAGAAGCAGTGTTGGCTGCTTCCCAGACCGAACCTTCAGCGCACTCTCCGTCTCCCATTACAACATAAACTCTCCTGGGAGACTTTGCTAGCTTCAGAGCAGCCGCCATTCCAACTCCTACGGAAAGTCCTTGTCCGAGCGAGCCTGTAGCCGCTTTAATCCATTTCATGCGGGGAGTGGGATGGCCCTCGAGCGGACTATTAATTTTTCGTAAGTTCATCAGATCTTCAACTGGAATTATCCCAGCTTCTGCATAAGCAGCCCAGAGGATAGGGGCAGCATGTCCTTTAGAAAGCACCAGTTCATCATTGGCCCAGTCAAAAGGGTCATTGATATTATACTGCATCTCATCAAAGAACAAACATGCTGCTAATTCCGCCATGGACATACACGTTGTTGGATGCCCGGAACCGGCTTTTGAAGTCATTTTTAAAGCATGAATACGCAGTTTTTTCGCTACAAGTCCTAAAACTTCTTTTTTTTCCATAAAATCCACTCCATCCCTTTAAATTTTTATAAATTCCAGCAAAGAAAGATTATTATATTATCTTCTTTTTAGCTTCACAACAATTTTTAATTATTTCCAATATCACTATAGAAGGATGGCAATTCCTGCGAGAACGATTATCATTGTCTGAGGCTGCTTAAACTCAATATATTGATAACGGCCGCTCATTATAATACTTAGGTTAGAGGATATCTTGAAGTCAAGTCCGGTTCCGCCAAAAACTGAAAGAGGAAATTTTCTGTCCGGAGGAGAGATTTGAGTCTCATACCCCATTTGAGAAGTATAGGTCCTGGAATCTGTATTTAAAGTATAGCTTACACCGCCTCCTCCATTTATATACAAGCGAAGCAAATCCGAATTCACCAAATTAAATCCTAGAGTAAAAAACAGCGAGGCAAATCTATATGTATTAATATTAACAGTGTCATTATCAGAGGGATCGGTCAGGATCGTTGTCCCATTTAGATTATAACTTATTTGCGGTCCTAAGAAAAAATGACCGAAATCTTTACTGAAGCCGGCCCCAAAGCCGAATGTCTGATGTGAAGAAGAAATAGGGAAATCATTTGTCCCGGCTTCATAATCGCTTTCTCCCCCAGCATCTCTCATGAAATTTCCCAATCCGAAGAGATATAATCTGCTCTTACCAAAAGCGGAATCCGAATTTAGAATTAAAAATATAAGAACCAAAACCAGCCCTCTAATTAGTTTCATAGCCCTTACTCCTTAGTATTTTCCTTTTCCCTGCTTCACATTGATTACCGTAATCTTCATATTCCGGGAATCATCCAGAGAGCCATCATTTACGGTGATATTTATAATATACTCCCCAGATTGAGTATATTCCGGAGTCCATTTAATAAGGCCGTAGCTACTTAAAACAGCACCTGAGGGAAGACTTTTCGCCGAAAAAGTCAAGCTATCTCCTTCAGGGTCAGAGGCAGTAATAAGTAAGCTCAGCTCCTCTCCTTCCTTGACATTCTGATCAGGGATCGGGTCAAGAGAAGGGGCTTTATTAACCATAGTCACTCCTTCAGCTTTCATCACATAGGTGCCTGTTTCACACACTCCGAATATTATTTTAAAATAGCCATCCTCACCCCACTCTGTTCCCCAGGAATTCTTGCATACCCAACAATCATCATTCTCATCATAACCGATTAAAACTATAGAGTGATCCCCCTCATATACAGCACTGGGAACAGGTTGATAAATCCCTGATCGATAATTATAAAAATCAGAATAGACCTCCAAATAAAATATCAAAGGCCCATCCTGTAATGCGGTCTTTATTGTTTCTTTATCAACAGAAGCTCTTGTAACCCAGCCCCATCTTTTAATTTTTGTCAATTTTTTATGCCAATCCACACAAAGGTCACAGTTCACATCTTTTGCCTTATAAGAGAAACAATCTTCAGAAACAATCCCCCTGTTTTTAATATATACCAGGGCATCAGACTCCCAGCCTCCCTTACAATCTCCAGCAGTTGAACAGGATATTAAATCCTGTTCAGAGAGGTCAGGATAATCAAGAGCAAGGATACGGGGGATCACAGGCATCAATTTTGGAAATACGACCCTGTTTGAAGCAAGATCCAATTGGGTTGAGTACATCCCATTTTCAATATTATACCTAGCTTCAATAACACCTACAGTTGAGAAAGCCCAGCAGCTGCCGCAGTCTCCCTGATCTTTTATTACAGTTAAATAATTTTTTCCGCCACTATCTCGCCAGTCAATTTCCTTTGGAAGGGAAGAAAGGGGCTCTATAAACAATAAGTCCTCTTCCTTGCCTCTTCTGGGGTAATATCTACCCAATCGTTTTACTTTTTCGCTTTCACTAAGGTAACTGAGGGAAGTCTCTCCCGCAGTCCATTTTAATCCCAGATGGAGAATCTCCAAGTTAATCAGTTCTATTTCCTCCTTAATTGCTTGCTGATCGCTTTGAGCGGCTGCTGATAGACACAATAAGCCGATAAAAACCCCTGTCAGAACTAAACTTTTAGCTTTTTGCAATCTATCCTCCGTGAATAATTCAAGTTCGCCTTAACTATTTATAAAAATATCAAAATGTATGTTACTTAGAAAAGGGGAAATAGCAAATAGTAACCAGGAGTTCCTCCAATTTTTTAAACTTTTAGGTGATGTAAGCCCTGAATACGGGTAAGTCCCTCCAAAAGACAGGGATTTCCCCCAGCGGGAAAATCCCTTCCTGTCCTCACAACGCTCTCCTCGAGATTCTCTCGAGGAACCATGCCCGCGTTGTTCCGGATGGCTTTC